>NZ_AP027742.1:2755795-3111590 GCF_030296775.1 Claveliimonas bilis | reverse complement strand
CTGCTTTTTTTTGTGAAAGCTCGTGAAGCTTTTCCTTCAGGCTGCTTAAGGCAAGGTCGTCTCCCTCCAGAAGCCTGCGCCCCTGCTGTACGCTTAAGGTGGAAATAGAATCATCCAGAGCTTTTATTTCCGGTATTTTTTTAATAACAGATTCATATCTTTTACGCCGTCGGTATTCGTTATCCAGCCGGCGCTGTTCATAAATATGCATGAACTGATCGTATTGAGAATTGGTTAGTGCCACAGTATTCTCCCTTCTGTGAAAATCATCGCTCTATTTGCTCTGGATCAGCTTTCGTGTGAGATCATCCATATCCTCATATACCCGGCCCTCGAAATTGTTGAATTTATTCCGGGATATATTGGGGGATTCGGAAGCTGTCCGCCGCCTGTCAGAGCCCTTTTCCTTGTGATATGCAAGATCCAGCGCTTCAATATCTTTTCGGTTTTTCACACCATTTTCATACCAGCTTTTCAAGATCGATTCTGTGTAGTCGAAACTGGGCTGATGAATGCTGGACATTGTGCGGCTGCATGCCTCAAGGATCAGCTCCAGGGACAGACCGTAATCATTTTCCCAGCGGCGTATGTATGCGCTTTCGGAAGCGGCGGGTGCCCGTCCCGCAATACCGAAAGCTTTCAGTACGGCATAACCGCTTTTGCTGCAGGAAACTACACTGCGCTTGGCATCTTCTACGGTCTTTATTTTCCGGTCAGACCAGGACAGAGCCACTTTCTGAATATAGTGGATGCTCTTATGTCCGTTTTCCACGCAGTATTCAATGAGATATTCAATGAGGTCCGTGGACATGCCGAGATTGTCATAAAAATAAGTGATCGTCTTCATATCTGTGGCGGAAAGTGTTTTTCCAAGATACTGCTCCGCGACAAAAAGAAGCTCCTTTAACTCCTTTCGGTTGCGGAACTGAGTGATATTGTTATCTGACAGAGCGCCGGAATCCTCGCCGCCTGTGCCGGGAACAGAATCCGCCTGCGGTTCAGAGGAAACGGCCGTACCCTTGTCCGAAGAGTGATCTTTGGATCCGGGACCGCCGTTGGTGTCGAGAATGTCGAAATCCAAAATTCCCTGTTTTTTCCAGTATTTCAGAGCGCGGATCACATCTTTTTCTGTATCGTCCAGGATGTCGGCTATGCCGGAAACAGTCAGCGGTGTCTTGGCATCATTCAAAAGCCGGAGCAGAAGGAGATAAACTTTTACATACTCCCCGTTGGCTTCCGGCATATATTGGTCGATAAATTCATGATCCAGCAGGATCGCATTATCCTGCCCGCATCTTTTCAGCTTTATTTGTTTCATCATATTCCCCACTTTTACTATAACAAAAATACTAGACTCATTATAGCATTCAGTGGACAGGCAAAAAAGAAATTTTTCCGTCAAAAATCAGCTTTTTTGTGGATAAAATCCTGTGGAAAATGTGGATAACTGTTATTTTAAAAGCGCTTCTCCAATGTTTACAACGTTTCCGGCGCCCATAGTTATCAACACATCTCCTTTTTGACAATGTGTTTTTAAGAAATCTTCGATTGCCTCAAAAGACGGAAGATAATATGCATCGCATCCCTTTTTCTTCAGTTCTTCGGCAAGCAGCTGGGAGGATACCCCCAGGGTATCTGTTTCCCGTGCGGCATAAATGTCGGCAAGGACAACATGGTCGGTGTGGGATAATGCCTCCACAAACTCCGGGAAGAGTGCTTTTGTGCGGGTGTAGGTATGAGGCTGGAATACGCACCAGATCTCCCGGTGGGGATAAACATCGGCAGCCTTTAAAGTAGCTTGGATCTCCGTCGGGTGATGGGCGTAGTCATCGATGACAGTTACCCCGTTCCAGTCGCCCTTATGTTCAAACCGCCGGTCTGTTCCGGTAAAAGACTGAAGACCGCTGCAGACGTCATCTCTTGAAATATCCAGAAGATCAGCCACAGCGATGACAGAAAGGGCGTTGCAGATGTTGTGGTCGCCTTTGACAGACAGCTCCACCCGTCCGGTGTCTTTTCCGTGGGAAATGACATGGAAAGCAGCGTTTCCTGTCTCATCGTGGGAAATCTGATCCGCATAATAGTCCGCGGAAGAATCCAGGCCGAAAGTAACTACCCGGCAGGAAAGCCCGTCAGTGATCTCTTCCAGATGCTCGATTTCCTTATTGATGATGAGCGTACCGTCCGCAGGAAGAAGCTGGGCAAAACGGCGGAAAGAATGGCGGATATCGTCAAGATCTTTGAAGAAATCCAGGTGATCCGCGTCAATATTGAGAATGACAGCGATCTTTGGGAAAAAATGAAGAAAGCTGTTGGTGTACTCGCAGGCCTCTGTCACAAAAAGCTCAGAGCTGCCTACCCGGATGTTTCCTCCGATCGCTTTTAAAATGCCGCCCACTGAAATGGTAGGATCCTTTTTTGCGGCAAGGAGAATGTGAGAAAGCATGGAAGTTGTGGTAGTTTTTCCGTGAGTTCCTGAAATGGCCACAGGTACATCATAATTTTTCATCAATTGTCCCAGCAGTTCGGCGCGGCTGAGCATGGGGATACCCTGGCGGCGTGCCTCGGCAAATTCTTCATTATCCTCATGTATGGCAGCAGTATACACTGCCAGATCTATCCCTTCTATAATATTGGAAGCCTTCTGGCCGTAAAAGATGCGGGCGCCCAGTTTTTCCAGATGTTCTGTTAAAGCGGACTCCTTAGTGTCAGATCCGGAGATAACAAACCCCTCTTTCAGAAGGATCTCGGCAAGGCCGCTCATGCTGATGCCGCCGATTCCGATAAAGTGAATATGGATCGGTTGATTGAAATTAATGTTATACATAATGTGATATCTCTCCTTAAGTGATTAAAAACTGTCATATTTTTGAACTCTTATTTATATTATTATAAACAGAGATGTACGAAAAGCCAAGGAACAATTTTTGTGATATATTAATAAAAAAAGTCGCGAAAAGCCATTTTTTTTGTAAAATATGTTCACTTAAATACGGAAGTATGGTATAATAATTTACACTATATTACTGAGAAGGGGTGATGGCATGATTAAAAAAGAAATGATAGCAATGTTGCTGGCGGGGGGACAAGGCAGCAGACTGGGAGTCCTTACAGCAAAAGTAGCAAAGCCGGCTGTTGCGTTTGGGGGAAAATACAGAATAATAGACTTTCCGCTCAGTAACTGCATTAATTCTGGAATTGATACAGTGGGAGTGCTGACGCAGTATCAGCCTTTAAGGCTTAATACACATATAGGGATTGGTATTCCGTGGGATCTGGACCGCAATATTGGAGGGGTGTCCATCCTGCCGCCATACGAGAAAAGCGCAAACAGCGAATGGTACACGGGAACAGCCAATGCAATTTACCAGAATATGGATTATATGGAAACCTACAATCCGGATTATGTCCTGATCTTGTCGGGAGACCATATTTACAAGATGGACTATGAGGTGATGCTGGATTACCATAAAGAAAATCATGCAGATGTTACCATAGCAGCTATGCCGGTTCCGATGGAAGAAGCAAGCCGCTTTGGAATTGTTGTAGCCGATGGGGACGGAAGGATTACAGAATTTCAGGAAAAGCCTCCGGAACCGAAAAGCAATCTTGCATCTATGGGAATTTATATTTTCAGCTGGCCTATCCTGAAAAAGGCGCTGATGGAATTGAGGGATGTGCCGGGATGCGATTTTGGAAAACATATCATCCCTTACTGCCATGAAAATGGACAACGCCTGTTTGCATATGAATATAACGGATATTGGAAAGATGTAGGAACATTGGGATCTTACTGGGAAGCCAATATGGAACTGATCGATATTATTCCTGAATTTAATTTATATGAAGAATTTTGGAAGATTTATACAAACAGCGACATTATTCCACCACAGTATATTTCAGAGCGTGCGATCATTGATCGGAGCATTATCGGGGATGGCGCGGAAATCTATGGAGAAGTTCACAACTGTGTGATCGGATCCGGTGTCACTATCGGAGAGGGAAGCGTTGTGCGGGATTCCATTATCATGAAAGATGTGAAGATAGATTCCGGATGTATTATCGATAAAGCGATCATAGCAGAAGGCGTTCATATTAACGATAATGTAACTCTGGGAACAGGAGCGGATACGCCGAATCTTCTGAAACCCAATATCTATTCCTTCGGGCTTGTGACGATAGGGGAAAATTCTGTCATACCGGCAGGAGTGCAGATCGGGAAAAACACAGCGATCAGCGGAGTGACTGTAAAAGAGGATTACCCGGGAGGCATGCTGGAGAGCGGAGAGACATTGATAAAGGCGGGTGAGAGAATATGAGAGCAGTAGGAATTATTTTAGCAGGCGGAAACAGCAATAAGATGAGGGAATTGACGAACAAACGGGCTGTGGCGGCAATGCCTATTGCAGGCAGCTACCGGGCGATTGATTTTGCCCTGAGTAATATGTCCAACTCTCATATCCAGAAAGTAGCGGTGCTGACACAGTACAATGCACGCTCTTTGAATGAACATTTAAATTCCTCCAAATGGTGGGATTTTGGAAGAAAGCAGGGGGGACTTTATGTATTTACCCCGACGATCACAGCGGATAACGGATACTGGTACAGAGGAACGGCAGATGCCATTTATCAGAATCTGGACTTTTTAAGGAAATGTCATGAACCTTATGTGATCATTACATCCGGGGACGCTGTATATAAAATGGATTACAACAAGGTGCTGGAGTATCATATCGCCAAGAAGGCAGATATTACTATCGTATGCAGGGATCTGGCGCCGGGAGAAGATGCGACACGCTTTGGAACTCTGAAAATGGACGAGACTATGCGCATTGAAGAGTTCGAAGAAAAACCAATGATGGCGGCTTATAATACGATTTCCACAGGAATTTATATCATCAGAAGACATCAGCTGATCGATCTGATTGAACACTGTGCGGAAGAGGAAAGACACGATTTTGTAACTGATATTTTGATCAGATATAAAAATCTGAAAAAAATATACGGTTATAAAATAAAAGACTACTGGAGCAACATAGCTACAGTGGATGCGTATTACAAAACAAACATGGATTTTCTGAAGCCGGGAGTAAGAGATTATTTCTTTAAACAGTATCCGGGGATCTATTCCAAGGTGAGCGACCTGCCGCCGGCGAAATATAATCCGGGTGCAGTGGTAAAGAACAGTCTTGTGGCCAGCGGTTCCATTATCAACGGAACAGTAGAAAATTCCGTATTGTTTAAAAAGACCTTTGTGGGAAACAACTGTGTCATTAAAAATTCCATTATTTTAAATGACGTATATCTCGGTGACAATACATACATTGAAAACTGTATTGTAGAAAGCCGTGATACCATCAGGGCCAATACGCGTCATGTGGGAGAAAATGGTGTGAAGATCGTAGTCGAAAAAAATGAGAGGTATGCACTGTAAGAAAAAGCCAAAGTGCATTGACTGACAAGAAAGGGGCTAGAGGAAATGCAGATCACAGATGTACGTGTGCGCAAAGTTGCGAAGGAAGGAAAACTGAAAGCGGTAGTGTCAATTACGATGGATGAGGAATTTGTCGTGCATGACATTAAAGTAATCGAAGGAGAAAAAGGGCTTTTTATAGCTATGCCAAGTAAAAAAGCGTTGGACGGCGAATACCGGGATATTGCACATCCGATCAATTCAGCTACAAGAGAGCGGATTCAGAATATTATTCTTGAAAGGTATGAAGAAGCGCTGAATGAAGAGGCAGCTGGGGAGCCTGAAATGGTGTAGTATCATAAAAAAGATAAAACGATAAAAAGTAAAGTATAAAATACCGGTATGGATCCGTGTGGTGATCTCATACCGGTTTGTATTTTGCCCCTTGTACACCGACGCTATATTTGTCTTGCGCCTACATCTTCTGTCAGGTGAAAAGACATAGGAGCGCCGGAGAGGGGATGGAAAAATTCCAGGTGAAAGGCGCAAAGCTGCAGGATCGCATCCGTTTCCCTGGAGGGAGGGGCAGCTTTGGAGGAGAGGGAATGATACTTTGTATCACCGGCGATGGGACAGCCCATGGAGGCAAGCTGCACCCGTATCTGATGATGACGGCCGGTGTCAAGGTGGATTTCCAGCTCTGCCTGATCAGAAGAAGGGTTTTTAAAAAAGCATTCCTCCTTTACAGAATGTCCGCTGTTGTCTCCTGGAATAGGAGACGCGCCGACAGCAACGGTATAATATTCCAGACGGGCGTATTTGGCGCCGGGGGAGTCAGGGCTGCAGATCCTTGAGGTGTTGGTCCGTCCGTCTTTTACCAGGTAGTCCTCAAGGACTCCCTGATTTTTGGCAGGGATCCCGTCAGTGAGAGCGCGGTAATATTTTCGGAACTGCTTCTTTTGCAGCTGGAGATTCAGGGCTCTTGCAGACTGTGGTGTTTTTGAGAAAACAAGTATTCCGGAAACAGGCTGGTCCAGTCGGTGGATAACGGCCAGATAAGGCTCTCTGGTCTGGGAATAATTTTTATTTTTGGGGGAACAATGTTGATAAATGTATGTTTTCAGAATACTTTCCATATCGCGGGCGCCGATATTCCTGCTTTGGGTTGCTATGCCGTGAGGTTTGGCGCAGACGATGAGGGAAGGATCTTCATATAGAATATTTAGTGAACTTTGACTCATTGGGGTTCTCCTTTATAAAAAGAATGTACAGTTTTTTATTATTTAATCACAGAAAATAAAGAAGTGTCAATGAGCCGAAGAAATCGGAGCGATTCAAAAGTCGGGTCTTGACAAAAAGAGAGGGATTCGATAAAATTATCGTTAACTGAATGGTTAAAAACAAAATATCTGCCGGCAATGATAGTTGCAGAAGGCAGAATTGGCTGTGAAGAGGAATAGTAATCATATGAATGGATCAAAAGAGAGGGGATTCACCGGCTGAAAGATTCCTGTTTCCTAGTATGATGAACCTACCTTGGAGCCTCTGTATGAAAATACAGCGTGACATCAGCGTTAAGGATGATATGAGAGAACTGCAGAAGGGCTGCAGTTAATTAGGGTGGTACCGCCGAGCTTTTCGGTCCCTTTTTCAGGGAAATGAAAAGCCCGGCGCTTTTTTCTTTTCCCGATATGACAATGGCAGTCGTCCGGTCATATATCCGAATAACTGCCGGCAGTATGGGGCAAGGGTCCCGTAAAAAGAAAAAGAGAAAAAGAAAAGGAGAAAAAAATCATGGCTCAGGAAAAGAAACTTGTAAAGAACATTACATCACGTGATGAAAATTTCGCACAGTGGTACACAGACGTTGTGCGTGAAGCAGAACTTTGTGATTATTCCAGCGTAAAAGGCTGCCTGAACTATCTGCCGAACGGATATGCTATCTGGGAGCTGATCCAGGCGGACCTTGACAGACGGTTTAAAGAAACAGGAGTAGAAAATGTATCCCTGCCTCTTCTGATTCCGGAAAGTCTGCTGGAAAAGGAAGCAGACCATATTGAAGGTTTTGCACCGGAAGTAGCATGGGTTACCCACGGCGGTATGGAAAGACTGCAGGAAAGGATGTGCATCCGTCCGACATCTGAGACATTATTCTGTGATCTGTGGGCGAAAACAGTAAAATCCTATCGAGATCTGCCGAAGGTATGGAACCAGTGGAATTCCGTCATGCGCTGGGAAAAGACTACAAGACCGTTCCTGCGTTCCAGAGAATTTTTGTGGCAGGAAGGGCATACGATCCATGCGACCTATGAGGAAGCAGAAGCCCGTACTATTCAGATGTTCCATGTCTATGAGGACTGCTACAGAGAAACACTGGCAATTCCTTTTGTGTCAGGAAGAAAAGCAGAGCATGAAAAATTTGCAGGAGCACAGGATACCTATACAATTGAAGCACTGATGCATGACGGGAAGGCGCTTCAGTCTGCAACAAGCCATTTCTTCGGAAGCGGATTCCCGGATGCTTTCGGAATTAAATATGTAGATAAGAACAATCAGCTTCAGAGTGTATATGAGACTTCCTGGGGATGGTCCACAAGAAGTATCGGAGCGATCATCATGGTTCACGGTGATGACAGCGGACTCGTACTTCCGCCTCACGTTGCGCCTGTAGAATGCCGTATTATTCCGATCGCACAGCATAAAGAAGGCGTGCTTGACAGAGCGCATGCACTTCTTGACGAGCTGAAGAAAGCCGGATACAGAGTGAAGATCGATGATTCCGACAAGAGTCCGGGATGGAAATTCTCCGAACAGGAAATGCTTGGTATTCCGACCCGTATTGAAATCGGACCAAAAGACATTGAGAAGAATCAGGTTGTTGTCGTACGCCGTGATACACGTGAAAAGATTGTCGTATCCCTGGATGAGATTGCAGTAAAACTTCGTGATATTCTGGAGACGATCCAGCAGGATATGTACAACAGAGCAGAAGAATTTTTGAACAATCACATTGACACCGCTGTTACAATGGATGAAATGGTTGAGAAATTTAAGGCAAACCGTGGATTTGTAAAGGCATGCTGGTGCGGGGATCCGGAATGTGAAGGTGAAGTAAAATATGCAACAGGAGGAGCTGCAACGAGGTGTTTGATCGAGGATGAGGAAATGATCTCAGACAAATGTATCTGGTGCGGTAAACCTGCAAAGCATATGGCATACTGGGGAAAATCTTATTAATATTCAGAAGGGACGGGAGTTTAAAGTACCCCGTCCTTTCTCTTGCAGAAATCTTTCTTCCTATGCTATATTTTACAATGACTAAGAGCGAAAGGGGATAGGAACAATGAATATCCATATCGAAATGCCGGAAGATGTGAAGGATATCATATGCACGCTGCAGAAAAACGGATATGAAGCCTATGCTGTAGGCGGCTGTGTGCGCGATTCTATACTGGGAAGAATGCCGGAAGATTGGGATATTACGACTTCCGCTATGCCGGAGGAGACAAAGGCCCTGTTTGCGCGGACTTTTGATACTGGGATTGAGCACGGTACTGTCACAGTCCTGAAAGGGAGGACGGGCTATGAGGTTACAACATACCGAGTGGACGGGGAATATGAGGACAGCCGTCATCCCAGGGAAGTTACGTTTACCCGGAGCTTAAAAGAAGATTTGAAGCGAAGAGATTTTACTATCAATGCCATGGCCTATAATGATGAGGAAGGCCTGGTGGATATATTCGGCGGCCTGAAGGATCTGGAAGGGAAAGTGATCCGCTGCGTAGGAAATGCAAGAGAGCGTTTTTCAGAAGATGCCCTGCGTATTTTAAGAGGCGTCCGCTTTGCGGCGCAGTTAGAGTTCGATCTGGAAGAAGAGACGAGGGAAGGGATGAGAGAACTGGCCGGAACGCTGGCAAATATCAGTGCGGAGCGCATACAGACAGAGCTGGTGAAAATACTGGTTTCCGACCGGCCGGATCTTCTGCGTGAAGCATGGCGGCTTGGAATTACAAAAGTCTTTCTGCCGGAATTTGACCTGCTTATGGAGACAGAGCAGGAGACGCCCCATCATATGTACAGTGTAGGGGAACATACCCTTCATGCGCTGCAAAACATACGGCCTGACAAAGTCCTTCGCTTGACCATGTTTTTCCATGATATGGGGAAACCGGCCCTGAAGACTGTGGATGAAGACGGAGTTGCTCATTTTAAAAGACATGCGGTCAAAAGTGAGGAAATTACCAGGACAGTCATGCGCCGCCTGAAATTTGATAATGATACCCTTAGAAAGACGGCAAAGCTGGTCTGCTACCATGACCTGAGAATGCCGGCGACCCCGGCAAATGTGCGGCGGGCTATGAACCGGATAGGAAAAGAGCTGTTTCCCCTTTATCTGGAAGTACGGCGGGCAGATGTTTTGGCCCAGAGCGAATATCTAAGAAGAGAGAAACTGGACGATATCAGTAAGGTGGAAGCGATTTATAAAGAAATCTTATCACTGAACCAGTGTACTTCCGTGAAGGAGCTGGCAGTCAATGGAAGGGACCTGATAACAGAGGGGATCCGTCCGGGACGGGAAATGGGGGAGATTCTTGACAAACTTCTGGAAGAGGTATTGGAAATGCCTGAAAGGAACACAAAAGAGATGCTTCTGAAAAGGGCGAAAGAGATTTACAGTCAGTCATGACTTTGCGATTCACAGGATTCTGTCATATTACCTTAACTGGCATCATACATTAAACAGAACATGATAATGTAGAGTGCAGGGGAAGGTAATATGCAGGATTACGAATTAAGTATATTGGAACAATATCCAATCATAGTAAAGAGCACCCGCAAAACAAGGGGTGCATTTTTTTGCGATACGGATCAGGGCTTCCTGCTGCTTAGGGAAGCCGGGATGTCAAAGCGGCGTATCCTGGCAGTGCAGAAGCTGTGCAGCCATCTGGAAGAGGAAGGATATGCACGGACAGACCAGCTGATACCCAACCAGACGGGAGAATATGTCAGCACCTCGGAAGAGGGCAGAAATTATATACTGAAGCGCTGGTTCCGGGGACGGGAATGTGATATCCGAAAAGGGAAAGAACTTTTGGAGGGTACAGCCAACCTTGCGCATCTGCATCGTTTTATGACGGAAATACCTGAAGGGGAGAATGCGGCAAAATGCAGCATCCGGGATGAGTATGCCCGGCACAATCAACAGCTGAAAAAAATACGGAAATTTATGAGAAATCAATCACCTCTGGGAGAGTTTGAGATGGAGTTTCTCAAATGTTTTGACAGAATCTTTCAGTGGGCGGAAGCGGCTTTTGAAGAAGCACAGGATATGCCCTGTGACAGACTCTTTCAGGAATGCCGGGAAAAGGGAATGATGATCCATGGGGATTATAATTACCATAATATTTTGATGACAGACGATGGAATTGCGACGACCAATTTTGACAGATCCGGCTATCACATTCAGGCAGAGGATGTCTATTATTTCCTCAGAAAAGCAATGGAAAAACAGGGGTGGAACATCAGGGCAGGCGGCCATATGCTGGATGCCTATGATGCGATCCGGCCTTTGACAAGGGAGGAAGAAGGCTATCTGAAACTCAGGCTCATCTATCCTGAGAAATTCTGGAAGCTGGCAGACTCATACTACCGGTCGAATAAAGCGTGGATCTCTGTGAAAAATGTGGAAAAACTAAAAACAGCCATTCGGCAGATTGAGGAGAAACGGCAGTTTCTGGAGACGGTTTTCGCCTTTCGCCTAAGCTAGGATGAACAAGCGCCTTCTTGTGCCCTGACAACAGCATTTCTCTTGTAAAGAGAGGAAGACCTGTTGTATAATAAGTACCATAGAAAACCACCAGGAGGTATTATATTATGGAATACAGGGAAAAGTACGAAGAATGGCTCTCCAATCCTTATTTCGATGCGGATACCAAAGCGGAGCTCAAAGGGATTGAAAACGATGAGAACGAGATAAAAGAACGTTTTTATAAGGATCTTGAGTTTGGTACGGCAGGACTTAGAGGGATCATCGGAGCAGGAACAAATCGGCTGAATATTTATACTGTTCGCAAAGCCACACAAGGACTTGCGAATTACATCCTGAAAAAAGGAATGGAAGGAAAAGGAGTGGCGATCGCTTACGATTCCCGGAATATGTCTCCGGAATTTGCAGATGAGGCGGCGCTGTGCCTGGCGGCAAACAAAATCAAGGCATACGTCTTTGAATCTCTTCGGCCAACACCGGAATTGTCCTATGCAGTACGCCATCTGGGATGTGCAGCAGGAATCAATATAACAGCAAGCCATAATCCTCCGGAATATAACGGATATAAAGTGTACTGGGAGGACGGCGCCCAGATCACACCTCCTCATGACAAAGGGATCATGGATGAGGTAAAGGCGGTTACGGATTACAATAACGTAAAGACCATGAGTCTTGATGATGCAAAAGAGGCAGGGCTGTACGAGACGATCGGGGCTGCCATTGACGACAGTTATATTGCAGAGCTGAAAAAGCAGGTGATCCATCAGGATGCGATTGATGCGGTAGGTAAGGACCTGAAGATCGTATACAGCCCGCTGCACGGAACCGGAAACATTCCGGCAAGGCGTGTGCTGAAAGAGCTTGGATTTGAAAATGTTTATGTTGTAAAAGAGCAGGAGCTGCCGGACGGAAACTTCCCGACAGTATCTTATCCGAACCCGGAGGCGGAAGAGGCTTTTGAACTGGGACTGAAGCTGGCAAAAGAGGTGGATGCAGATCTTGTTCTTGCGACAGACCCGGATGCAGACCGGCTCGGCGTTTATGTAAAAGATACAAAATCCGGAGAGTATAAAGTTCTTACAGGAAATATGTCAGGATGCCTGCTGGCGGATTATGAGATCGGACAGCGGCAGGCTGCATGGGGAAGTCTGCCGGACGACGGATATCTGATCAAAACGATTGTTACATCAAATCTGGCGGATGCTATCGCAAAAGGGTATGGAATCGGTCTTATTGAGGTGTTGACAGGGTTCAAATATATCGGACAGCAGATCCTTGGATTTGAGACAAGCGGAAAGGGAACCTATCTCTTTGGATTTGAGGAGAGTTACGGCTGCCTGATCGGTACACATGCAAGAGATAAGGATGCTATCGTTGCTACAATGGCTCTGTGCGAGGCGGCGGCGTACTACAAGACTAAAGGAAAAACATTGTGGGATGCTATGCTGGATATGTATGAAAAATACGGATATTATAAAGATTCCATTCAGTCTATTACCCTGAAAGGAATTGAAGGTCTGCAGAAGATCCAGGAGATCATGGATACCCTCAGAAAGAATCCGCCGAAGGAAGTGGCAGGATATCAGGTTCTGAAGACCAGAGACTACCAGGCAGATGAAATCCTTAACGTGGAAACAGGGGAAAAGACAGGAACCGGGCTGCCGAAATCCAATGTGCTTTACTATGATTTAAGCGACGATGCATGGCTTTGTGTAAGGCCGTCCGGAACGGAACCTAAAGTAAAATTCTATTATGGCGTAAAAGGAACATCTGTGGCAGATTCTGACGAGAAATCAGAAAAAATGGGCAAAGATGTTCTGGCAATGATCGACCAGATGCTTTAAATCGTCACAAAATCCGGAAAACCTCTGAAATAGAGGGATTTTCGGGGATTTTCCCTTGACAAACAAGGGGAAAAACTGTATAACTTTATTGAAAGGCGCCGCTGCAAAGAGAGCTGGCTTTGCAATGGCAATGTTTGAAGATTGAATAGAATTGAATAAAGGTTCTATCATAAAACAGAAGGAGGAGTTATCCATGAACAAAACAGAATTAGTAGCAGCAATTGCAGAACAGGCAGAATTGTCTAAAAAAGATACTGAAAAAGCTCTGAAAGCTTTTATCGACGTAGTTACAGAAGAACTGAAGAAAGAAGAAAAAGTACAGTTAGTAGGATTCGGAACTTTTGAAGTAAGCAAGAGAGCAGCAAGAGAAGGAAGAAATCCGCAGACAGGAAAGACAATGAAGATCGAAGCTTGCAAAGCACCAAAATTCAAAGCTGGAAAAGCTTTAAAGGATGCTGTAAACGCATAATTCTGAAGTTTTATGTGTGGAATATAATAGGGATGGCATTGCAAAAGCAGTGCCATCCTTTTTGTTAGGAGGATGATAAAAATGAGATTGGATAAATTCCTGAAGGTTTCCAGGCTGATCAAAAGAAGAACAGTGGCAAATGAAGCCTGTGATGCAGGCCGTGTCCTTGTAAACGGTAATGTGGCAAAGGCATCGGTGAAAGTAAAAGAGGGGGATATAATAGAGATCCAGTTTGGAACAAAAACAGTGAAGGTGGAAGTACTGGATATAAAAGAGACCACAAAAAAAGAAGAGGCTAAAGACTTGTTCAAATACTTGTAATAATTTCCGCATACCTTTCATATGATTATCAAGAAAGGTTGTGATGACAATGGAAGAAAAACAGGCCGGAAGAAGCCACAAACTTGTAGTAAATAACAGAAAAACGAGTTTGGTAACAGGAGTACTGGATGTCCTGTCTTTTGATTTAAATGAAATACTGCTGGAGACAGAGCAGGGGATGCTGATGGTAAAGGGGTCGGACCTGCATGTAAATCGGTTAAGCCTTGAAAAGGGAGAAGTGGATCTTGCGGGAACCATAGACAGTATGTCCTACTCGGAGGTGCATGCTCCGGGCAAGCAAAGTGCAAATATTTTAAGCAAACTTTTCCGGTGACGCCATGCCTGGGATCAAAGCAGAAGGAGCGGCGTTTTTAGAGGCAGTTCTTGCCGGAATGATTTTGTGTTGTGCGTACACCTGCATAAGATTGTTCAGGCGAATCGTGCATCATACCCTTTCCGCCATTGCTGCAGAAGATTTTCTTTTTTGGACGGGGACAGCCGTATATTTATTTGTGCAAATTTACCATACCAGTAATGGTAGTATACGATGGTACTTTATACTAGGTGTTGTGGCAGGCGGACTCTTTTTTTATCAAATGTCGAAATTTATCTCAAAAGTCCGAAAAAAAATGTACGGGAAAAAGAAGAGAGATTCCAAGAAAAGTATTGAATAAACCTGTAAAAAAAGATAAGATAGAACATAATAGTCAGAAAGATTCTGACAGACGGGTGAGTATAATTATGAGTGGTATTAAACAAAAGAATCGTGTAAGACAGCAGAGAAAAAGAGTGCAGCAGCATAAGAGAAGTATGCTGGGGATCAGCGCTGTGATCATGCTGCTTGTGATGGTGGTGTCTGTAAGCAGCATCAGTTTGCAGGCCAGGAATAAGGAGTATATTGCCCAGGAAAAAGAGCTGGAAGCAAGTATCCAGGAAGAAAAGGACCGGGCTGAAGAGATCAGTGAACTGGAAGATTACGTTGGTACGGATGAGTACATAGAACAGACGGCAAAGGACAAACTGGGACTGGTCCATGAAAATGAGATCATTTTCAAAGCCAGGTAGAATGGACGCTCTAAGGAGCGCGCAGACAGAAAATAAGTTGGAAAATACAAAAGATAAGCTTCGGGAAGAAATTCCTGAAGCTTATCTTTTATTTATTCTACAGCCATATAGAACAAAAAGCTATTGCAGATGAATGGGGCAGGAGAGTATGAATATGAGTGAGATAAAAGAAAAGGGGTTGTTTATTAATCCGTATGTAATACAGATGGACCGGTTTGCAGATTCTCTCCGGCATCTGTCAGAAACCTTTTTGAGCCTGGAAGAATATCATCAGACCTTTACCAGGGAAGAACTTGAAGATATGTTCATAAAAGTTTCGGAGAGAGTGTGTTTAAACTGCGAGAAAAAGGAATGGTGCCTGAAAGAAAACCGGGACCGCACCAGGCAGATGGTATATGAGATCCTGGCGACGGCAGAGGAATACGGGGCGGAAATGAATATAGAAGTAAAGAGAGATCTTCAGAAAAAATGTGTCATGGCGCCCAGATTTCTCAGGGAAACGCTGGAAATATTCGGAGTTGAAAAACAGAGGATGGTATGGAATCACAAAATTATCCTGAATCGCAGAGGGTGTGCAGTTCAGATGAATGCGTTTGCCGAAATGATACAAAGTGCTGCAAGAGAGCTTGATGCAGGAATCTGTATGGATGACCATCTGGAGAAAAAGGTAAAGGCGGGAATGAAGAGAATAGGACTGAAACTTTTGAGCAGCGTGTTTTTCCTGACAAAACAGGGAAGGTATGAAGTCCATTTGACATTAAAGGCACAAAGAGGACAATGTGTGGCCTCCAAGGAGGCGGCCGAGGTCCTTTCATCCTGCATAGGACGGGGAATGCTCCTTTTAAAAGGAGAGCGGCCTGTGATCGGGGAAGAATACCGGACAATCGTTTTTATGGAAGGGGCAGGATTTCATACACTGCAGGGCGTTGCGAAAATCGGAAAAGGATGCGATAAGATATCGGGAGATACTTTTCTGATGACAGAGCTTCCAGGAGGAAAGGAAGGGGTTGTCCTGTCGGACGGAATGGGGTCCGGCGAGAGTGCCTTTAAGGAAAGCGCAATGGTAGTAGAACTTTTAGAGGAACTTCTGGGGGCAGGATTTCCGCCGGAAACAGCAATACGTATGATGAACACTGCCCTGGTGGCAGGCAGGGAGGAAGTCCGCTTTTCTACAGTAGATATGTGTATTTTCGATCTTTATCAGGGAACATGTGAGATCCTGAAATCCGGGGCTTCTGTCACATTTATACGAAGCAGGGGAGGCGTGGAGAAAATCAGCTCTGCCTCACTTCCGGTGGGAGTGGTGCAGGAACTGGAGATTGAGAAAAGTGTACGCCAGCTGGAAGACGGAGATTTTGTAGTGATGGTGACAGACGGTGTGCTGGATGCTCTTCCGGTAGGAGAGCAGGAAGCCATGCTGGGAGCACTGATCGGAGGAACTACTATCTGTAATCCGGAAGAGCTGGCTCACTATATATTGGAACAGGTGCTGGAACTTTCCGGAGAGATTCCGGCAGATGATATGACGGTTCTGGCAGTGGGGATATGGAAGGCATCATAGGCGTACCGGAAGAAGTATCGGGGAGCCTGCTTGCTTTTTCCGCGGAAATTCTATATATTATGGATAACGGACCGCAGTGTTTTGGCACGCTGGAACCGGGATCGGTGTTTCGCTGATGATGAGGCGGAAAGAAGCGGGAGAGCAGATGATGTACAAAAAAGTCGAAGATTATGTAAAAATTCATAATATGCTGGAGCAAAAAGACAAGGTGATAGCAGGCGTATCGGGAGGGGCAGATTCCGTATGCCTGCTTTATGTACTTTTGGAGCTGAAGAAGAAATACAGTCTGGAGATCAGGGCGGTCCATGTCAATCACTGTCTCCGGGAAGGAGCCGCTGATGAAGATGAAGCCTATGTAAGGAAACTCTGCGCCGGGATGGAAGTGCCTTTGGAAGTGTACCGGATTGATGTGGTCCATCTGGCGAAGGAAGAGGGCATGTCCAGTGAAGAAGCGGGCAGAGCCGCAAGACGAAAGGCATTTGAAAAGGAAGCAGACAAAATGGGCGGAGCGAAGATTGCGCTGGCTCACCACAAAAACGACAATGTAGAAACACTGCTTTTAAATATTGCCAGGGGAACAGGGCTGAAAGGGCTTGGGGGGATACGCCCGGCAGCAGGCAGATATATCCATCCCCTTCTTGGCGTCTCCAGAGAAGAGATAGAGAAGTTTCTGAAAAAAAACCAGCTTTCCTACTGTATGGATGCCACAAATTATGAGGATACTTATACACGGAACCGTATCCGCAATCATATGATTCCATACATGGAACAAAAGATTAATCCCAGATTTACAGATCATGCGTGCAGTATGATGGAGCAGATGGGGAAGCTTTGGGATCATATTGCAGGGGAAGTCTGCATGGCAGAGAAAACAGCGGTAGTATACCGCGAAGATCAGGGGAAAAAAGAAGCGCTGATACAAAAAGCAGTATTTGAAAAAATTCCGGAGGCCCTACGTCCCTATCTGCTGCACCGGGTAATGGAGAAGGTAGCCGGAAGCCAGAAGGATCTGGCGGGTATTCATTTGGAGCAGACAGAGGAGCTGTTCCGAAAGCAGACGGGCAGGAAACTGGATCTGCCCTATCAGATGTGTGCCCGGCGATGCTATGAAGGCGTGGAGATTTCGAGAAATGACCGGGCCGGGGAATCCGGCGGTGAAGGGGCGCAAAGAGAGCAGTCTGACGGAAGGCTCACAAGAAAAGCAGACAGAGTGAAAATGCGTGTGCTGGGTCGGAAGGAAATGCATGAAGAACAGGACGTGACAATTTTTCAAACCCCCTACACGAAATGGTTTGATTATGATATAATTAAAAATAGTGTTACCATCAGGACTCGCCGGCCTGGCGACTACATTACGATAGACAGAAAAGGAAGGACTCAGAAGCTGAAGCAGTATTTTATTAATGAAAAAATCCCCCAAAAGGAAAGGGATGATATTCTGCTTGCGGCAGACGGAAGCCATATTCTTTGGGTGATAGGATATCGGCGGGGGTGTGCCTGTGAGGTGACGGAAAGTACAAGAAAAATTCTGGAAATTACAATAGACGGAGGAGAAAATTATGGCGGAGACAATTAGGGAGCTGGTATCAGAACAGGAAGTTGAGGCAAGAGTATGCGAGCTTGGAAGACAGATCAGTGAGGATTATGCCGGACGGCAGGTGCATCTTATCTGCGTTCTGAAGGGCGGCGTATTTTTTATGTGTGAATTAGCTAAGAGGATTACTGTGCCCGTATCCATGGATTTTATGAGTGTAAGCAGCTATGGAGACGGAACGTCTTCCAGCGGAGTAGTAAAGATCGCGAAGGATCTGGATGAATCTCTGGAAGGGAAGGACGTACTGATCGTGGAAGATATTATCGACTCCGGAAGAACCCTGTCCTATCTGATACAGATTCTGGAAAAAAGGAAACCGAGATCTCTGAAACTGTGTACGCTTCTCGATAAGCCGGAGCGCAGGGTAAAACCTGTAACAGTGGATTATGTGGGATTTAATATACCGGATGAATTTGTTGTAGGCTATGGCCTGGATTATGCGCAAAAATACAGAAATCTGCCATACATCGGTGTTGTAGAAGGTGTGGAGTAGAAAGGAGCAGCAAAGGATTGAATAATAGAAAGAACAGAGGCCTTAGCGGGCTGACGCTTTTAGTGTTTGTAGCCGTACTGTTCGCAGCGCTTTGGTTTACCAATCAGATCGATCAAAGAGAAAAAGTAATTACCTATCAGGAGTTTACACAGCTGGCCGGCGGCGGTGATATTGATACGGTGGAGGTGATTCAGAACAAAAATGTTCCTACCGGACGTTTGGAGATTGCAATGAAATCCGATGTGGAAGGTGCAGAGAGGAAGATTTTGTATGTCTCCGATGTCAATGAGATACAGGATTATCTGCAGGAAAATAATATCAGCTATACTGTTTCAGATATTCCCCAGGATAACTGGTTTATGACCAGTGTTTTCCCGACGCTGCTTATGCTGGGCGGGCTTTTGCTTCTTTTCTTTATGATGAACCGTCAGGGCGGAGGAGCAAATGCGAAGGCGATGAGCTTTGGAAAAAGCCGTGCAAGAATGAGCACAGACCGGGATAAAAAGATCACATTTGCACAGGTGGCAGGCCTGAAGGAAGAGAAAGAAGAGTTGGAGGAAATCGTAGATTTTCTGAAAGCTCCCAAAAAATATATACAGGTAGGGGCAAGGATTCCCAAAGGCGTTCTGTTGGTAGGACCTCCGGGAACCGGAAAGACTCTGCTGGCAAAGGCCGTAGCAGGAGAGGCGGGCGTTCCGTTTTTCAGCATATCAGGTTCTGACTTCGTGGAGATGTTTGTAGGTGTAGGCGCTTCCCGTGTCAGAGACTTGTTCGAAGAGGCGAAGAAAAACGCCCCCTGCATTATTTTTATTGATGAGATCGATGCGGTTGCCAGAAGAAGGGGCACCGGAATGGGCGGCGGCCATGATGAGAGAGAGCAGACTTTGAATCAGCTCCTTGTAGAGATGGATGGATTCGGAGTGAATGAAGGGATTATCGTGATGTCCGCCACGAACCGCGTAGATATTCTTGATCCGGCTATCCTTCGCCCGGGACGCTTTGACAGAAAGGTTGCAGTAGGAAGACCGGATGTGCAGGGCCGGGAGGAGATCTTGAAAGTTCATGCCAAGGGCAAACCTCTCGGAGATGATGTGGATCTGCAGCAGATCGCACAGACAACTGCAGGATTTACGGGAGCAGATCTTGAAAATCTTTTGAACGAGGCAGCGATCCTTGCAGCGAAGGACGGAAGAGTCTATCTGCAGCAGTCAGACATTCGCCACGCTTTTGTAAAGGTGGGAATCGGAGCAGAGAAGAAGAGCCGTGTGATTTCCGATAAAGAGAAGAGAATTACCGCTTATCACGAAGCAGGGCATGCGATCTTGTTCCATGTTCTTCCGAATGTGGGTCCGGTATACAGTGTGTCTATTATTCCTACAGGAGTAGGGGCGGCAGGTTATACTATGCCTTTGCCGGAGAAGGATGAGCTGTTTAACACAAAGGGAAAAATGCTTCAGGACATTACCGTGGCTCTTGGAGGCCGTGTGGCAGAGGAAGAGATTTTTGACGATATTACCACAGGAGCATCACAGGATATTAAGCAGGCAACAAGTCTGGCAAGATCTATGGTTACGAAGTTTGGTATGTCAGAAAAGATCGGACTGATCAACTATGATAATGACAGCGATGAGATTTTTATCGGACGGGATCTTGCCCATGCATCCAGAGGATATGGGGAGCAGGTTGCTGCTTCTATTGATCAGGAAGTGAAAAATATTATTGATAGCTGCTATGATCGTGCAAGGCAGATTATCCGTAAGTATCACAGTGTACTGGAAGCATGTGCACAGCTATTGTTGGAAAAGGAAAAAATTACCAGAGAAGAATTTGAAGCTCTTTTTGATGGAGTTGAAATTTCGGAAATGTAAAGTCAGGCGGCGATGGAATGAATAAAAAGGCATTATTTTGTGACGGAACAGGGAATTATGTTTTTCCGCCGGAACCTCTTGCGGGACAGCAGGTTACTCTTCAGTTTCGGACCGGGGCCGGAGAAGCAGATCAGGTATTTCTGATCACCGAAAGCCAGGAGTACGAGATGGAAAAGAGAAGCACCTCCGGGGTGTTTGATTATTATGCAGCGGTCGTACAGCTGGGAGAAGACAGATTCCGCTACAGTTTTCGGGTTGTAGCGGGGGAAGAAGTATGTTATTACAATCAGTTCGGGGTGATGCAGGAGAGGATCACAGATTATGCATTTGAGATCGCTCCGGGATTTACGACTCCGGATTGGGCAAAAGGTGCAGTAATGTACCAGATTTTTGTGGATCGCTTTTATAATGGAGATCCATCCAATGATGTGGAGGATGGAGAATATATATATATTGGAGAACCGACTACCAGGGTGCGGGACTGGAACAAATATCCGGCTGATATGGGAGTTCGAGAATTTTATGGAGGAGACTTGAAGGGAGTCTTTGAAAAGCTGGATTATCTTCAGGATCTTGGAGTAGAGGTTATTTATTTTAATCCGCTGTTTGTCTCTCCTTCCAATCATAAATATGACATACAGGATTATGATTACATTGATCCCCACTATGGAGAAATTGTAGAAGACGGGGGAGAAAATCTTCCGTCGGGAGCAGTGGATAATTTACATGCGACTAAATATCAGAAAAGGGTGACAGATAGAAAAAATCTGGAGGCCAGCAACCGATTGTTCATCAGACTGGTGGAAGAGCTCCATAAAAGAGGGATGAAAGTTATTCTGGACGGAGTCTTTAATCACTGCGGTTCTTTCAATAAATGGATGGATCGTGAGAGGATTTATGAGGGACAGGAAGGTTATGCCAAAGGTGCCTACATTTCTTCAGACAGCCCATACCGCAGTTTCTTTGAGTTTTATGATAATGATGGAAGCTGCTGGCCCTACAATGGGAGTTATGACGGCTGGTGGGGGCATGACACCCTTCCTAAGCTGAATTACGAAGACTCGGCAGAGCTGGAGGATTATATTATTTCCATTGGAAAGAAATGGGTGTCTCCTCCTTATAATGTGGATGGCTGGCGCCTTGATGTTGCGGCTGATCTGGGACACAGTAAGGAGTACAATCATTATTTTTGGAAAAGATTTCGCCGGGAGATAAAAAAAGTGAACCCGGATGCCCTTATTTTGGCGGAACATTACGGGGATCCACAGGAATGGCTGCAGGGAGACGAGTGGGATTCTGTGATGAACTATGATGCGTTTATGGAACCCGTAACCTGGTTCCTTACGGGAATGGAAAAGCACAGTGATGAGGACAGAGAAGAGCTGCATGGAAATACAGACAGTTTTATCCGGGCCATGTTCCACCACATGTCTCATATGCTGATGCCATCTCTCCAGGTTGCCATGAATGAGCTTTCCAACCACGATCATTCCCGGTTTCTTACAAGGACCAACCACATGGTGGGCAGGGCCAAGGACCTGGGGCCTGAAAAAGCAGAAGAATATGTAAATCTTGCCGTGATGCGCGAGGCGGTTACCATCCAGATGACCTGGGTAGGAGCGCCGACAATATATTATGGTGATGAAGCGGGACAGTGCGGCTTTACAGATCCGGATAACCGAAGAACCTATCCATGGGGAAACGAGGATCATGATCTTATTGCTTTTCACAAAGAGCTAATCCGGATACACAAACAGTATGAGGTGTTTAAGACCGGATCGCTGCAGTGGCTTGTAAAGGAAGAGAATCTTCTGGCCTACGGGCGGTTTAACAGCGACGACCAATTTGTCATTATCATCAATCACAGCAGTGAACTCAAAGAAGTACATGTGCCGGTGTGGGTTCTGGGCGTGCCGCTTAAAGGAGGTATGAGGCGGCTGATCTATTCCTATGAAAACGGGTATACAACAGAATTTGATGAGATTCATGTAGTAGATGGAGAAATTGTAGTGAATATGGGGAGTCATTCTGCCCTGGTTGCAAAGAACAAAGTATTTTAAAACGGGATAAAAATGTGGATGAACATATGGAATAAAAGTCAGAAGACAAAATAAGGGGGCTTTGAAAAGCCCCCTTATTTTGTCAGCACTTCCGCACCATCCTCGGTAATAAGTACCATATATTCGATCTGTGCCGAGAGTCCGTCGTCAATGGTATAGACCGTCCACCCATTGTCTTCGTCGATAAAGAAATCGGGACTACCTTCATTGATCATAGGCTCAATGGTGAACATCATGCCGGGAACAAGAACCATTTCCGTACCCCTGGGCGTTACGTAGCTTACGAAGGGTTCCTCATGAAATTCCAGTCCGATTCCGTGTCCGCCGATATCTTCAACTACAGAATAACCGTTTGCCCGGGCGTGGGAGTTGATGGCATGCGCAATATCGCCCAGATGGCCCCATGGACGCGCTTCTTTCAGACCCAGCTCCACACACTCCTGAGTGACGCGCAGTAATTTTTGGGCTCTTTCATCAACATTGCCGATGGCAAACATGCGGGAAGCATCGGAATAGTACCCGTCCAGAATGGTGGAGACATCTACATTGATGATATCGCCGTCCTGTAAAATCTCCTCTTCGCTGGGGATACCGTGACAGATGACATTATTGATGGAAGTGCACACACTTTTTGGAAAACCTTCGTAATTTAAGGGCGCCGGGATCCCGCCGTGTTCTGTAGTATAATCATAGACCAGACGGTCGATCTGGGCGGTGCTCATACCGGCCCGAATATGGGAGGCAACATGGTCCAGAACAGCTGTGTTCAGAGCAGCACTTTCCCTGATCTTTTTTATCTGCTCCGGAGTCTTTAAAAGAGAACGATCCGGGACGATCTCTCCTTTTGCAGCAAGCGTCCAGAGTTTTACATCATATTTGTGCATTATTTGATACCTGCTTTCTTTCATGAAATAGATTTCTGATACACAGTATATCCCTTTTCACGTTTCAGGTAAAGGGAGAGAGGCTCTTTTTCCTTGTGCCCGTTTTGAAAATAAGGTATAATGTCCACGTAGGCAATGAGCCGTGCAAAAATGCGAGAAGCGCAAACGCCTGCTTGCAGGCGGTTTGAGGTTTTCGCATTTTTATAGGGCGAAGCCCGTGAGCGAGAACCCGGAGGGTTGGAGCTGGCACGGCGTCAAGAGTCCGAAGAAGGGGCGAAGCCCGTGAGCGAGGACCCGGAGGGTTGGAGCTGGCACGGCGGGTAGCGCGCCGGAGGAGGGGCGAAGCCCGTGAGCGAGAACCCGGAGGGTTGGAGCTGGCACGGCGGGTAGCGCGCCGGAGGAGGGGCGAAGCCCGTGAGCGAGAACCCGGAGGGTTGGAGCGCGCCAATGTGCACGATAGAAAGGAGTGAATGACTTATGTTGAGAATCGGAATGCTTACCAGCGGTGGTGACTGTCAGGCTTTAAATGCTGCTATGCGAGGAGTAGTAAAGGGACTTTTCTCAAAAAGAAATGATGTGGAGATTTATGGGTTTAAGGATGGATACAAGGGACTGATCTATTCTGAGTTCAAGATGCTTACATCATCTGATTTTTCAGGGATTCTCACAAGGGGAGGAACGATTCTGGGGACGTCCAGACAACCTTTTAAGATGATGAGGGTTCCGGATGAGAATGGTCTGGATAAAGTGGAAGCGATGAAGCATACCTATCATAAGCTGAACCTTGACTGTCTGGTGATACTTGGAGGAAATGGAACACATAAGACGGCCAATCTTCTTCGGGAGGAGGGGTTGAACGTCATTACGCTTCCTAAGACGATTGATAATGATCTGTGGGGAACAGATATGACCTTTGGTTTTCAGAGTGCAGTAGATATTGCAACAGATACCATCGACCGGATCCATACAACTGCAACTTCGCACAGCCGTGTGTTTATTGTAGAGGTAATGGGACATAAAGTCGGATGGGTAACTCTTCATGCAGGAATTGCCGGAGGAGCGGATATCATATTGCTTCCGGAAATACCCTACGATATTAAAGTGGTGACAGATGCGATAAAAAGAAGAGCTGATGCCGGCAAGCATTTTACAATTATAGCTGTAGCAGAAGGAGCGATTTCGAAAGAGGATGCCAAGCTTTCCAAAAAAGAGCTGAAGGCGAAGAAAGCGAAGGAAAATTATCCTTCTGTTGCCTATGAAATCGCAGAGAAGATTCAGAAGAAAATGGATCAGGAAGTGCGCATTACCGTGCCGGGACACACTCAAAGAGGGGGCTCCCCCTGTCCTTATGACCGAGTTCTGGCAACCCGTCTGGGAGCGGCTGCAGCGGATATGATCATGGACGGAGATTTCGGTTATATGGTAGCAATCAAGAGGGGAGAGGTGACAAAAACGCCTCTTTCTGAAGTGGCAGGTAAACTGAAAGTAGTGGATCCGGAATCTGGTATTATTAAAGAAGCAAGACTGACAGGAATCAGTTTTGGAGATCAATAGCAGACAGACAAAATCAGCCAGAAGGAGTGCATCAGATGGGATATATGGCATTATACCGGAAGTTCAGGCCCGGTGAATTTGAGGATGTCAAAGGTCAGGATGCGATCGTGACAACATTGAAAAATCAGATACGGACGGACCGTATCGGACATGCGTACCTTTTCTGCGGAACGCGGGGAACGGGGAAAACCACAGTGGCCAAGATTTTTGCCAAAGCGGTGAACTGTGAGCATCCAAATGAGGGAAGTCCGTGCGGAGAATGTGCAATGTGCCGATCCATAGCGGCAGGCACATCCATGAATGTGATAGAGATTGATGCGGCGTCCAACAATGGCGTGGATAATATCCGGGAGATACGTGAGGAAGTTGCATACCGGCCAACGGAAGGAAAATATAAGGTTTACATCATTGACGAGGTCCATATGCTGTCTATCGGGGCATTTAATGCGCTCCTGAAAACATTGGAAGAACCGCCGGAATATGTTATTTTTATTCTGGCAACAACGGAAGCCCACAAAATTCCGGTGACCATCCTGAGCAGATGTCAGAGATATGATTTTAAAAGGATTTCTATTGATACCATATCCGGACGCCTTGATGAACTGATCAAAAAAGAAGGACTGGATGTAGAAGAGAAGGCAGTGCGGTATATTGCCCGGATGGCGGATGGTTCTATGAGGGACGCCCTAAGCCTTCTGGATCAGTGCGCCGCATTTTACATCGGACAGAGGCTGACCTATGACAATGTGCTGGAAGTATTGGGGGCGGTTGATGCGGATGTACTCGGCCGCCTTCTTGAACAGCTTCTTGCCCGGGATGTGAAGAAAGTGATCGAAACAGTGGATGAACTGGTTATGCAGGGAAGAGAGCTTTCGCAATTGTCAGCAGATTTCACCTGGTATCTTCGCAATCTGCTTCTTGTAAAAAGTTCGGAAGAGATGGAAGATGTGCTGGATGTATCAACAGAGAATCTGGAGAGGATCAAGGAAGAAGCAAAGAGGATTGAAACTGATGAACTGATCCGTTATATACGGATTTTCTCGGACCTTAGCAATCAATTGAAGTATGCAACGCAGAAGAGAGTGCTTACAGAAGTAACTTTTATCCGGCTGTGCCGTCCCCAGATGGAGGTAAAGACAGACACCATTCTTTCCAGAATACGTGCTCTGGAAGATGAGGTAAAGAAAAAGCTGGCAGCACTGCCAGAGGGACAAAGAACCGTATATGTTCAGAATACGGAGAAAGAGGAAATACATCCGAAACCCAAGCTGCCAAAGGCACTGAGTGAGGATGTGAGGGCAGTAGCGGCGAATTTCGGACAGATCCGGGAAGCGGCGCCGGCAGGGCTTAGACAGTATCTGAAAAAGGCCCGCTTAAGTGCAGGAGAAAATAATCACCTGATCATTGTACTGGAGGACGAGGTGAGCGCAGGCTTTGTGGGCACAGAGGAACATAAAAACGAAATCAAGCGCATCATTGCTGAGAAAACCGGCAAAGAAATGGATATAGATGTGCGGCAGGTAGAAAACGGGCGCACTTTCGAGGACAGCTATGTGGATATCGAGGAGGTTATTCACATGGAGATCACAGAAGAAGAGGAATAAGACATTATCACACAATATTTGGAATAACAGTATTTGAAATAAGGAGGATATTTACATGGCGAAAAGAGGAGGATTTCCCGGAGGAATGCCGGGAAACATGGCAAATTTAATGAAACAGGCGCAGAAGATGCAGCGTCAGATGGAAGAACAGGCAAAAGAAATGGAGACAAAGGAATTTTCTGCTACAGCAGGGGGCGGTGCGGTAGAGGCGACAGTCTCCGGAACAAAGAAGCTCCTGAAAGTGAAGCTGGATGAAGAAGCGGTAGATCCGGATGATGTGGAAATGCTGGAAGATATGATCGTTGCAGCTGTGAATGAAGCGATGGACAAGGCCGATGCGGAATCGGCGGCCGGCATGTCACGGCTGACCGGCGGTATGGGCGGCGGAATGCCGGGACTTTTCTAGGCTTGGCGGTGACGATCTATGGATTATTACAGCAGTCAGATAAGCAAACTGATTGAGCAGTTTTCCCGGCTTCCTGGAATCGGACCAAAGTCCGCACAAAGACTGGCATTTCATTTGATCCATATGCCGGATGATCAGGTGCGTGAGCTGGCGGATACGATCGTGAAAGCAAAGGAAAATGTCCGCTACTGTTCTGTGTGCTGTACACTGACAGATCAGGAAATCTGCCCTATCTGTGCCAGCAAGGAGAGGGATCACAAGACGATTATGGTAGTGGAAACACCCAGAGATCTGGCAGCTTATGAAAAGACGGGAAAATATGATGGTGTCTATCATGTCCTTCACGGCGCGATCTCTCCGATGCTGGGGATCGGGCCTGGTGATATTAAGCTGAAAGAGCTGATGGAGCGTTTAAGAGATGATGTGAATGAGGTGATCATCGCAACCAATTCCAGCTTGGAGGGGGAAACAACTGCAATGTATATCAGCAAACTGATCAAACCTGTTGGGATTAAGGTGAGCCGTATTGCCAGTGGTGTTCCTGTAGGAGGAGATCTGGAATATATTGATGAGGTAACGCTTCTTCGGGCGCTGGAAGGAAGGACGGAGATATAGAAAATGTCTGGTAAGAAAAAAGTGACTTCTACTGATATTGCACGGGCAGCAGGAGTTTCACAGTCTACAGTATCGATGGTGCTTAACAGAAAATACAATGTATCTTTCTCTAAAGAAACAGTAGAGAAAGTGGAAAAGGCTGCCAGAGAACTGGGGTATGTACTTCCGAAGAGAAAACTCCGCCGGGAGAGCCGGGGAGAAAAACTGTTGGTCGTATTCTGTTCCAATTTGACGAATCCATATTATGTGATGCTTCTGCAAGGGATTGAGTCGAGGGCAAAGGAGCAGGGATATGGCCTCTTTGTCTGTAATACTCAAAGAGACCTGAAAATGGAAGAACGATATCTGAAAATGATGAAGTCACTTAAACCGCTGGGGATTATCTATACCTGCAATCCCAGTCATTGTTTTATGGATACGGTGGAAAAGCTGGCAGAGGAGATCCCTGTTGTCATAGTAAATAATCAAAATGAACGCCTTAATGTGGATGCGGTAGAGCTGGACAACTCCAAACTGGGGCGGATCATGGCAAAACATTTGCTGGATTTAGGTCACAAAAAAGTTGCTTATATAGCGCCTCCGCTTACAGTAAGGCAGAAACAGCGCTCCAAGAGAGTAGAAGGATTTCTGAAAGAGTTTGAAAAGGCCGGTCTAAAGGATCAGGTTGTGATCCGGGCAGCGGCAGAAGAACTGGATCAGGATGTGGCACATATTGATTCGGAATATCTGATCGGTTATGAGCTGACAAAAGAGCTTCTGGAGGAACGGACAGAGGTAACAGCCATCGTGGGACTGAACGATATGATCGCCTTCGGAATCCTGGACGCTTTGCAGGAGGCAAAGCTGAAAGTGCCGGGGGATATCTCTGTTATGGGATGCGATAATACGCTGTTTGCCAGAATGCATAAGGTATCTCTTACTACAATTGAGCATTTCGTCATCTTTAAAGGGAGGGATGCCTGCGATATCATTATGAAGAAAATCGCGTCCCAGCGGACAAAATATTATGACATTGACCCCATCAGTACCTACCATGTGGAGTATGAACCGAAGCTGATCCAGAGAGGGACAACTTCCTATCCCAGGCGGGCAAAAAAATAAAATTAATGCATTTGAAGAAAATATTAATAATAATTTTTGGATAGCAGGATAAAAGTATTTAAAATCCAGGCAAAAAGACAGGTTATATAATCAAAACAGCAAAAGAGTTAAAACAATGCATTGATAAATCCATATAATTAATAAGATAAATTATTAATAAAAAAGGAGTCCTATTGACCTGATTCTTCTTTGGAGGATATAATAGAATCAACGAACCAAGCATCGATTTTAAAGGAGGAAATAAGGATGAAATTTTTTATTGACACAGCCAAAGTAGAGGATATCAAAAAGGCAAATGATATGGGCGTGATCTGTGGAGTAACGACAAATCCGTCTTTGATCGCAAAGGAAGGACGCGTGTTTGAAGAAGTGATCGCGGAGATTGCGTCTATCGTGGACGGTCCGATCAGCGGTGAAGTAAAGGCTACAACAGTTGACGCTGAAGGGATGATCAAAGAAGGACGTGAGATTGCGAAGATCCATCCCAACATGGTTGTGAAGATTCCTATGACTGTAGAAGGACTTAAGGCCTGCAAACAGCTTTCATCCGAGGGAATCAAGACAAATGTTACACTGATCTTTACTGCAAACCAGGCTCTTCTGGCAGCAAGAGCAGGGGCGACTTATGTATCTCCATTCCTGGGACGTCTGGATGATATTTCTGTAAGAGGTGTGGATCTGATCCGTGAAATTGCAGAAATCTTCGAGATCGCAGGAGATATTGACACACAGATCATTGCAGCAAGTATACGTCATCCAATGCATGTAACAGACTGCGCGCTGGCAGGAGCACATATTGCAACTGTACCGTATGCAGTTATTGAGAAAATGACAAAACATCCTCTGACAGATGTGGGAATCGAGAAATTCCAGGCCGACTATAAAGCTGTATTTGGGGAATAGGTTAAGAGGGCTGATGAATAAAAGCAGGAGGCAATTTTCATGAATAAAAAAGAATTAATGAAGACTGCAAATGAGATCCGAAAGGGAGTGCTTACTGCAACTCACAGTGCGAAGTCCGGACATCCGGGCGGATCTTTGTCTGCAGCAGATATTTATACGTATCTCTATTTTGAAGAGATGAATATCGATCCAAAAAATCCGAAAAAGGCAGATCGTGACCGGTTTGTGCTGTCCAAAGGACATACAGCACCGGGATATTATTCTGCACTGGCACAGAAAGGTTTTTTCCCGGTAGAAGATCTGACTACGCTTCGTAAGACAGGCTCTTATCTCCAGGGACATCCGGATATGAAGCATATTCCGGGAGTGGATATGTCTTCAGGATCTCTGGGACAGGGAATTTCAGCAGCAGTGGGAATGGCGATTTCAGCCAAATTATCCGGTGACACATACCGTGTGTACACACTTCTGGGTGATGGCGAGATTCAGGAAGGCCAGGTGTGGGAGGCGGCTATGCTGGCAGCTCACCGCAAACTGGACAACCTGGTTGTGATCGTGGACAATAATAATCTCCAGATTGACGGTAAAATTACAGAAGTTAATTCTCCGTACCCGATCGATAAGAAATTTGAGGCATTTAATTTCCATGTTATCAATATTGACGGACATAATTTTGATGAGATAGCGGCAGCGTTTAAGGAAGCAAGAGAGACGAAAGGGCAGCCGACAGCTATTATTGCAAAGACAGTGAAAGGAAAAGGAGTTTCCTTTATGGAAAATCAGGTTTCCTGGCATGGAAGCGCTCCAAATGATGAGCAGTATGCAGCTGCAATGGAAGAGTTAGAAAAGGCAGGTGAAGCAATATGTCAGATGTAAAGAAAATTGCTACAAGAGAAAGCTATGGAAATGCATTGGCAGAACTTGGGAAAAAACATGAGGACATTGTAGTCCTGGACGCCGACCTGGCAGCAGCTACAAAGACAGGCGTATTCAAGAAAGCGTTTCCGGAGCGTCATATAGACTGTGGTATTGCGGAGTCCAATATGATGGGAGTTGCAGCGGGAATCGCAGCAACAGGGAAGGTTCCTTTTGCAAGCTCTTTTGCCATGTTTGCAGCAGGGCGTGCGTTTGAGCAGGTGAGAAACTCCATCGGCTATCCGAAATTAAATGTGAAGATCGGAGCGACACATGCCGGCATCTCTGTAGGAGAGGACGGGGCTACCCATCAGTGCAACGAGGATATCGCGCTGATGAGAACCATTCCGGGTATGGTTGTGATCAATCCTTCCGATGATGTGGAGGCAAAAGCAGCGGTAGAAGCGGCTTATGAACATCAGGGCCCTGTATATCTGCGTTTTGGACGTCTTGCAGTTCCGGTTATCAACGATAATCCGGATTACAAATTTGAGCTTGGCAAGGCAGTTGTTCTCCGTGAGGGAACAGACGTTACCATTATTGCTACAGGTCTTACTGTGTCAGAATCTCTGGAAGCAGCGAAGAAGCTTGAAGCAGATGGGATCAGTGCACAGGTGGTTAATATGCATACCATCAAACCTCTGGATGAGGAAGCTGTGATCAGTGCAGCTGCAAAGACAGGCAAGATCGTGACAGTGGAAGAGCATTCTATTATCGGAGGCCTGGGAAGTGCAGTATGTGATGTAGTTGCGGAAAAAGCTCCGGCGAAAGTGATGAAGATCGGTATCAACGATACATTTGGAGAATCCGGTCCGGCTGTAGAATTGATCCGCAAATACGGATTAGATGCCGAAAGTATCTATGAAAAAGTAAAGAAATTCTGCGAATAGCAATAAAAAAGCAGCACCTGTCATGGGCTGCTTTTTTTTTCGGAAATAACAGAGCCATCCAGCAGAGTGTTTGGGCTGACCTGGAAGAAGCGTGCAAGAGCCAGTACTTCATAGTCAGGAACAAAACGGCTACCCTGTTCAATTCTAAGGATCGTCAGATCACTGAAATCATAACCCTGAAGCTGTAACTTTTCTGCAAGTTCTTTTTGGGTCAGTTTTGCCTGTTTGCGCAGCACCCGGATGGATGGGCCAATGATATTTTTTGTTTTTCCGTTCCAGTATATTTTCATATCGATCCCTGCCCAAAATATTTTCTGTGTCTAGTATGTTAAAAAGGCAACGTATTTATATTGATATTAGACCAATTAATTGATAAAATACTTCTAAAGATGAAGTTTTTTGGCGAAATAGGGGAATGCCGGTAACAGGAAAGGTATGTGAGGAGGGAGCGGGATGCATCAGACTACAACGCTTCACGAAAGCGGATTTGATGGGGAAAAGAAAGATGATCGAAAGATATTAAAACAATATCTGGAAAAGATAATGGGATATATGGAGGAAAATAAGTGCAGCAGAAAAAGATTTCTTGTTCTTCCCTATCGGAAGAATGAATTTGTTCTTGATGAAGAAGAAATTGAATATATAGAGAGGGATAAAAGGATCACCAAAATTCACACATTAAATGGGATTGTCCTTACGACCATGAAGATGTCAGAGGTGGAAGCGTATCTGGATAAGGAAAGATTTGTAATGTGCCATAACAGTTTTATTGTGAATCTGGAGAAAATCCGTATCTTTGGAAGAGCGGAAATCACACTTCGCAGCGGAGACAAGGTTCCCATCAGCAGATCTCACTGGAAGCAGACAAGAGATACATTTGAAAAATGGACAGAAGAAAATATGAAAAAAGGCGGCGTGTAGCTGCCTTTTTTATTCTGACAGAAAAGAACAAAGCTGTATGCCGGAGACAGACGGAAGATGTCGAAGGTGGAAAAAAGAAAACGGAAACTTCTGTGGACAGGCTCCAGCTTATGATAAAATGCGCAAAAACCTTATGCTATGATAATCAAAAATATGCAATGAGGTGAGAGTATATGGAAAGAAAGTTTCCGAAGAATGTAAGGCAGGTAGGAAACGTATGTGACACGCCCAAAATTTACGTGGAAGATTACGTAGATACTTACCTTGCCCAGTTAAGGGACAAGGCGTCGGACATGCCTGTAGGAGCGCTTCTGATGGGAGAAAGCCTGTCGATAGAAGGACAGGAATGTGTGTGCATTACCGGTGCGGTCCAGATAAAGGAAGTAGAAGAAAATGCAGGGGAGATCAAGATCCTGCCCGGTATTCTGGAAGAAGCAAAGGAGGAGTGCAAAACTTATTTTCCGGAAAAAGATATAGTAGGGTGGTTCCTGATCGCTCCCGGCAGGCCGATGACATTGTCCGGCAGCATGGTGAAGATCCATGAACAGATTTTTACAAAGAAGAATAGTATTTTCATATTAAAGCATGCAGAAGAGGATGAAGAGATTTATTTCGCATACAAATATCATGAATTAATGCAGATGGGCGGATATTATATTTTCTATGAAAAAAACCCGGAGATGCAGAATTACATGATCAATACACGGCGGCAGATTGGCGTGACACCCAGTGAAGTGGTTGAGGATCGAGCTGCAAAGAATTTTCGTTCTGCGATAAAAGAAAAAATGGAAGTGCAGGAGCAGAAAAATAATTCCAAGCTGGTATATCTTACAAGTGCGCTGCTGGTTGTGGTAGTGCTGGCAATCGGTATCTCGACCATGAATAATTATGATAAGATGAACTCTGTACAGTCTTCTATAGAAACGCTGTCAAAATCCGTGCAGGGCAGCGGCGAGGAAGAGAGGCAGCCGGAAGCCGGCGCTGATGCGAAAGCGGCAGGTGATCCGGACAGTGAGGAGGCGGCTGCCCAGGGGGATAGCGGGCAGGAGGAAGAGGCTTCTTCGGACATACAGCCTCCTACATCTACCATACAGGAAGAATTAAGCGAGGAAGATTATTATACAGTACAAAGGGGAGATACATTGGACAAGATCAGCCTGAAATTGTACGGAACAACAGAAGAAGCGGAGGCAATCTGTAAAATGAACGGGCTCACAGATGGGAACCTTATTTTCATTGGTCAGAAATTGCTGCTACCATAACAGGGGAAGAGTGTGTTATACTGTACGCATAACGTAGACTAAAGAGGTTGATTTATGAAGCTAAGGAAAAAAAGTAAACTCCAGGGAGAGCAGGAAAAGGAACAGACACAGAAGATGCCGACAGAGGGCATGGAGGATTACTCTATAGAGGAGCTGGAAGAGCAGATCAAAAGCCATAAGACGAAAATGCGCCGGCGAACGATCATCGGCACAGCGGCAGTTATACTGGCTTTGATCGGGGTGTATCTGGTTATTCAGCTCCAGACATATACATCGGTAAGAACAATTGATGTTTATCGTTCGGAAAATTCGGGGAACAGCAGTTACAAAGAATTTGCCGACGGAGTGCTTAAATACAGCCGGGATGGAATATCTTTTCTCAATAGAAAAGGAGAGGAAGAGTGGAATCAGTCTTATCAGATTCAAAATCCGGTTATTACTGTTTACGGAGAATCGGCAGCAGTTGCGGACAAAGGCGGAAACAGTATTGAAGTATTTACAAAAGAAGGTTTAAAGGGAGAAATAGAGACTACGCGGCCCATAGAGAAAATCGCAGTATCTTCCCAGGGTATTGTGGCGGCTATTTTGAAAGATGATGCTTCGCCGCAGATTATATGTTATGATGCGGCGGGAAATGTGCTTGCAGAATTGTCGGCGTCTCTGACGGGAACCGGATATCCTCTCAACATCAGTTTGTCGGATGACGGAACAATCCTTCTGGTATCTTATCTTGTGATCCAGAATGGAAAAGCATCGACAAATGTATATTACTATAATTTCGGAGAAGGAGGAAAGGAAGCTGATAATTATGAAATTGTGACGGATAATTATGAAGATATGACAGCTCCTTCCGCTTTTTTCCTTGATCAGGAAACGTCTGTGATTGTAGGAAATAATCGATTGCTGATCTATAAAGGGAAGGAAAGGCCTAAACTGGCTCAGACAGTAGAGCTGGAGAAAGAAATAAAAAGCGTATTTTACAGCACAAGATATATAGGACTTATACTGAAAAATGAAGGAGAAGAAGGGAATGAACTCTGTCTTTACAATAAAAACGGAAAGAAGGTCCTCTCCGAAAATTTCAGTGGAGATTATTCCAACGTAAAAATATGCGGCAGTCAGGTTATTATGTATGAAGGGAAAAAGTGCAGCGTTTTTACAAGAAACGGAATCAAAAAATTTGACGGAGAACTGAATGAGACAATACAGGAAATGTTCCCGATCCTGGGCGTTAATAAATACATTGTGATGAATGCAAACGGAATGGAAGTGGTTCGGTTTGTAAAATAAGGAGAGCTTATGAATTGGATAGTGATTACAACAGGGATCATTTTTTTGATCTGCATTGTAGTAGGAATTTACAGAGGAGCAGTCAAAATAGCAGTATCTTTGGCAGCGACTATCGTAACTTTTGTGCTGGTATTTTTCCTCACGCCCTATGTGAGCGAAGGGATTATAAGTATGACTCCGCTGGATACTATGATTGAGGATCAGGCGGTAAGCGCCATTGGTGGTATGTTTTCATCGGGAGACGAGGAAAATACCGGCTCTATGATGACGGAGGAGAATATCAGAAGAGCGTTGAATGCAGCGGGCATTACAGAAGAACAGCTGAATGCGGCGGGCATTACAATACAGGATATTATTAATGGGAATATATCGGATGAAGAGTTGGCGGAGTACGGAATTTCCAGCAGCCTTCTTTCCGGGCTGCGCTCTGGAGGCGAGGAGGGTGAAAGCTTGCTGGAAGAAGCGGAAATACCAAAGGATGCACAAGTGGCGGCGATAGAAGGGGCGGATATTCCGGAAATATTTAAATCACTTCTGCTTACAAATAATAATGAAGATATATATGAAAAGCTGGGCGCAGATACTTTTGTGCAGTATATAGCAAAAGCAGCGGCAAAACTGATCATTAATATTCTGGCATTTATTCTTACCTTTATTATTATTACGATTATACTTCGCGCCGTTATTTTTGCATTGGACATTATAGCGAATTTGCCGGTGCTCGGATTGATCAACCGCCTTGCCGGGGGGATTCTCGGTGCGGGAGGGGCGCTGATCATCGTGTGGGTTTTGTTTATGTTTGTCACGTTTCTTTATACGACGTCTTTCGGAAAGGAAGCTTACACAGCAATTCAGAATAATGGAATCCTAAGAGTTATATATGAATTTAATCCGATCATGAAACTTGCGGTCACTCTAAGATAGTGGCCGCAAGTTTGTATTATTCAATAGAAATCTGCCGTTAAAGCGGCCGCGCTCGGCGCGAGAGTTCCGCTTGCGGAACTCTTTGCTCTGTAGGCTTCGAGCAGAGGAAATAAAGAAAAATAAAAAAGTAAAAGAAAAATAGAAAAAAAGGTTGACTTTGAAAAATAGAAGTGATATTATATCAAAGCTGTCGCGTGAGACGGCGCAAAACAACTTCATCTCATCTCTTCTTCTTTCTGATTCGGGAGAATACGGAAAAAGAAAAAATGAAAAAAGTTGTTGACAAACATCAAGCGACATGATAAACTATAGAAGTTGTCGCTGATGAGCGAAACAAGCAGAAAGCACCTTGATAACTGAACAATAGACAACGACCCTGAAAATTTCTAAGAGAAATATTCAGAACGGAAATCAGGCAGAAATCGAGAGATGGAAGCCTGGTGCCAACAGTAAATAACGGGATAGGAAAGCTAGTAGTTTTCCTGACCGAGAGAGAACTTTTTAACGAGAGTTTGATCCTGGCTCAGGATGAACGCTGGCGGCGTGCTTAACACATGCAAGTCGAGCGAAGCACCTACTTTGGATTTCTTCGGAATGACGAGGTTTGTGACTGAGCGGCGGACGGGTGAGTAACGCGTGGGCAACCTGCCTCACACAGGGGGATAACAGTTAGAAATGACTGCTAATACCGCATAAGACCACGAAACCGCATGGTTTTGAGGTAAAAACTCCGGTGGTGTGAGATGGGCCCGCGTCTGATTAGGTAGTTGGTGCGGTAACGGCGCACCAAGCCGACGATCAGTAGCCGACCTGAGAGGGTGACCGGCCACATTGGGACTGAGACACGGCCCAAACTCCTACGGGAGGCAGCAGTGGGGAATATTGCACAATGGGGGAAACCCTGATGCAGCGACGCCGCGTGAAGGATGAAGTATTTCGGTATGTAAACTTCTATCAGCAGGGAAGAAAATGACGGTACCTGACTAAGAAGCCCCGGCTAACTACGTGCCAGCAGCCGCGGTAATACGTAGGGGGCAAGCGTTATCCGGATTTACTGGGTGTAAAGGGAGCGTAGACGGCATTGCAAGTCTGGAGTGAAAACCCGGGGCTCAACCCCGGGATTGCTTTGGAAACTGTGGAGCTGGAGTACCGGAGAGGCAAGTGGAATTCCTAGTGTAGCGGTGAAATGCGTAGATATTAGGAGGAACACCAGTGGCGAAGGCGGCTTGCTGGACGGTAACTGACGTTGAGGCTCGAAAGCGTGGGGAGCAAACAGGATTAGATACCCTGGTAGTCCACGCCGTAAACGATGACTACTAGGTGTCGGTAAGCAAAGCTTATCGGTGCCGCAGCTAACGCAATAAGTAGTCCACCTGGGGAGTACGTTCGCAAGAATGAAACTCAAAGGAATTGACGGGGACCCGCACAAGCGGTGGAGCATGTGGTTTAATTCGAAGCAACGCGAAGAACCTTACCTGGCCTTGACATCCGAGTGACCGGTGAGTAATGTCACCTTCCCTTCGGGGCAATCGAGACAGGTGGTGCATGGTTGTCGTCAGCTCGTGTCGTGAGATGTTGGGTTAAGTCCCGCAACGAGCGCAACCCTTACCTTCAGTAGCCAGCAAGTAAAGTTGGGGACTCTGGAGGGACTGCCAGGGACAACCTGGAGGAAGGTGGGGATGACGTCAAATCATCATGCCCCTTATGGCCAGGGCTACACACGTGCTACAATGGCGTAAACAAAGAGAGGCGAGGCTGTGAAGCGGAGCAAATCTCAAAAATAACGTCTCAGTTCGGATTGTAGTCTGCAACTCGACTACATGAAGCTGGAATCGCTAGTAATCGCGAATCAGAATGTCGCGGTGAATACGTTCCCGGGTCTTGTACACACCGCCCGTCACACCATGGGAGTTGGTAACGCCCGAAGTCAGTGACCCAACCTTTTAGGAGGGAGCTGCCGAAGGCGGGACCAGTAACTGGGGTGAAGTCGTAACAAGGTAGCCGTATCGGAAGGTGCGGCTGGATCACCTCCTTTCTAGGGAAAAGAAGTAGGGAGTTGTTGTCTATTGTTGAGTGATCAAGCTGTCAAAAGCTGATGACTTAATTCTGGTGGCGATGCGCCTGGGGGAAACACCCGTACCCATCCCGAACACGATGGTTAAGACCCGGGCGGCCGATGGTACTGCACTGGAGACGGTGTGGGAGAGTAGGTGGCCGCCAGATTAAAAAAGAAAAGAAGGCAGAACCGCTGCCGAAAAGAAAATTTATCATAGATACAGGCAAGGATGAGCAACAACTTATCGCCGCCAACCCGATCAGCAGGGCAGTGCTGTTATGATAACTGGTTTTACCAGTGATTAGAGAGCTGAAAAGAAGTTCAGGTTTCTAATGACTGATAAAACATCAGTCAGATATGTACCTTGAAAACCGCATACGAGAAATAGATAAGATGAAATATCTTAACAAGACATCCGAGGTAATTGTTATGAACAGGAAACTGTTGTGATGATTACAACACTTTGAAGAAAACAAAGTAAAAAAATTGGCCGAAAGAACCAACACATGTAACGCTATACATGTGAGCCGTAGTATTGAAAGCCCCTCGAGAATTAAAATTCTCTCGGTGACATTTGCTTTGCAAATATCACTGCCGAAACAGGATCTTTCTTTAGAAAGCAAGCTTTCACGAAAGATCAGTCCCGTCAGGATGCTTTCAAAACTATTTGGCAAGTTGGTTATGCAGAAAAGAGCACAGGGTGGATGCCTTGGCACTAAGAGCCGATGAAAGACGTGATAAGCTGCGAAAAGCTTCGGGGAGGAGCAAATATCCAATGATCCGGAGATATCTGAATGGGGAAACCCGGCGGAGAAAAGCTCCGTCAGCGTATGGTGAATCCATAGCCATGCGTGGGGAACCCGGTGAACTGAAACATCTAAGTAGCCGGAGGAAGAGAAAGAAACATCGATTTCCAAAGTAGCGGCGAGCGAAATGGAAAGAGCCCAAACCAGCGTGCGTGCATGCTGGGGTTCGGACCGCACAATTGATTCAACAAGTCTAGCAGAATGGTTTTGGGAAAGCCAGCCAGAGAGGGTGAAAGCCCCGTAAGCGAAAGATAAGTTGACAAGGCGGGATCCAGAGTACTACGAGACACGTGGAACCTTGTAGGAAGGAGCGGGGACCACCCCGTAAGGCTAAATACTCCTTAGTGACCGATAGCGCATAGTACTGTGAAGGAAAGGTGAAAAGGACCCCGGGAGGGGAGTGAAAGAGAACCTGAAACCCTGTGTTTACAAGCTGTGGAAGGACTATATAGGTCCGACCGCGTACTTTTTGTAGAACGGTCCGGCGAGTTACGCTGGCTGGCGAGGTTAAGTCCTTAAGGGATGGAGCCGAAGGGAAACCAAGTCTTAATAGGGCGATGAGTCAGTCGGAGTAGACCCGAAACCGGGTGATCTATCCATGTCCAGGTTGAAGTTGCCGTAAAAGGCAATGGAGGACCGAACCCACATCCGTTGAAAAGGGTGGGGATGAGGTGTGGATAGGGGAGAAATTCCAATCGAACCCGGAGATAGCTGGTTCTCCTCGAAATAGCTTTAGGGCTAGCCTCACACAAGTCTTACGGAGGTAGAGCACTGAATTTCCTAGGGGGCGTCAAAGCTTACCGAAGAATATCAAACTCCGAATGCCGTGTAGATGGTGTGTGGGAGTCAGACTGTACGAGATAAGTTGGACAGTCGAAAGGGAAAGAGCCCAGACCTGCAGCTAAGGTCCCAAAGTGTGTGTTAAGTGGAAAAGGATGTGGGATTTCAAAGACAACCAGGATGTTGGCTTAGAAGCAGCCATACATTAAAAGAGTGCGTAATAGCTCACTGGTCGAGAGGTCCTGCGCCGAAAATGTCCGGGGCTGAAACACACCACCGAAGCTCGGGAATTGATCTGATCAATTGGTAGAGGAGCATTGCATACGGGAAGAAGCAGTACCGGAAGGAGCTGTGGACTGTATGGAAGAGAGAATGCCGGAATGAGTAGCGAGAGGAAGGTGAGAATCCTTCCGGCCGAATATCCAAGGTTTCCAGAGTAAAGCTGATCTGCTCTGGGTAAGTCGGGACCTAAGGCGAGGCCGAGAGGCGTAGCCGATGGACAACAGGTTGAGATTCCTGTACTACGATATGACAGAACTGTGGGGACGCAGAAAGAGAGCACTACCGGGAATGGAGAGACCGGGGCAAGCGAGGTAGGAGGCAGGTAGGCAAATCCGCCTGCCAATCTGAAGACGTGATGCATACCGAACTAAGAGTAGGGAAATGTGTGAGCTGGCTGCCAAGAAAAGCCGCTATTGTTCATATCGTACCCGTACCGTAAACCGACACAGGTAGATGAGGAGAGAATCCTAAGGCCGACGGGAGAAGCATTGTTAAGGAACTCGGCAAAATGACTCCGTAACTTCGGGAGAAGGAGTGCCTGGGAGACCAGGCCGCAGAGAATTGGCCCAAGCAACTGTTTAGCAAAAACACAGGTCTATGCGAAACCGAAAGGTGAGGTATATGGGCTGACGCCTGCCCGGTGCTGGAAGGTTAAGGGGAGAGGTTAGCGCAAGCGAAGCTTTGAACTTAAGCCCCAGTAAACGGCGGCCGTAACTATAACGGTCCTAAGGTAGCGAAATTCCTTGTCGGGTAAGTTCCGACCCGCACGAAAGGCGTAATGATTTGGGCACTGTCTCGACAATGCACCCGGTGAAATTGAAATACCAGTGAAGATGCTGGTTACCTGCGCCAGGACGGAAAGACCCCATGGAGCTTTACTCCAGCTTGATACTGGGATTCGGTATTGCATGTACAGGATAGGTGGGAGGCTAGGAAGAGAAGACGCCAGTCTTTTTGGAGCCGCTGTTGGGATACCACCCTTGCAGTGCTGGGTTTCTAACCTGCAGCCGTGATCCGGCTGGGGGACAATGTCAGGTGGGGAGTTTGACTGGGGCGGTCGCCTCCGAAAGGGTATCGGAGGCGCTCAAAGGTTCCCTCAGAATGGTCGGAAACCATTCGAAGAGTGCAAAGGCAGAAGGGAGCTTGACTGCGACACCGACGGGTGGAGCAGGTACGAAAGTAGGACTTAGTGATCCGGTGGTATAAAGTGGGATTGCCATCGCTCAACGGATAAAAGCTACCCTGGGGATAACAGGCTTATCACTCCCAAGAGTTCACATCGACGGAGTGGTTTGGCACCTCGATGTCGGCTCATCGCATCCTGGGGCTGAAGTAGGTCCCAAGGGTTGGGCTGTTCGCCCATTAAAGCGGTACGCGAGCTGGGTTCAGAACGTCGTGAGACAGTTCGGTCCCTATCCGGCGTGGGCGTAGGATATTTGAGAGGAGCTGTCCTTAGTACGAGAGGACCGGGATGGACTGGCCGCTGGTGTATCTGTTGGCTTACCAAGGCCATGGCAGAGTAGCCAAGCCGGGAAGGGATAAACGCTGAAGGCATCTAAGCGTGAAGCCCCCCTCAAGATGAGATATCCCTACGAAAGTAGTAAGACCCCTTGAAGACGACGAGGTAGATAGGGCAGAGGTGGAAGTGTGGTAACACATGGAGCTGACTGTTACTAATCGGTCGAGGGCATAACCAAGGAAGGTTCAAAAAGGCTGGAAGATGGATAGATTTCTTGTATGTGGTTTTGAAGGTACATAATAAAGACCAGAATGTAGTTGTTAAAGACTATATTCTGTTTTTTTTACCGGAAAGTTCAAAGTACTTTTTTGTTTTACAGGAAATGAAGAATCATGAAAAAAGAATCTCTGCATGAAATCAATCAATATGAAGATAAAATGTTTCCGATCGGAATGTATGTGGCAACAAGGGACAGCATTATCCCGCCGGGAAGAGGATACAGAGACTTTCACTGGCATGAGGAACTGCAGATTACATTGGTACTCCGGGGCGAATTAACAATCCGTATACATACAGAAGATTATATATTGGAAAAGGGAGAAGCAGTCTTCTTTAACCGTAATTTACTTCATGCAATTACCTGGTTATCAGAAGATGGAAAATATGTAAGCATTAATTTTCCGGATTGCCTCCTTGGATTTTTCCCGGGCAGCCGTATGGAACAGGAAGCTGTGATTCCTTATATCGGAGGAGATGCTTTTAAGGCAGTTAAATTACGGAGAAAAAACAACTGGCAGCGAGAGTCTATTTTGAAAATTTTGCCGGCACCTCTTGAAAAAAGAAAGCATTTGTGGTAAATTATTTTTGTTGTCAAAGTGTAGGCAACAAAAATAGAATATTCCTCCTTAGCTCAGTCGGTAGAGCACTCGGCTGTTAACCGAGTTGTCGTTGGTTCGAGTCCAACAGGGGGAGCTTGTAAAGCCCGTAAACTTAACGTTTGCGGGTTTTATTTATTTCCGCGGGCAACGAGCCAGGCGGACATGCTTGCATGTCCATTTGGCGACTGCCGCGAGAGTCAAAGACCATCGGGGGCTTTGACTTTGCAACATGCCCCTCGGGGCAAAATAGATCGTCTGCTGAAAAAAGATCATCCGGAGATCCAGAGGTCGGCAGTTATTCCATATCGTAACAAATTGAATCGGATGAAGGAGCAGTAAGATATAAAAGCGCTCCTTGATCTATGTGACGATATCACGGTTTTAAAGGAGAATTATCAGCCGAGCATATATGTAGAGCGAAATAGGTATTTAGCGGAACATTTCGGCCGGGCAATCATCGTGTATGACGGCAGGGAAAAAGGTGCAACAGTGAATATGACAGTCAGCCAATTAAGGCTGGCTGTTTTTTCTGCTTGTTTTGTGAGGAGACAAAGAAGAGTATTCTAAATTATTCAGGAGTATCTTCTCTTTACCATTAATCATTCAAGAGGAATCAAATTACTTATGTAAGGTCGTTTTCCGGAAAGGACCTCATCGTAAAATCCCTGTTTCCAGTCGATATAGGCCATACTTTCCTCCAGTTCCTTAATGGAAGCGCGCAGCGCATTCTGCTTTTTAGTCAGCATCTCCTTTCGCAGAGGAATGGTAGACGCCCCCTGAAGGCACAGATCCAAATATTCTTTCATTTCCTGAATGCTCATACCGCATTTCTTCAGGCAAACAAGATCTTTAATCCATTTGACATCCCGTTCATCAAATACGCGGCGGTTATTTCCGTCGCGTTTTACATTGGGAACTAACCCTTCATTACAATAATATTTTAAAGTCTGATATGTCATGTCTGTTTCGCGGCAGACCTGCATCATGGTATACAATAAAACATCCTCCTGTTCACAAAATTTTCAAAAAATTTTTCTTGAAAATATATTGACCGGTTGTTACTACCGGATAATATAATCGGTTGTATGAACCGATAGTTCCAATCGGATTATAACATGAATGAAACTGAGGTGCAAGAAAAGCAGAAGGGAGAGGAGTCATGGTATTTTATTTTACCGGCACGGGAAACAGTCTGTATATTGCAAAACAACTGGACGAAAATCCGGTCAGTATTCCCCAGGCAATCCATCAGAAATCTTTAGAATTTACATCCGACAGGATTGGCGTAGTTGCCCCTGTTTATGGGCATGAAGTTCCGGATATGGTAAAGGAATTTCTGAAAGCGGCTCGCTTTCATACGGATTACTTTTATATGATCCTGACTTACGGGAACCGTCATGGAGGGGCAGCTGGCTGCAATCCTTCGAGACCTGAACGCCGGAAAAAGAATGATCTCACAAGTGACAGAAAACGACCGGGCCGTGCACCGGGAATTTGTTGATCGTATGAGTCAAAGTCCGGCGGATCTATGGCAGTATCTTTTGAAGATAAAAGAAAACTGTATTGGCTGCGGGATCTGTGAAAAGGTATGCCCTACAGCGTCTATTCACGTGACAGACGGCAAAGCTGTTTATATCCCGGGCAGCTGCCGGACTTGTCTGGCCTGTGCACATGCCTGTCCCCAGAAGGCAATAGGGCTGGCTGTACCTGAGAAAAATCCCCGGGTACGTTACCGAAATGAGAATATTTCATTACGGGAGATTATTGAGTCAAATTCACAGGTCCGGAATGAAAACCGGGAGACTGTAAATAAATAGGAGGGAAATAAGATGCAGAAAGTTTGGATGGTGACAGGGAGCTCTTCCGGATTAGGAAAAAGCTTTGTAAAAGCGATTGCAGAGCAAGGAGATTTTGTTGCCGCTGCCACCCGCAGCAAAGAGGCGCTGCAGGAATTGGAAAATCTGTATCCGGGACAGATCCTGCCGATTAAGCTGGATGTGACGGATAAGGAACAGATCAAACGGGCAGTAGAAACGGTTATCAATACGAAAGGCCGTATTGACGGACTGATCAACAATGCCGGGTACGGATACCGGGCAGCAGTGGAGGAAGGGCAGGAAAAGGATGTGGATCTTTTGTTTCAGACCAATTTCTTCGGACCGGTTTCTCTGATCAAAGAAGTGCTGCCTTATATGCGGGGGATGAAGAGCGGCTCCATCGTCAATATTTCATCCATTGCAGCAGTAAATACCTTTCCGGGATCCGGATATTATGGAGCATCGAAATGTGCTCTGGAAGGAATGTCCAGCGCTCTTCAGAAGGAGACAGAGCCTCTTGGAATTAAGGTAATGGTGGTAGAACCGGGAGCATTCCGTACCAATTTCAGCGGACGTTCCCTGAAACAGACAGAGCTTCAGATCAGTGATTATGATGCCACAGCAGGGCTTAGAAGAATTGAGAATGATCACAGCCACGGCACACAATGCGGAGATCCGGACAAAGGGGCCAAACTGGTACTGGAAGCGATCCAGCCTGAGAATCCGCCCTTTAAATTTATACTTGGAGGCGATGCGTGGGAAGTTTACAGACAGAGGGAGCAGATGCAGAATGAGGAAATGCGGCCCTGGCTTGAAAAAAGCAGACAAACAACATTTTAATGATCATTTATAAGAAAGAGAGGTACTTATTATGAACAACTTTACTTTTACCTATCCTACAAAAGTTTATTTTGGAGAAGGAGCTGCAGCGGACGCGCTTAAGCAGGAACTTCCTAAGGTTGGAAAAACGGTTATGCTGGCTTACGGAGGCGGCTCACTGAAAAAGAGCGGCGTCTATGACGAATTGAAAGACATTCTTGAGCAGGCGGGAAAAGAAGTGGTGGATTTTTCCGGCATTATGCCGAATCCTACCTATGCTAAAGTACAGGAAGGCGCAGCGCTTGCAAGAGAACGCCATGTAGACTTTATTTTAGCTGCAGGCGGAGGCAGTGTCGTTGACTGCTGTAAAGTCATTTCTGTCCAGGCTATGGCAGAGGAAGATATCTGGGACATGGAATACGGAAAAGGACAATTTCCGACAGAGGGAATCCCTATGGGAGCCGTTGTGACAGCTTCCGGAACCGGGGCAGAGATGAACTACGGCGCAGTCATCACTTATGAAGAAAAAATGTGGAAAGGTCCTATTGTAGGCTCCTTTGCTTCTTTTGCTATCCTTGATCCTGCCTATACCGCAACGGTTCCGGCAATGCAGGTACTTTCCGGTGCTTTCGATACTTTAAGTCATGCAATGGAAACATATTTGGGAAATTCAGATACAGATAATGTGTCTGATGATGTGGCGCTTTCTATTATGAGAAATACAGTTGTCAATATGCGCCGCCTTCTTGTAAATGTGAACGACATGCAGGCAAGAGGAAACCTGATGTGGGATTCTGCTATGGCAGAGAACGGTATTTTGAAAGTGGGACGTCTTACTGATTTCCAGGCTCACCAGATGGAACATCAGCTTGGCGCTTATACAGACTGTAATCACGGACAGGGGCTGGCTGTCATTCATCCGGCATACTACCGCCACATTCTGAAAGACGCAGAAGCAAAATTTACCCGGTTTGCAAAAGAAGTTTTTGGAAAAGACAATGCAGAGTCTGGATTGGAGGCTTTGACGGCATTTATCGAGGAATGCGGTCTGCCTACAAAGATGGGACAATTAAAATCTAAAGTGGAAATCACGCCGGATATACTTCGCAAGGTGGCAGATACGTGCAATATCATCAAATCAGGCCCAAGAGAACTTAGCAGGGACGAAGTTTATGAAATTTTGACGGAGTGTCTGTAAGGAGGGCAATTATGAAGCGTAAAAAGGGGTGGATTATGGGAGCTGTGGTCATAGCGGTCATTGTATTCTGATCGTGCGGCTGAGGTTTATGAAGATGTAGATTATCATGTTATTGACGGGGCGGGCCACGGATTCAGCGGCAACGCCTTTGATGAAGCCGTAAGATATGTTTTCGACTATTTACAGCAAATCGAAATTATCTGAGAAAGGAGAAAGTCTATGAATCGTCCTTATACGATTTGTCACATTCTTAGTGCATTAGACGGTAAGATCACGGGAGAGTTTATGGAAATGGAGAGCGCCCGATCCGTCAGTGAGGAGTATGGCCGCATCCGCACAGAATATCAGGCGGACGCATGGCTTCATGGAACCATAACGACAAAGGAATTTACAGGATGGCGGAAACCGGAACCTGATTTTGGAACAGAGGTTCCTGACGGTGATTTTGTTGCGGAAAAGCAGGCTCCCCTCTACTATGTTTCTGTTGACGTGCAGGGGGAAATCGGCTGGGAATCCGGTACTTTCCACAAAGCGGGCAGACCAGACGCCCATGTAATCGAAGTCCTGACGGAGAAGACACCGGCAGCTTATCGAGCCTATCTTCGCAAACATGGCGTGTCTTACATTTTGGCAGGTTCCGAAGGGTTGGACAGCAAATTGGCCGTGGAGAAATTACATCAGTTATTTGGAATCAACAGGCTGCTGATCTGTGGCGGAGGTACGGTCAACTGGACGTTCCTGCAGCAGGGAGTAGTGGATGAACTAAGGCACCGGTTGTAGATGGAAATCCGGATTCGGTTACAGTGTTTGAAAGATCACCGTTGCTCCCTGCCGGCGGCCCGGCGGTTTTTCAGTTAAAAAATATAGAACGGCTAAGAGGCGATGGTGTCCGGCTGGTATATACGGTAAGGAAGGTGATACGATGAAAACAAGAAAAACGCTTTTATTGCTTGTGTTAGCAGTGGTTTTCAGTATTGTACTGGCAGCCTGCGGAAACAGCAGTCCCTCCACAGAATCATCTTCTGCGGCTGGCGAAGAACCGGGAACCGCAGAAACCAATACAAATGGCGGAAATATTTTGATTGCCTACTTCTCCCATACGGGAAATACCGAAGAAGTTGCCGGACAGATTGCCGACCTGACCGGAGGAACGCTTGCGGAAATTCAGAGGGCAGAAGAATATGGAGATTTGCAGGAAGAAGCAGAAGCGGAAATTTTAGAGGGTGTCCATCCCGAAATTACAGTCAGTGTAGATAATGTAGAGGACTATGACACGATTTTTGTGGGCTATCTGGTGGGGCATCGCGGCATGGCCCGTGGATTCGTTTGTCGAGGCCAATGATTTTACCGGGAAGACGGTGATCCCCTTCTGCACATCGGCAAGCTCCGGTCTGGGCGACAGCGGCGCGCTTCTGGCGGAGATGGCAGGAACAGGTGACTGGCAGGAGGGCATGAGATTCCGGTCAGGAGCGGATGAAGCGGATGTTCAGGAATGGGTGAGCGGACTGGGATTGTAAATATTGAGAACAGAATAGTCAGAAATGCGGGCGGGGTGCATGTGTATCCTGCCTTTTTATGTGCCATTTAAAGTGCCAAAAGGTATTTTTAAAAGGTACTTTGAATTTCTAAAACTGTGTTTAATAGGACATTAATAGGACAATATGTCCTGTTAAACAGTGATGTAGATGGAAACAATATGAATAAATCAGATGCGATTGACAAAGAAAATAATTTCAAGTATACTAACAATAAGTAAGCAAATAATTTACTTATCGAAAGGAAAGCGGTTATGTTATATGAATATTTGAAAGAAAATTATATTCCAGGAGAACCTATTTTTACCGGAGATATTGATATCCCAGGGATGACAGAAGAAAATCTTAGATATCATTTAAAAAAACTTACTGACAGTGGAACCATATGCCGATTCGAACCGGGAGTATACTATTTCCCTAAAACGGATATTTTCGGTGAGCGAATGTCTTTGTCCCCGGATACAGTAGCTGTTCATAAGTATATCTTGCGCAGGGGAAAGCGGGTGGGTTACTATTCCGGCTATACATTGGCAAACCGCATGGGATTATCCACGCAGGTTCCGCTTACTCAGGAGATAAGCAGCAATTTTGCTCCGGCATTGGTAAGGAAAATAACGATTAAAAACAGGCAATACCTTATCAGAAGACCAGTGGTGGAGGTGACGAAAGAAAATGCACCGGTGCTGCAGTTTTTGGATTGTCTGAAGGATATTGAAAAATGCACAGAGATGGAGCCGGAAAAATGCGGAAGGATTTTGACAGAATATGCCAGAAAAAATGCTATTACAAAGAAAAAAATCGATAGGTTTATTGCAAATTATCCGATTAAGATATATAAAGCAATATATGAAACGGAGGTGGAGTATGTATCTTCATAAGGATAGAGAAATGTTTAAGGATATGGTGGAACAGACTGCTGAGCAAAGCGGAAGAACACCTATAGTAGTAGAAAAGGATTACTATGTTACACTGATCCTAAAATTATTGTCAGAGCAGCTTGATCTGTGTGTTTTCAAGGGAGGGACGTCTTTATCCAAAGGATATCATATAATCAATCGTTTTTCTGAAGATATTGATATTACTTTCAAAGAGCATATAGGAGAGAGTAGAAGGAAAAAACTTAAGAATGTTGTTTTAAAAGGAATAAGCGAAGAACTGGAAATGCCGATTGCAAACTGGAATGAAACCCAAAGCGACAGGGACTATAACGCTTATTTCTTTTCATATACTTCTGTATTTGAACTGGAAGATGAAAGACTGCCGCAGTATATAAAACTGGAAACTGCATTGGGGTCGTATGCATTTCCGACACAGTCGTTAGAGATACATAATTATATTGGGGATTATCTGGAAAAGCGAAATCGAATAGATCTGGCAAAACAATTTTCTCTTGACAGATTTTCAATGAATTTACAGTCGTTGGAAAGGACTTATATTGATAAGATTTTTGCTCTTTGCGATTATTATATGCAGGGGAAATCAAAACGGTATTCGCGTCATTTGTATGATGTCTATAAACTTACTCCGCTCATTGATTTTGATAATAAGTTTGTCTCATTAGTCAAAGAGGTCAGGGAGCATCGGGCTCAAATGACTGTATGTCCATCCGCAAAAGAAGGAGTAGATGTATCTGCCATTATTACAGAGTTTTGTGATAATTCCTTTTATGAAGAAGATTATCAGTCTATCACCAGTTATTTTACAGAAGACTTTGTGTCTTATGAGGATACCATTAAGAATATGAGAAAAATTATACAGGACATTTCTTTTTAGAAATCAAACAGGTAAAAATATGGATAATAAAGATAAGATTATTCGGGAACAGAGAGAAGAAATCCGTTTATTAAATGAAGAAATTAAGTGCCTTCAGTTACTTTTGTCCCAAGCAGGTATTCCCTATGGAAAAGGTATTCAGGAAAAGGAAAGACCGGCTGCTCTGCAGAAGGATTCTGTCATGAGTGAAACGGAAACAGTCAGGGAGCAATTTATCATCCCGGAAATGATCACTCAGAAGCACGCCCAGTATTTCTATTCTTTTTTCAAAGGACGGAAAGATGTATACAGTAAAAGAGCAGGAAAGCCGAATCCTAAGACCGGGAAAACAGGATATTATACGCAATGCTGGAATTACTGGAAGCCGGGTATTTGTCCGAAATATGAAAAAAAGAAAATAAAATGTGCGGACTGCCCGGAACAGCATTACAAAGAGCTTACAGGCAAAGTGATCATGCAGCATTTGATAGGTGCAAGAGAAGATTGTTCGGACGTGATAGGCGTCTACCCTATGCTGCCTGATGAGACTTGCAATTTCCTTGTATTTGATTTTGATAATCATGATGATACTACGAATGGGGATGATTATGCCAATACAGATGAACTCTGGAGGGAAGAAGTAAATGCTCTGCGCGAGATTTGCAGGATTTATGGAGTGGGTATCCTGACAGAGCGTTCTCGTTCTGGAAAAGGAGCGCATATCTGGATGTTTTTTCAGGAACCTGTTCCGGCGAGAACAGCAAGGCTTTTTGGCACTGCACTTCTGACAAAAGGAGCGGAGTCTGTAAATCAAAAGAGCTTTCGGACATACGACAGGATGCTCCCGGCTCAGGATCATATGCCTGTGGGCGGACTTGGAAATCTGATCGCGCTTCCTTTACAGGGACAGGCATTAAAAAAGGGAAACGGTGCATTTATAGATCAGGATTGGAATGTATATCCGAATCAGTGGCAGCAGTTACAGAACGTAAAGAAACTGTCGAAAGAATTTATTGATAAGAAGATAAATGAATGGGCGGAAGATGGAGTCTTAGGCGCGCTCTCAGATCTTGAAAATATGGACAAAGAGGAAAATGGAGAGGTATCAGAAGATAATGTGGAAAACCTGCAAAAAGCAGCGTTGAACGGTCATAGTCAGCAGACTGCAAGTCAGAAATCTGGCAAGAAGTCAAAGCCCTGGAAGAAGAGAAAACTTCAGTTTTATCCGGAAGATGTTTCCGGACAGATTCAACTTGTCCTTGCAAATGGAATATACATTGAAAAGGAAAATCTTCAGCCAAGGATGCAGAACACCTTACGTCGTATGGCTGCGTATAGCAATCCTCAATATTATAAAAATCACGCGATGGGGTTCTCTAACAGAGATAACCCGAGGATTGTGGCATGTTTTGAAGAGTTTGATGATTACATCCGCATTCCACGAGGCCTCAGGGAAATCCTGTCAGAAAAGCTGAAGGAAGCAGGAATCCCGTATGAGGTCAGTGATGAGAGACAAAAAGGAAAGAGTATCTGTGTGGATTTTTCTGCGGAACTTTATCCGGAGCAAAGAAAAGCGTCAGAACAAATGCTGCGGTATGAAAATGGAATCCTGCATGCAGCGACCGCCTTTGGAAAAACAGCAGTAGGTGCATATCTGATTGCAGCAAGAAAGATGAATACTCTTATATTGGTACATAATAAGGAAATTATGAATAACTGGGTGGAAGATCTTCAGAAATTCCTTGATATTAACGAAGAACCGCCTGAGTACACGACGCCGAAGGGGCGTGTGAAACGGAGAAAAAGTGTGATCGGAACCCGCTATGCAGGACATGATTCCATGACAGGGATTATTGATGTGGTGATGATATCACCTCTTGGAAAACCTGGAAATATTGATACAGTTGTGAAGGATTATGGAATGGTACTCATAGATGAATGTCATCACTGTGCATCGGATACCGCAGAGGCAGTAGTGAAAGAAGTCTCTGCCAGATATGTTTATGGCCTGACCGCAACTCCCAAACGGGATGACGGACAGGAACAAAAAATATTTATGCAGATCGGACCAGTCAGATACCGTTTCAGCGCAAAAGATAAAGTGAAACTTCAGGGAATTGCGCATTATGTATATCCGAGATTTACAAGGCTGATCAATACTACAGGACAGGACTGGAAGATCAATGAAGCATATGCCGCAGTGCGCGGCAGTGATGTGAGAAACAGGCAAATTATATCTGATGTAGAAGAATGTCTGAGGCAAGGCAGGACTCCACTCGTTTTGACAAAATTCAGAGATCATGCAGATATATTGCTTGCTATGCTCCGGGATAAGGCGGATCATATATTCCTGCTTAAAGGCGGCAGAAGCAGAAAGGAAAACGAGCAGATCCGTGAGAATATGAAAAATGTTCCGGTAAATGAATCAATGGTTCTTGTTGCCATCGGACAATATATCGGAGAAGGTTTTAACTACCCAAGGCTAGACACAATGATGCTGACAACTCCCATTGCCTGGCAGGGGAATGTGGAGCAGTATTCCGGAAGACTACACAGGGATTATGAAGGCAAACGGAAGGTCATCATATATGACTATGTGGATGCGCATATCCGTGTATTGGATAAAATGTATTATAAAAGACTGAGAGTATATAAGAAGATCGGATATGAGATCGTTATGAATGAGGCAGAGAAAAAGCAGGAGACTAATGCCATATTTGACAGCGAATCCTATACGTCTGTATTTGAAAGAGATGTGGCGCAAGCCGATACGGAGATTGTGATTTCCAGCCCTGGAATCGGTGTAAAGGGGGTACACAGAATTTTAAAAACTTTGGAAGAACGACATGATAGCGGTGTGAAGATCACACTACTGACGCTGTCGGCGGACAATTACCCACAACAGCGAATTGAAAAGACGAAAGGACTGATTACCGAACTGATAGAATCGGGAGTGACTGTGCTGGAGAAGACGGGGATGCATGAACATTTTGCTTTGATTGACAGAGAAATCGTCTGGTATGGAAGTGTGAATCTGCTGTCTAATGCAAAGGAAGAAGATGGTTTGATGAGAGTGAAGAGTAGAGAGATTGCTCAGGAACTGCTGGAGATTGGGTTCCTGGAATAACTATTCTGGGGAATGTGGAAACACAAAACACACTTTTGTATACCGTTAAGCTCAGTAAAATCAAGGGCTGGGGAAAACGACCTCCGGTTTCCTATCCGATTTGGTGGGATGAAGCTCCGGCTATGATTGCGACTTTTCTTGCAGAGAACGATTTTTCAGGTAAGACGATCATCCCCTTCTGCACCAGCGCCAGCGATGACATTGACAACAGTCTCCATATTTTCAGTGAGCTTTGCCCGGATGCAGAGATTGCAGAGGGACTTACCGCAAATGATCTGAATGATATTGAGCCGTGGATTCAGGAGCTTGGAAATCTGTTGACATAGATAACAAATAGTAAAGGAGTATTTTATCATGAAAAAATTAGCAGCATTTATTCTTTCTTCCACTTTGGTTCTTTCTCTAACTGCCTGCAGTAGTGATCAGCAGGAGCAGACTGGAAACGGAGGAGCGGATACGTCGAATACATCAGATACAGCAGCACAGCCTGCATTAGACGGGAATATTCTGATCGCTTATTTTTCTGTTCCTGAGACAGACGGAACCGATACAGTTGCAGGAGCAAGCCGTGTTGTTGTTGACGGAGAAGTTCTGGGAAATAATCAGTATATTGCACAGCTTATCCAGCAGGAAGCAGGAGGAGATCTCTTCCGCATTGAGACGGTACAGGAATATCCCGGCACACATGATGAACTGCTGGATTTTGCTTATAACGAGCTCTCTGAGAACGCAAGGCCTGAACTGTCCTCGCAGATTGAGAATTTAGATGATTACGATGTGATCTTTCTGGGTTATCCTAACTGGAATGCTGATCTTCCTATGCCTTTGTATACCTTCCTGGAAGAATATGATTTCAGCAGAAAGACTATCATTCCATTTACGGCACATGGGGGAAGCGGATTTTCCGGAACCATTCAGACGATCCAGGAACTCCAGCCTGAAGCAACGGTAATAGAAGATGGTCTGGAAATCTCCCGAAACAGTGTACCGGATGCCCAGAGCGATGTGGCAGACTGGGTTGCAGGGCTGAAGGGATAAAACGACTGCTGACAGGCCAAGAGAGGATTTTTCAAAAGGAGAAACACCATGAACCCTAAAATGATCGTCAAAATCTCTGTTGATTTTGTTATGACAATTCTGCTCCTGTTTTTGATGGGAAGACAGATTACAGGAGAGTCTGCTCACGAATGGCTGGGAGCGGGAATATTTATCCTCTGGATCATACACCATATTTTGAATTTTAAGTGGCACAGACATTTGGCGAAAGGGAAATATACCCCTTTCCGTGTGATACAGGTGGTCGTAAATCTGCTGCTTTTACTCGCTATGATCGGAACAATGGTAAGCGCGGTGATCTTGTCCAGAGAAGTTTTTGCGTTTTTACCTATTTCAGGCGGTATTGCACTGGCTCGGCCTATGCACATTCTATGCGTTTTCTGGGCATTTGTTCTGATGGCGCTGCATCTTGGGCTCCACTGGAATATGATCCTTGGAATGATACGGAAAGCATGCGGCCCGGTTTCATCAAAGCCGGTCAAAGGGATCCTTCGCGTAGCAGGTGCGGTGATCGCTGTTTACGGACTTTATGCTTTTGTAAAAAATCAATTTCTTTCCTATATGTTTTTGACTGCGCACTTTGTGTTCTTTGATTTTGAACGGCCCCTTCCTTTGTTTTTTACGGAATACATTGCCATTATGGGATTGTTTGTATTCCTGGCTCACTATGGAGCAAAAGGGATTCAAACATGCACGGCAAGGAGGAGGAAACAGCAGCAGGATGAGAAATAAACGGTTTCTTTCATTTTCGGCGCTTACAGCGGCATTTTCTCTATGCCTTTCAGGGTGTGCCGGCTCGCAGGAAGCATCTGTGCAGGAGCATACGGCTGAATTGTTTGCCATGGGAACTTATATGAATTTTACAGCTTATGGAGAGCAGGCAGACGCGGCACTGGATGAAGCGGTCTCGCATGTAGAAGAGTGGGAATCTTTGTGGTCCGTTACTGACGAAAACAGTGAGATTTATGCCGCAAATCACAGTCACGGGCGGCCTGTGCCTCTTAGCACGGAAACAGAAAATTTACTCCGCTTTGCGCTGGAAATGTCCGGACAGACACAAGGAGCCCTTGATCCTACCATTTATCCCCTTGTAAGTGCCTGGGGATTTATTGACCAGGAATATCGGATCCCCTCGGATGAAGAAATACAGGAATTGCTTTCGCTTACCGGATATGAAAAAGTTGCGCTGGAAAACCATGCGGTTACATTGCCGGAAGGAATGCAGCTGGATCTGGGGGCGGCGGGAAAAGGATATACCGGGGAACTTCTTGCCGATCATCTGAAAGAGCAGGGTGTTACTTCAGCGCTTCTGGATATCGGAGGAAATATCCAGATGGTAGGACCAAAGCCGGATGGGACAAAATGGAGGCTTGGCATCAGAAATCCTTTTGAAGATGGGAGCTTTGGGACTTTAGAGGCACAGGACTGCGCGGTTGTGACTTCCGGAGGATATGAACGTTATTTTACCGGTGGAGACGGAACCACTTACTGGCATATTCTGGACCCTGCAACCGGGCGGCCTGCTGACAGTGATCTGGCTTCTGTAACGATCATTGGAGACAGCGGGGTACTTTGCGACGCCCTTTCCACGGCTATCTTTGTTATGGGGCTGGAGGAAGGAATACAGTGCTGGGAGACCTATGGCGGATTTGATATGCTGCTTATGACATTGGACGGAGAAATCTACCTGACAGAAGGGATAGAAGAAAATTTTACTCCGGAAGAAGAATTTTCCGAACAAACGATCCATGTGATGGAAGCGTGAAATTGACTCTTTTTATTACTGATATTATAATCATAGCAAGAATAAGATAAAAGACAAGTACACATATTAAAGTGTGATACTTGCTAAAAGGAGAGTGTAAAATGAGCAAACGCTGCATATCAGATGAAAGTCTTGGCTCAACCGGATTCAGTTATACGTTATCTCTGATCAACGGAAAATACAAAATGACGATTCTGTACACTTTAATGGAATTTGGCGTAGTGCGGTTTAATGAGATGAAAAAATATATTGGCGGAATCTCTTATAAGACTTTAAGCTCTACACTAAAGGAACTGGAAGCAGACAAACTTGTCCACCGGGAGGAATATCCCCAGATTCCTCCCAAAGTGGAGTACAGCCTGACAGAAAGGGGAAAATCACTTATCCCTATCCTGGACGGCATGTGTGAATGGGGAGATAAAAATCGTCTGAAGGAGGAAGACTGATGAAAACGATTCGATTACTTTATCCTGACTATTTAAGCGGAGGACTGGAAACTTACTATTTCGGTGCTAATCTGATGGCGCATATTCTTCCGGAGAATAAAAACCAGCCGCTTTTTAAAGTGGCTGTTGCTCCGCCCGATGGGAAAGAACGCCAGGTAACGGACGGGATATATGCCAAAGAGGAGGTGACAGCGGGAATCCGCAGCGCCATGGAGATCCTTGAGCAGGAGAAGCCTGATAAGATCATTACCATTGGTGGAAACTGCATCGTATCCCAGGCGTCATTTGATTATCTCCATGGTCTTTACGATAATTTGGGAATCATCTGGATTGATGCGCACCCTGATGTGTCCCAGGTGAAGGATGAGTATCCCAATGCCCACGCTATGGTTCTGGGTTCTCTTATGGGATCCGGAGATCCTGCTCTTTCCGGACTGATGAAGAACAGAAAGTTTCAGGCGGATGAAATTTTGTATGTGGGACTTCAGGGACTTCACGATTATCAGGAACAGTTTTTACGGAATGCGAAAGTCAATTTTAAAGTTCAGACGGAAGAATTTGTTTCCGAGAAAGAAATTTTAGAATTTACAGAGCGTTTTGATCATATCCTGGTTCATCTGGACATTGATGTGCTGGATCCGGGGCTTTTCCATTCCACCTACTTTGCAAACGGAGAGCTGGTGGGGGACGGAAGCGGTGGAGGAAGAATGACAGTGGAAGATCTTTCCGGCATTCTGAAGCTTATAACAGGAAAAGCAGATGTTGTGGGCTTTACCGTTGCAGAATATCTTCCCTTTGATGAACACAGGCTGCATAAAATGTTTTCTTCTTTGGAGTTGTTTACACGCTAAACGATATATCTTCTTAATAAAGGCTCTGCAAAACTTTACAGGAGTTTTGCAGAGCTGATTTTTTTGGAAAACTTCAGTTATAAAATCGGTTCCATAACAAAGCGAAAATATTGATCCAGCTCTTCAGGGCTTTGTTTTTGTCCACCCTTGATCCACCATAGGACCATTTCTACAAAGCTGGAAGAAATGTGATTGATTAAAAAGTCAGTTGGGAGCAGGGAGTTTCGATTTCTTTTTTGTTCCACAAACTGTATCTGCACCAGTTTATTCAGACTATCTTTAAAATAGCGAAGGAAAATTTCATTGTTTTCACAGGAAAGCAGATCCAGGATATGGCGATTATTTTCCTTAAGGTGTTGAAGAAGGTGGCAGAACACAGAGTCGGGCACCCTGCCTTCTGAATAGAGTCCGTGGGTGTGAGTACAGTCTGCAGCGCTGCTGATAATATGACCGAATAATTCTTCGCATAAGGCTTTCAGAAGATCATCTTTTGTTTCAAAATGGGCATAAAAGGTTGTTCGCCCTACATTTGCACTGTCAATGATCTCCTGTACAGTAATTTTGCTGTAGCTTTTTTCGGATAAAAGTGTACTAAACGCTGTGAAGATCGCAGTGCGTGTTTTTTGCTGCCGTCTGTCCATAATGGTCTCCTCTTTCATAAAATTGGTCTAAGAAATACCTGAAATTCCGTACAGATTTTCTGAAATGTTCTGTAGGAAACATCGGGCATTAATTATCCATTGTAATTTGTTCAGGTACTTTCTACAATAAAAGAGAACAAAATGTTTGTTAATGAATTTATTGTATGAAAACGGGAAATGAATGTCAAGAGTGAACAGATTTTATCATAGCACGGATTGGAGGAGCGATATGGTAAAAAGAATGAATGATTTTCTGGCAGGACTGCCTATGACGATCGTGGCAGGTGCCTTTTTGCTTCTGGATCTGATCCCGCATCTGACGGGGGAGTTTGGAGAGAGAATGGAGGTGTGGGACTTCCTGCCATTTGATCCGGCCTGGGTAACAATTATAATCAGCGGACTGCCGCTTCTCTATCTGGCTGTCTGGAGAATGATTTACAACCGGGGGATCAGTAAAATTTCTTCGGCGCTTCTTATCTGCATAGCCATGTTTTCGGCCATTGCCATTGGAGATCTGTTCGCGGCAGGAGAGGTGGCATTTATCATGGCGATCGGAGCGCTTCTTGAGGAGGCTACGACCAACCGGGCAAAGAAAGGGCTGAAAGAGCTGATAAACCTTGCGCCGGTAACAGGACGCCGTTTATCTGACGGCAGGGAAGAGATCATACCTGCCGGAGAAATAAGAAAAGGGGATATCCTTCGAGTGCTTCCCGGTGAAAAAATACCGGTAGATGGACAGATCATCAGCGGGGAAACAACGGTGGATCAGTCTGTTATGACAGGGGAATCCCTTCCCGTCGATAAAAACGAGGGAGATGCAGTATTTAGCGGTACACTCAATTGTTTTGGTGCTGTCGATATGGAAGCGACAAAGGTGGGAGAAGACAGTTCGCTGCAGAAGCTGATCCACATGGTGCAGGAAGCGGAGAATAAGCAGGCGCCCATGCAGCGCATTGCCGATAAATGTGCAAGCTATCTTGTTCCGGTCGCTCTTTTGATCGCTATAGGAGCATACATAGGAACCGGCAATATTGTGACAGCGGTTACTGTTTTGGTTGTATTTTGCCCCTGTGCCCTTGTGCTGGCGACACCTACAGCGGTCATGGCGGCAATCGGTCAGGCGGCAAAGCACGGTGTGATCATCAAATCAGGAGAAGCCCTTGAAAAAATGGGGAAAGTAGATACCATCGCATTTGATAAAACAGGTACTTTGACATATGGCCGACTGGAAGTCAGCGATATCCTTACTTTTGATACAGATGTCAGCCGGGAAGAACTTTTGTTTCTTGCGGCTTCAGCTGAGTCAAAGAGTGAGCATCCATTGGGGAAAGCGATTGTGGAATATGCCAGAGGAAAGGGAATTATGTTGTCGGAAGCAAAAAGTTTCAAGATGACAGCGGGAAGAGGGATCTGTGCGGAAATCGAGGGACGCAGGCTGTACCTGGGAAGTGAAAAATTTCTTGCCGAGTACGGGGTTTTTGCAGATGGCGCCGTGCAGTCAGCTCTGGAACGGTTCCGGATGCAGGGAAAAGCCTCTGTCCTTATATCCGATGAGGAACGGTGTATAGGAGTACTGGCGCTTTCTGATGTACTAAGACCCGATGTGAAAGACATGGCAGAACGTCTGGCTGATATGCGGACATGGACGCTTCTTCTCACCGGTGACAGCAAAAAGGCAGCCGATTATTTTGCAGAACAGGCTGGGATATCGGAAGTCCGTGCTGAATTACTTCCAGAAGAAAAAGTAAAGAATATTGAAAAACTCCAGGAGGAAGGACATAAGGTATGTATGATCGGGGACGGCGTCAATGATGCACCGGCGCTGAAAACAGCGGATGTCAGTGTAGCAATGGGAAGTATGGGAAGTGATATTGCAGTGGATGCGGCAGAAGTCGCTCTTATGAGCGATAATATTTCCCAGATTCCCTATTTGAAATGGCTGTCCAACACAACAGTAAATACGATCAAGGTGAGTATTACTCTGTCCATGTGTATTAACTTTGCAGCAATCCTGCTTTCACTTATGGAAGTACTTAACCCGACAACCGGCGCTCTGGTACATAATGCCGGTTCTTGTCTGGTCGTATTGATCGCGGCTTTACTGTATGACAGAAAGTACAGGTGATCGTTACCTGGATCCACTGTGCTTTCGGATCATTGCGGTGACACCCGGTTCATTGCTCCATCTGCCAAAAGACAGATCACAATCACAGCGGCGCCGGCGAGTCCGGCGCTGTTTAATCGTTCATCCAGCAGAAAATAGGCTACAATGGCAGTCAGAATAGGCTGTGTGCACTGCAGCATGGAGACTGTGGAGGCGGATAAATGTTCCACAGCGCTGTTCTGAAGGAGGTAGGCAAAAATCGTACATATAACGGCAAGATAAATGACAACCATCCACGCATTAAAATCTACTCGGCCAGGTACAGACAGATCGTCAAAGATGAAGGCGCAGACCAGACTGATAAGCATGGTGACACCTACCTGCAGCGTGGTGACAGAAGTAACATCCATCTGCGAGATAGCCTGCTCACCGAAGACAAGGAGTCCTGCAAGACACAGAGCGTCGAAGAGTGCAAGAGCTTCTCCGGGACCAAAGGTAAAGGTGCCCGTATTGCAGCAGAGAAGAAACAGTCCGATTACAGTAATAAGCTGCAGGGGAAGGCGTTTCCATTGGTAGGGAGTGCGAAGAACAATGGTGGAAAGCAAAGGAGCGAAAAGAACGGGCAGGGACATGATAAAGCCTACATTGGTGGCTGCAGTCAGGTTCAGAGCCAGATTGCAGGAAATATAAGCTCCGGCGCAGCACAGGGCGGAAGGCATCCAGACAGTCCAGCTGACGTCCTTAAGCTGACCTGCAATTTTCCGACCTCTCCACAGAAAAAGAAGGAGGAAGGCCAGGGCAAAGCGAAACGTGAGAAGCCAGAATGGAGTAATGGAGTCATAAGCAGTTTTAGTTAATGGATTTCCGATGCCGTAGACAAGACTTTGTATTAAAATAAAGAGGACATAGACCGCTTTTCTTTCTTTCATTTTCCGTTCTCCTTTTCCAGGGGATTTTTATTTATTTTATCATTTTGGAGATAAGGGGTAAAGTCAAATAAAAAATAGCAAGAATACTAAAAATGTCAACAATATGAAAATTGACGGGAAAAAGTTTTTCTCCTATGCTTATGAAAAGAGACAGACTCTCCGGCAGGTGCGGTTTTGCTGAGAGAGGAGCAACTGTAAATTGTGTTTAAAAGGAAAGGAGATCTATTGTGAAAGAACGTACAAAAGGAAGAGTTACCATTCCCACAGATGTAGATGTAGTACCGGAGACATTGGAACTGGTGGAACGCTGGGGGGCGGACGCCATCCGTGACTGTGACGGTACAGATTATCCGGAAGAGCTTCGGGATGTGGACGCCAAGGTATATTCCACTTATTATACAACAAGAAAAGACAATGCCTGGGCCAAGGCGAATCCGGAAGAAATCCAACAGATGTATATTATGACGCCGTTTTATACAGCAGTAGAAAGCGAGCTTTCCATTCATCTGATGAATCATCTGTATCCGGATATGCTTAAAGTAAACGACCATGATGATATTGAGAGATGGTGGGAAGTGATCGACCGGACAACAGGAGAAATTGTTCCGGTTTCACAGTGGAGCTATGACGCCGGGAAAGGCGATGTGATTATTCACGATGCAAAGGAATTTCATGATTATACTGTCAGCTTTCTGGCTTATATCATGTGGGATCCGGTGCATATGTACAATGCCGTAACAAATGGATGGACCAATTTTGAGAAGCAGATCACCTTTGATGTGCGTCAGCCGAAAACTCATAAATATTCCATGGAGCGTCTCCGCAAATATATTGCAGACAATCCCCATATTGATGTGATCCGGTACACTACATTTTTCCATCAGTTTACATTGATCTTCGATGAGCTGGCAAGGGAAAAATACGTAGACTGGTATGGATACTCTGCATCAGTAAGTCCCTACATTCTGGAACAGTTTGAACAGGAAGTAGGATATAAATTCCGTCCGGAATATATCATTGATCAGGGATACATGAACAATACTTACCGCATTCCGTCCAAGGAATTTCGAGATTTCCAGGACTTCCAGAGAAGAGAAGTCACAAAACTGGCAAAAGAGATGGTAGATATCACCCATGAGTGCGGCAAGGAAGCTATGATGTTCCTGGGAGATCACTGGATCGGAATGGAACCGTTCATGGATGAATTTAAGCAGGTAGGACTTGACGCTGTTGTAGGAAGTGTCGGCAACGGCGCTACGCTCCGTCTTATCAGCGATATTGAAGGCGTAAAATACACAGAAGGACGTCTGCTTCCGTACTTCTTCCCGGATACCTTCCACGAAGGCGGAGATCCTGTAAAGGAAGCCAAGGTAAACTGGGTGACAGCAAGACGTGCGATCCTGCGTAAGCCGATCGACCGTATCGGATACGGCGGATACCTGAAGCTGGCAATGCAGTTTCCGGAATTTATCGACTATGTAGAGAGTGTATGCCAGGAGTTCCGTACCCTGTATGATAATATTAAAGGAACGACTCCTTACTGCGTGAAAAAAGTTGCAGTTCTGAACTGCTGGGGTAAAATGAGGGCATGGGGCAACCACATGGTACATCACGCTATTTACTATAAACAGAATTATTCCTATGCAGGAGTGATTGAGGCATTGAGCGGCGCACCGTTTGACGTACAGTTTATCAGCTTTGATGATATCAGAAACAATCCGGATATCCTGAATGATATTGACGTTATTCTCAATGTGGGAGATGCCGATACCGCTTATTCCGGAGGCGAAAACTGGACAGATGAAAGAATTGTGACCGCTGTAAAGAAATTCATTTACAACGGAGGAGGTTTCATCGGCGTAGGCGAACCGGCAGCACATCAGCATGAGGGACACTTCTTCCAGCTTGCTACCGTTATGGGTGTAGAGGAAGAAAACGGATTCACTCTTAATGTGGATAAATATAACTGGGATGAGTATGACCATTTCATCACAGAGGACTGCAAAGGTGAGATCGACTTTGGAGAAGGCAAGAAAAATATCTATGCATATGAGGGAACAACGATTCTGAAACAGACAAACCAGGAAGTACAGCTGGCAGTCAATGAATTTGGAAAAGGACGCTGCGTATACATCAGCGGACTTCCTTACAGCTTTGAAAACAGCAGACTTCTGTACCGTTCCATTATCTGGTCTTCCCATGACGAAGATGATCTTTGCAAATGGTTCAGCACCAACTACAACGTGGAAGTACATGCTTATGTAAAGAATGGAAAATATTGTGTAGTAAACAATACCTATGAGCCGCAGAGCACTACCGTATATAAAGGAGACGGTACAAGCTTTGATCTGGATCTGGAAGCAAACGGTATTTACTGGTACGAAATTTAGGAAAAAGAGATGGGGATGGGACGAATGGTTCCATCCCCGCTTTGTTTAAGGAGGCACTGAGAAATGAAAGAATTGCAGCTTTTGATCAAACCGGTATCATCTGCCTGTGATCTGCAGTGCAGATACTGTTTTTACAAAGAAGAGGCGAAGCATAGGAAAAATGCAGATCATGGGATCATGTCTTTGGAAACCATGGAGATACTAATTGACAAAGCTTTAAAAGCAGCGGATACGTGTGTGTTTGGTTTTCAGGGGGGAGAGCCTTTGCTTGCCGGACTTTCGTTTTACCGTCAATTTGTCTCCTGTGTCAGGCAGAAGAAAAGAGAGGAACAGCAGGTTTTTTATACGATCCAGACCAATGGAATGGCGCTTGACGACCAATGGATCTCGTTTTTCAAGGAAGAAAATTTTCTGCTGGGAGTATCTTTGGACGGAGTGAGGAAGTCTCATGATGAAAACCGGGTGGATCACCGCGGGGAGGGGACTTTTTCGCAGGTATTTGAAAATTTAAAGAAACTGCAGGAGAAAAAAGTGCCGTTTCATATTTTGTGTGTACTGAATGCTCAGACAGCGGAGAGAATAGAGGCAATCTATCGGTTTTTTATAAAAAAAGGTTTTTACGAACAGCAGTATATCCCCTGTCTGGATCCTCTGGGGGAGGTAGAAGAAGGAAAATATCCCTATTCTTTGACAGGAGAACAGTATCAAGCGGCTTTGGAACGTCTTTTTGCACTCTGGTTTGAGGATAAGATCAGGGGAGTTCCGGTATATATCCGGCAGTTTGATAATTATGCGGGGATGCTAAGAGGAGCACAGCCGGAAGCCTGCAGTATGTATGGAAGATGCAGTATGCAGAACGTGATCGAGGCGGACGGTACGGTCTATCCCTGTGATTTCTATGCGCTGGATGAATATGAGATGGGAAATATTACAGATTCAAACGTTGATTTTAAAGTGCTTGAAGAAATGGCAAGAGATGCCGAAAGAGCGCCTTTTTTTGCCGATGCTGAAAAAAGAGATGAAAGATGTCCGGATTGCCGCTGGTATCCTCTGTGCCGGGGAGGCTGCAGAAGAGATCTGATACCTTATGGAAAGGAAATGAGAAACCGTTACTGTGAGGCATATCAGAAATTTTTCCAGACGGCCATCGGCCGTCTGGAATATCTGGCATCTATATGTATTTGAAGAAGTTATAGACACAGATGAACAAAATGATAATGATGAGTCCGCAGAAAAGCCGGTCCACCATGTCATTGTCCAGCTTCCGATTGAAGGAGCGGCCAATGGCGGCTCCGATCACAGCAAATACGACCATGCAGATCAAAAGGATCCAGGAAAAATCCGGAACTGATCCGGTCAGCAGAGTTTGCAGGAAACCGGAAATCTGCGAGAACATAATGATCAAAAGAGAGTTCTGGGCAGCAGTCTTTGTCTCCATGGAAAAGAAGAAGGAGAGGAAGACCAGATTAAAGGGACCTCCGCCTATTCCAAGGAAGGAGGAAAGAAGGCCCAGAATAATACCAATGATAATGCACACGACAGGATGCGTCATGCGATGGGTCCGGATCGTGTGTTTTTTAATGGTGTAGATCAGTGTGCCAAAGGTAAGGAGAAAAAGAACGGCCGCCTGGCATGCTCCGATCCGGTTCGGATCAGAGCTTAAAGTCTGAATAACAGAAAAAAGCTGTTTTCCGGTAATGCCGCCTGCTACGGCGCCCAGGGACAGAAGAATCCCCGTTCTTGCCTCAAGTCTTGTATCTTTTGCGGCTACTGCCTTTCCAATAGAATAGATGGACATACTCATGACCATAAGTCCGGAAAGGAAGCTTACGGTTTCCACGCTCATAATCCCCATACTGTCAAGGACGGGCTTGACAATGACTCCGCCGCCGATTCCGCAGATGGAACCGATAACAGATGCAAGAAGGCAGATAGTAATAATAATCAGGTACTGGATCATAGAACGCCGCCCCCTTCTTTTGCTTCATTAGTGTCGCTGACATCTGTAAGATAGGGAGGGTACGGGCGTCCCGGAATCAGTTCCTGCCCGTCTGTAAAGCCTTCCGGCCTTCCGGTAAGATTACGAATCAACAGGCGTCTTAAAGTATCAATGCGGTCCCTGTACTGGGGATCATTGATGCGGTCTGTCAGCTCATGAGGATCCTCTTTCAGAAGGAAATACTGTTCCTGTCCTGTCTGTGAATGCCAGATATATTTGTCTGTTTCTGTTACAATCCAGTGATTGGAAAACTCTCCATAAGAGTGTTCGCCATGGAGAGAATCCCGAAGTTTTTCTACCGGATCAGTAAGAAGCGGCTTCAGGCTGATCCCATCTACGGATTCTGGGATAGGAGCGTCGGCAATGTCCAGAAGGGTGGGCATAACGTCCCGAAGCTCGGCAACAGAGTGGCAGACACTGCCAGGCTGTGCTTCGATGTTGGCAAGAGCGCCGCCGGAGATTAAAAGAGGAATATGGCAGCTACCCTCATATGGCCGGGATTTGCGGAACATGTGGTGGTCGCACAGTTCCTCCCCGTGATCGGACGTAAAGAGAATCAGTGTATTGTCATAGACTTCGTGTTCTATAAGAGCCATGATAAGCCGGCCGATCTGGTGGTCAAGATGGGTAATGCAGGCATAGTATCCAATCTGTGCTTCGCGGATCAGATCGGGGTCAATGGGGCCCGTCTTAGAGTCGAAAATCCGTCCGGACTCTTTCAGATAACGATCGCTTTCCCAGGTACCTACAAAAGGCGGCCGAAGCTCACGGCTGCGGTACAGATCAAAATAATATTCAGGAGCGTCAAAAGGCGGATGAGGCTTTAAATAAGAAGCCATAAGGAAAAAAGGTTTTCCGGGGTCCCGCCGCCTGAGAAAATCAATGCTGCGGTCTGTCACCCAATTGGTCGGGTGATATTTTTCTTCATAAATCCAGGGACGGGCTACATAGCCGTTGCAGTCAAGTCCTGTGTCAGTTACATCGGCAGACACACCCAGTTCTTCTTTCAGCCAGTAAAAATAATCGTCCGCTACCAACTGAGATTCCCTGTATGGGACACTGCCGTATCTGGCGGCGTGAAGATAGCCGTCGTGCAGATCTATATTGTGAAATCCGAGATAGTTTCTCAAAGGATGCACATGCATTTTTCCTGTACACTGGGTATGATAGCCGGCCTTTGAAAGTTCACCTGCCATGGTGTGAGGATACGTCCAGGGAATATTATCTTCATAGCCTACCCGGCGGTGATGTTCGGGCGACATTCCGGTGTGAAGCGCGGCGCGCGCGGCAATGCAGCTCGGACATGCGCTGTATGCATGATCAAAGACAACTCCCTTGCTGGCAAGAGTGTCCAGGTAGGGGGTTTTGACATCGGGATGCCCGGCATAACCTAAGGCATCACCCCTTAGCTGATCTGTCATGATCAGAAGTATATTTGGTCTGTTTGTTTTTTTCATTTTGGATATCCTCCTGGTCTATATGGTAGTATTATTGTGTTCCTGCCGGTATTTAATGGGGGTTATACCGAAGTTTTTGCGGAAAATCTGTGTAAAATAAGACTGCGATGAAAATCCTGCCGATGACGCAATATCTGAGATAGAATGATCGGTATCTTTGAGCAGCGTGCAGGCTGCTTCCAGACGACGCTGGTTCAGGTATTGGATCGGCGAAAGGCCTGTGTATTTGGTAAAAGAATGAGCCATATAATATTTATTCATATGGGTCAGACTTGTAAGGGTGTCCAGGGTAATATGCTCGGAATAGTTATTGTCCAGGTATTCCTTAATGTGGGCACATTCTTTCGTCATTCGCACGGACTGGATCGGTGCGGGAACCAGGCGCTGCGAACGGATGATACGGAGGATCAGAATTTCCAGAAGCTTCTGGCAGATGGTGTCAGAGGCAAACTGCTGGTTTTTTACTTCATGCAAAATCTGTACAAACAGGTCGGTGATCAGAGTTTTTTCCTGAAAATTACAGAACACCTGCACGCAGGTCTGATCGTTTTCGGGGTGAAACGTAATACCGTCAATTCCAATAACATAGTACTCCAGAGAATATCCGCGGATAGATTGCTCGGTGTGTTCTACATAAGGAGGGATGATCACAAGGTCTCCGCTTTTAATGGAATGCACTTCATCGCGGAACAGAAACCTCCCCTTCCCGTTCACTACATAAAAAAGTTCGGTAAAATAGTGAGTGTGAAGCACGCTTTTCCAGTCTTTTTCATCTTTGGAGAAAGAGATGGATAAAAGCCGTGCGTTCAATTTCTGAAGATCTGTATCTTTAATCGTATAATTTCTGTGGCTCATATCAAAATCCTCCTGATCTCGCTGTTTCAGCGGCCGAAGCCGAAGCAAAAGGGTAAGGACGGATCCTTTTTTATTATTATATATTTTCATCTATTGAAAAGCAACAGATATAAAAAATCGAAAAAATCAGAAGAATGACGGGGCTGGAAAAAGCAACAATAAATGTAATGTTTTGTCTAAAGGAATCAAAAGATGTCGAGAGAAATATTGTGTATAATGAATAAAAAATAGATACTATATACAGAAAAACTGGAGTTTTATTACAAGAAAATTTTTAAAAATCAAAAATTCTTTCATGAAATAGCAAGATATATAAAAGAAAAGGCAATATCCCTATGGAAAAAGCTTTCTGAATGAGCTATGATGAACTTATCAAAGAACAGGAGGGAATTTTTATGAAAAGGAAAGTAGTAAACAGACTGATCGCTGCATCCCTTGTTTCTGTAATGACACTGGGGACTCTTACAGCATGTGGATCAAGCGACAGCGGATCAGACTCCGGAAGCGACAGCGGAGACGGAACAACGTTGAAAGTTGCTGCTTTTGAAGGCGGAAACGGAACCCAGATCTGGGAAGACATTGTAGCCGCTTTTGAGGAAGAAAATGAAGGCGTAACTGTAGAACTTGAAATGTCTTCACAGCTGGATCAGGATCTGACAAAGGAGATCAGAAACGGGGATGTTCCGGATGTTGTATATTACAATCTGGGACAGGAAAGTGGCTTCACAGAGACAATGCTGAAAGAGAATGCGATCGCAGATATCACAGACGTATTTGACGATGAACTCAAAGGCAAACTTCTGGATGGTATTCTTGATGGTACAGATGCACAGCCGTATGCAGACGGAAAGATTTATCTGGCACCGATCTTCTACACACCGACAGGATTCTGGTACAATAAGAACCTGATCGGAGAAGGCAAACAGTATGAACTGCCGACAACATGGGAAGAGTTCTTTGCGCTGGGTGATCAGGCAAAGGCAGACGGAATTTCTCTGTTCACATTCCCGCAGGCAGGATACTTTGACGCTACAATGTACAGCATGCTGGAGCAGGCAGGAGGAATGGACTTCTACAATGCAGCTCTGCAGTATGATGAAAACACATGGACATCCGAAGAAGGACAGAAGGTTCTGGATACAATCGGAAAACTGGTATCTCCGGACTATACACAGGAAGATACAGTAGCAAATGCAAATGCTGACGGTGGATTCAAGATCAATCAGCAGAATGTAATCGATGGAAAAGCTCTGTTTATGCCAAACGGAAACTGGGTAATCGGTGAGATGGCTGCTTCTACACCGGATGACTTTGAGTGGGGCATGATGCCGGCACCGAAGTGGGAAGGCGATGAGACACAGGCTGTTTACACATTCACAGAGCAGATGTGGATTCCGGCAGACGCACCAAACATGGATCTTGCAAAAGAATTTATCAAATTTATGTACTCTGACACAGTTGTTGATATCCTGTTAGGAAATACAACAACAGATGAGGAAACAGGAGAAGAATCTCCGTCACCAGTAGTAGCACCTGTTAAAGGCGCAGCAGACAAACTTCCGGAAGGAACAACAAAAGACTGCTATGCAGCTACAACTGCAGATGATATCGTAACAGTTACAGGAAAATGGGCTACAACAGCTCCTATCGAAGGCCTGAATATGAATGAGGCTACTTACAAACCAATTGAATCCATTAACACAGGTGATATGACTGTGGAAGAATGGCAGGCACAGTTGGTAGAGACTTGGGAGAAATGTGCAGCAGCGCTTGAATAATCAGTAGACTATTGTAATGAGTGGAGACAAAACGGTGAGTTATATGACTCACCGTTTTTAAGAGAAAAGGAGGAGAATCATGAACAGAAAGAACGCACAGAGAAGATTTGTTTTTGCATGTCTGGCTCCTGCAGTTGTTCTGGTCGTGTTGTTTATATTTGTTCCGACAGTCAATGTATTCCGCATGTCTCTTTACAGAATGGGCGGTATTACGAATAAAAAAGAATTTGTCGGATTATATAATTTTAAAACCCTGATGGGAGATAAAAATTTCCTGCAGGCAATGCAGAACTCGATCACGATCATTGTTATGGTAATGGTTTGTACGATTGTACTGGCAATTCTTTTTGCAGCTTTGCTGTCAAGAGGAAAGTTCAAAGGGAAAAACTTTTTCCGTGTTATTTTCTACATACCGAATATTTTAAGTATCGTAGTTATTGCCGGTATCTTTGGAGCTATTTATGATCCGAGCAACGGTCTGCTGAATACATTTCTGGAAGCAGTGCACCTGGATTTTCTGAAGCATCAGTGGATGGGAGATCCTAATATTGTATTATATTCTGTAATTTTTGCCCTTGTATGGCAGGCGATCGGATATTATATGGTCATGTATATGGCAAGTATGGCGGCGATTCCGGAGGATCTCTATGAAGCTGCTTCCCTGGACGGCGCAACAGAAATACAGATGTTCTTCCAGGTAACACTGCCGTTGATCTGGAGCAATATTCGGACAACACTTACATTCTATATCATCAGTACGATAAACTTAAGCTTCCTGTTCGTGCAGATCATGAGCAACGGAGGACCGAACGGAAAGACGGAAGTATTCCTGAACTATATGTATAAACAGGCATATGGAGCAGGCGTATATGGATATGGTATGGCAATCGGAGTTGTAGTATTCCTCTTCTCCTTTGTGCTGGCAGCTATTGTAAACAAGATCACAGACCGGGAAGTTCTGGAATTTTAAAGGGGGCGAAAGAATATGGGAAAAAAGAAACATTCTGGAAATATCTTATATAAAATATTTATTTATGTTGCCCTCCTTGCTTTGGCTATCTCGATCATCATACCGGTTTTGTGGGTATTTATGGCGAGTGTGAAGCGTAACGCGGAATTTATCGGAGCAGATGTGAATCCGTGGGCACTTCCGAAGCAGTTCTTCTATCAGAACTTTATTGTGGCATTCCGCGATGCGCAGATGGGAGATTTCTTCCTCAACTCGATTATTGTCACTGCATTGGGACTGATTCTCCTTCTTGTAATTGCTCTTCCGGCGTCCTATGTATTGTCAAGATTTGACTTTAAGGGAAGAAGAATTTTGAACGTTGCGTTTATGGCAGGGCTTTTTATTAACATCAACTACATCGTTGTACCGATCTTCCTGATGTTAAGTGATGCAAACAAAGCGCTGGGAGTGGAATTTTTCCTGGACAACCGCTTTATTCTGGCGCTGATCTATGCGTCCAGTGCGCTGCCGTTTACCATCTATCTTTTGAGCGGTTATTTTAAAACGCTTCCGAAGGGCTTTGAGGAAGCCGCTTACATTGACGGATGCGGATATTTTAAAACAATGGTAAAGATTATGGTTCCTATGGCAAAGCCAAGTATTATTACAGTTATCCTGTTCAATTTCCTGTCGTTCTGGAATGAGTATATTATTGCGTATACTCTGATGGATGAACACGGAACATTGGCAATGGGACTGAAGAACCTGATGGCAGTAGAAAGAACGGCAACAAATTACGGTATCATGTATGCCGGTCTGGTTATCGTTATGTTACCGGTACTGATCCTGTATATCTGTGTACAGAAACAGCTGACAGAAGGTATGACGCTTGGTGGTCTGAAAGGTTAAGGAGGGAAATGATATGAGCAATACGGTAAAAAATCTGATTATGGTTATTGTTTTTATTGTTTGCCTTGCACTTGTGATAATAGGACAAAAGACGATCAGTGTCACAGGTCTTGCGACACAGCTGGTAGGTCTGGTAGGACTTCTGACATTGTTGTTTATCTATAACCATAAATATAAATAATGTAAAACGATAAAAAAAGAGTCGCATGCGGCTCTTTTTTTATTGTTCAATCATAGCTTCTTCTCGTTCCGTGACGCTTGGCAAGGTTGCTGGACAGGCTTTGGGAATTGGAGTAGTTTTTAACAGACGTAGCATACTCCATGGGCGCCATGCCGGTGGACTGCTTGAAGCGTTTGGAAAAATATTGGAGTGAACCAAAAGAAAGGTAGTGTGCAATTTCTGTAAAATTCATGGTTCCGTCGCGGATCAGCTGCTTTGCAGCGTCGATTTTCATTTCCAGAAAATGGTCAATTGCACCATGATGAAATTCTCTGTGAAACAGGTTGTACAGCGAGGAGGGGCTTAAGGAAAAGGTGTTGCACAGAGAAGCGATTGTCAGGCGTTCACACAGATGCAGTTCCATGTAATCCAGAATGTTCTGAAGGGCCAGATGGGTGGATTCTGCCTGAAAAGGGGAGACGGGATCTGTGTTTTCAAAAGTTTGCTCTGTTCCGGCAAGCGCGGGGACATCTTCCAAATGATGACGGCACAAAGTGATAAGAAAAGCTTCCAGGTATAGAAGAACAAGATGCTGCGCTCCGAATCTGCCTTTCGGATTAACAGACACCTGTTCCACCTGCGGAATATTTAAAGGTGAATCGAAGGCTGCACCTGCCTCGCGGACAATGGCCGAAATCAAATATTGTTCATCCGCTGACAGATGAAAGACTTTCTGTTCGAAAAATTTCATGGCAGGAGAATGACAGATAAAAGAAATATTTACCAGGTTTGGAGCCTTGTCGCCTATGGAGTGCAGGGCATGAAATTCGTTGGGGCGATGAAAAATAACGTCTCCTGTGCCAAGAAGGTGGACGGAAGCGTCAGCTGTCACACGCAGTTCGCCCTTATCTACATACATCAGCTCCCAGAAATCATGGGATTCTCCGGAAAAGAAAAAATCTTTCATATATTCAAAATAGTGAATGGTGATAATTTCATTGATGATAAATTCCCGTTTCAGATGGGTGCTTTTATATGCCATGCCTTTGTATGCCTCCTGAAAATAAGTGTTTAATCTTAACAATTTACTAAAAAAGATAACACAATGCAGGAAATCTGACAAGAAAAAAAGAGAGAAATTTTAGAAATAACAAATTTTTGCTTGTAAATAAAAGAATTTAAAAGGATAATATAAAAATATTGTGAAAAAAATATTAAAAAATAGATAGAATAAGATAACTTGAATAAGGAATAAGACAAGCAGGAAAGAATTGTATAAATTATAATAAAATTACTAAAAACAAAAGATAAACTGTTCGGCCGAAAAATATCTTTTGCTGGAAAGGATGAGACAAAAATGAAAAAACAAGTAACAGTGGCGCTTGCAGGGCTGGGAAGCAGAGGAAAAGATACATACGCCCCGGCGGCAAAGCTGTTTCCGGATCGCATGAAGATTGTAGCAATTGCTGATATTGATCCGGCTAAGGTGAAGGAGGTGGCGGATGCTTATGATGTTCCGGATGAATCCTGTTTCACCAGTGCGGAGGAAATGATCAGTCAGCCGAAACTGGCGGACGTTATGTTCATTACTACCCAGGATCAGCAGCACGTAGGGCAGGCAATCAAGGCGATGGAAAAGGGATATGACCTTTTGATGGAAAAACCGATTTCTCCGGATCTTAACGAGTGCAGGGAGATCATTCGGGTAGCAAAAAAACTGAACAGGACTGTTGTGATCTGCCATGTTCTCCGTTATACACCTTTCTACCAGGAAGTGAAACGAATTTTAAAGAGCGGGCAAATCGGACTTCCCTTTGAAGCAGCAGAGGCAGGGCGGATACCAGGGGAAAAGGAAGCGCAGCTTAGGAAACTATTTGAAGAAGATGAGCCGTCCTTTTATCAGGCTTTGCAAAAAGAGAAGACAGAGTATCAGACAGCACTGTATCTCTATATGAAATGGGGAGCGGAGAGCTATCCTTCTTATAAGGAAGCGGGAATATCCGACAGGATCTATTATGATACATTTCGGGATATGGAGATCTGGTACAGACACTGTCTGAAGGAGACGGGCATCCCGGGGATGAAACAGTACCAGTGGACAAGCCTTCCTATTAAAAGGAAGATTTACCGCCTCGGACGGCTGCAGTATGAACCTTCCCGGCTGAAAGATGAAAACTGGGAGGAAGGGGAAGAGATTCCGGTTCTGGAGGTGCATATTCCCGAAGGGGAGCCATTGGATGTACAGGCAGTGAAAGATTCATTTAAAGAAGCGGCGGGATTTTTTGAAGAAGTGGTTTCTTATAAGTACGATGGATTTCACTGTGAATCCTGGCTTCTTTCTCCGCAGCTTCACAATCTGCTTTCAAAACAGTCCAATATTCTCCGGTTTCAGGATTTGTTTTTTGTTTATAATGAGATACCTGCAAGGCAGGCAGAAGAAAGAGTCTTTGGAAAGGTGACGGACCGGATAGAAGAATATCCGGAAGATACAAGTCTTCAAAGAGCGTTGAAGGCATATTTACAGAAAGGAAATAAAGTGGGAATGGGCTGCGGGTTTATTCCGCCTGAAGGACCCGATTAAAGGAAAAATAGAAAATACTATGCAAAAGATTAGTCTATTGCATAGTATTTTTGTTATTTTTGGCAAGTATGAAATAAAACCTTTTGCCAATAATGAATGGAAACGATTAGCAAAAACGCCAAACCTGTATTTTGCTACATTGGATTGTGTGCATGTCTGTCTATGTGGATTACCGGAGGATACCTTGCTGTATGGCGCTGCAAAAGAGTCAAGGATTCCTCTTAGGGAGGATTATGTCGGTGTTTGCATATTTTTGTAATATAATTTGCAATTTGTAAAGACTATTGATATAATATACTTTGTAAACGGCGCGTAAAAATGGAGCATATAATAGTTAAACTCCGATAGAATACTAGTATTATGGAGGTGTATTATGGCGATTGTAAATGATGAACAAGTTATTAAAGTATTGCGGCAGTATAACCCGTGGTGGCGGACGCCTTCTGCCATCAAGGAAGAAAGCAAGCCGCACAAAAGGCTGGCATATTATGAAGCCCTGAAAATACTTACGCATAAAACGATACGAAGATTTGCTGTTTTGTCTGGCATGAGACGTGTGGGTAAGACGACAATTCTCTATCAGATCATTGACCATCTGATAGACCGGGGGATCAATCCCGGAAATATTCTGTACGCTACCTTTGATAATCCGATTCTGAAACTTGTCAATGTGGAAAATGTGCTGTCCATCTATGAAGGAATGTACCCTATAGAGGGTACAAGGTATATTCTTTTTGATGAAGTACAGTACACTGAAAATTGGGAGCTCTGGATGAAGGTGATTTATGACAGCAGAAAGGATATTCGTTTGATTGCTACAGGGTCTGCCAGTCCTATCCTGGAAAGGGGGGCTGCAGACAGCGGCACAGGGCGTTGGAGCGTTCTCAAAATACCTACTATGTCTTTTTATGAGTATTGCAGGCTGCTTGGTCTCGATTTACCTGTTTTGGAGGATGAGCTGCGTTTATCAGAGCTTCAAGGCTTTAGTTCGGCACAGCTTGGCAGTTTGATGGACAAATTTACTCCATTGCAAAATCATTTTAATCGTTATCTAATGATCGGTGGTTTTCCAGAGCTGGTGTTATCGGACGACGATGTCTATGCACAGAGAATGCTGAGGGAAGACGTGGTCGATAAGGTTATCAAGCGAGATGTGCTGTCGCTCTTTAATATTCGAAGTCCTCTGTTGATGGAAAAGCTGTTTCTCTACTTGTGTATGAACTCAACCGAGATTTTTAACGCTACTACCGCGGCAAAGGAATTGGAAAATACTTCGATCACAACGGTTGAAAGTTATATTAAAGCGCTGGAAATGTCCAATCTCATTTATTTGGCAAAGCCAATGGATGTAGGAAGCAAAGGTGCTCTAAAAGGGAAGCCGAAAATATTCATTGCTGATGCGGCTATCCGTAATGCAGTGCTGATGATTGACGATGTACTTTCAGATGAAAAGGAACTCGGCGCAATGGTGGAAACAACTGTTTATAAACATATGGTTTCTTTTTATCAGGGAAGTCCTGCTCAGCTTGGATATTTCAGAAAGGCAAAGAATAATCAGAAAGAGGTCGATGTGGTGGTAGAACTTCCCCGTCAGAAGATCCTCTGTGAAGTGAAATACCGTAATAATTCTCACATTACAGAGACAGATGCCATTGTCGAGTTATGCCGGGACGAACAAACGAAAGTGACAAACGCTTTTTTAATCACAAAACGCCTGGACGATTTTGGTATTACCAAGCATAAAACAAAGGTACCCATTCTGCGTGTTCCGGCTATTGCTTTTCTCTATATCTTAGGAAAAGCAGAAGCAGAGGGATGGAACGGTAAATTGTAAAATGGCCGGTGCAGACTTTGTTTTAAACTTTAGGAAGTGTCTCTTAATACAGAGGGGACTCCTGGAAACAGGAGTTCCCTGTTTGTAATTACAGAGATTTTGCAGTATACTGTAGATAAATCCAGGATTGAAATTTACTTAGGAAGGAATAGCGGATGGCTCAAGATTTGCAGAGGATGAGACAGGGGAAGGAAGAGCTGCAGACGGGGGAAAAACAGCAGAAGGGGAAAGGGCAGAGAGAAAAAAAGAGGGCGCTGGAGGGGCTTTTTCTGCTTTTGGCCGCAGTGCTTCTTCTCTTTGCAGCCCGTTCATTTCCGAATTTTGCCACGTGGTACAGCCTACATATATATAAAGCACTTGTGTCTTTAGCAGGGCGTTTTTTTGGGATATTTCCGATATCTGTATCGGAGTTCCTTCTATATATATTGGCAGTGTTTTTTGTCTTTTGTATCGGACGGACGATCAGAGAAGCCGTACACTCGGGAAAGGCGGCAGCCCCATTGTCCAAGTTCTTTTCGGGTCTGCTTTTGGCCGCTGGAATCCTGTTTTTTATCTATGCGGCGGCATGTGGAGTAAATTATTATCGTACATCTTTTGCAGAGGAGACTTCCCTTGAGGTGGAGGGGGGAACGGTGGAAGAGTTGAAGGAAGCGTGCCGGATGCTGACAGATCAGGTCAATGAAACTGCCTCGGAAGTTTATCGGGATGAGTCCGGCCAGATGAAGCTGACAGGCGACGTTCAGGAAAGAGCAGTGGCTGCCATGGAAAAGCTGGGAGAGAAATATGACTGTCTGGAAGGAGAGTATCCTCGGCCGAAAGGACTTGTGTTTTCCTGGATTCTTTCTGTCCAGAAACTGACAGGAATATATTCTCCCTTTACGATAGAAGCAAATTATAATACGGAAATGACAGATTATAATATTCCTTTTACAGCCTGTCATGAGCTGGCCCATCTCAAAGGATTTATGCAGGAGCAGGAGGCAAATTTTATCGGTTATCTGGCAGCGCTTGAGTCGGATGATACAGAGTTTCAGTACAGTGGGGCGCTTCTTGGATGGATCTACTGTACCAATGCTCTGCAGGAGACGGATTACGAAGCTTATCGGGAGATACGGTCAGAGCTTTGCGAAGAAGCGGAAGTTGATCTGGAAGCAAACAGCCAGTTCTGGCAGAAGTATGAAAGTCCGGTGGCAGAGGTGGCAAATGAGGTAAATGACACTTATCTGAAGGCCAACGGACAGCAGGATGGCGTTGTAAGTTATGACAGAATGGTGGAACTGATTCTTGTCTATAACCGGCAGCAGAACGGGTAAGAGCCAGATGTACAGGGAAATTTTCCTGCATATCGTGTAATAGAAAGGGGACGAAGAGGATGGAAACAGGAAGCAGACTTACAGTCCGTGCCTATCATGTTTATTCGGTAGAGTACGGAGAAGAAAATCGAATCGATGTGGATGGCCATATGACTGTACAGCCCGGGATTGCGGACAGCATAAAGGCCGGGGAGCCGCTGATCAGTGATATTAAAATCCGGATCATACAGCCCGATGAGCATCAGCAGCATACCAATACGGTGATGGATGTCATTCCGCTTTCCACTAAGGTGCTGGGACGGGTGGGAGAAGGGATCACCCATACTTTAACAGGTGTATATGTGATATTGACCGGAGTAGATGAAGGCGGGCGTCAGGTATGCAACTTCGGTGCCAGTGACGGGATCCTTAAGGACAAGATTGCATGGGGACGTCCGGGTACGCCGCTGGAAAGCGATATCCTGATCTCCTTTGATGTAGTGTTAAAAGAAGGTACATGGGCGGACCGGCCGGGACCGGAAGCAATCCACAGAGCATGTGACGCCTTTTGCCAGATCTTCCGCAGTCAGATGAAAAAATTTAATGGCTATAAATGTACGGAAAAGCATGTGTTTCAGGAGACTTACGAGCCGGGACGCAAGGATGTGGTAATTGTAAAAGAAGTATCCGGCCAGGGAGCGGTCTATGACACAAGGCTGTTCGGCCATGAACCCGGCGGATATGAGGGCGGCAGATCTGTGATCGATATGGGATGGATGCCGGTAATTGTGACGCCCAATGAATTTCGGGATGGAATTATGCACGCGATGGATTAAAAGGAGGATGTTTTATGGGAATCGGAACGAGTATGAAGGAAACAACACTTCATTATTACAGAGATCCGTTGGTGGAAGTCCTTTCGGAAGATGCGGATGTGAATCTTCGGGGAATTGTGATCGTGGGTTCTCCTGACAAAAACGAAGACAAATATTTATCTGCCGAGAGAGTCGGCGTATCTTTGGAATGTATGAGAGTGGACGGTGCAGTTTTCTCCTGCAATGGTATTGGCAATAATCATGTAGATTATGCCCATGCTATCGAAGAGACAGAAAAAAGGGGTATATCTACTGCGGTTTTAAGCCAGTGCCCGGCAAAAGATTTTGTTGTACAGAATAAATATCTGGATGGAGTGGTATGCTATTATAAATCGAGAGATAGAATGGAACAGGACGGCGATGAGACAAAAGTACTGGCTGAAAATACAGTAACAGAGATTGATGCAAAGAAAGCTTTGGCTTTGCTGAAGCTGAAAATGAGAAAATGGGAGGAAAAAGAGAAGGGTATATAAAGACGTATAAAACCTTCAAAGAAATTATAAAAAGTGCTTGCATTTTCTTATAAGGTGTGATATTATAATTCTCGGTCACGGTTTAAGGCAGTGATTCGACAATATAATATCCGGCTCCATGGTCAAGCGGTTAAGACATCGCCCTTTCACGGCGGTAACCCGGGTTCGATTCCCGGTGGAGTCATATGGCGCCATAGCCAAGTGGTAAGGCAGAGGTCTGCAACACCTTCATCACCAGTTCAAATCTGGTTGGCGCCTTTATAAGAGGGGCTGTCGGGAAATACCGAACTTCAGTACCCTGATATATAAAAGGAAGACGTTCCTGCAGAATCCAGGTTTTATGAAAGCCGGATTTTTCTGCCGGGTCGTCTTTTTTATTTGACAGGAAATTTTTTTCTATTAAGATTAGGGTGTCAAAAGGCATATCTAAAAGTGGCCTTTGTTTACTGCCAGCCTTTTTACGGAAAGCTGCTTCTGGATCCGATGGATTCAACAGCACTTTTGAAGGATCCTCTTTTTCCCTTTTCTCGCGCAAACGCCGGGTCCCGTCGTTATGAAAAGTTGTCTGTTCTTTAAGCAGCCGGATCAACAGCTGATATTCGCTGGTATCGTCAAAATCCCCGCCACAGATATCCAGAAGCCTTTCTGCATCATGCATGACCTGGTGTGTCCTGTTATTGGCATCAAGGTTGCGCTGATGATAAATGAATGCATTATAATCATCTTTCTCGACATAGTGCTTTTGCGCTTCCGGAAGGGGAACATCCCGGGTCACCATAACTTTTGCAAGATTTGAAACACAGGTATAAAAAAGTTCCAGTAACGAAAGATTTCTGATGTTTGCAGCGATCATTATACTGTCCATTCTCTGCATGGAAGGAGCCAGACCCATAAATTCTGCAATCTCTTTTGCCAGAGATGTCACACAAATGTGGATCAGGTCGATCCCTGTTTCCGTTTCATATGCCAGACATCTGGCGCGGAATCTGCTCAATGTCCTGTCGCTTAAAGGGTGCTCCTTAAAACTGGTCGTATGGAGTGCATACTGATATCTGATATCAAACATCAAAGCCTGAACAAGTTCATCGTCTGAATCGCCAAGCGCTTCTTTCAGTATCAGCGCTCCGACAATCACATTTACAGGAGTATTCGGCCTTGATGCCTTTTCGCTGTATAAAACAGAAAACAGATCTTCATCTATTGCAGGAAAAATCTTATCTGCAAATGTTTTGGCCCAGGATTTTTCAAGAAATTTACGCTCTCGGTTAGTCAGATGAAAGGTACTGTCTGCCAATGACATCTGCTGGGTATCGTTTGATACAAAAGCCATTTCGATCACCTCTATCTTTGATACATTGATTGTATCAAAGATTTAAGAATATTCTTATATCGTGTTCAGTTTTCAAGGTAGAAATTTATATCAAAGGTTCATAACCTTTTGACACCCTAATCCTATTAAATAAAACGCTCCGCGGGATGCGCAATCGTGCGAAGTAGAAGTTGCCGCTAAAGCGACCGCGCTCGGCGCGAGAGTCCCGCTTGCGTAACTCTTTGTTTATGCCCCCCATTTAGAATGTAAAGAGGAATTGAAATTCTCATAAAAAATAAAAGAATAATTTCATTAAATATTATTATGTATAAAAGTATATAAAAGAAATATAAAAATTTACAAAATCACATATGCAACTGTCAGATTCCCTCCTGAAACAATTAGATTCTTGAAATTTTAGTAAGATACATTTAGATTACAATTATATTTTAAGAAAGCTTTCTTGAAAACTTGATTTTGAAACCAGTAGTTAAAAGGAATTAAAAAATAAATGGAGAGATATGAAGAGAAAGAGAAAATATAGACTTAGAGCTGTTATGGCACTACTTATGGCATTATCAATTCTGTTTTCTTTTAAAAATAGTGTCTTTGCGAATGAGCCACAAGAAATCGATGCAAAATCTGTTGAGTCAATAGAGATTGCCAATGCAGATGATATATCCTATGAAAATGATTTGAAGGAGGCAAAAAATATAACTGATTTAGATCTTGAATCTATAGGAGGTAAAGCAAATATTAGCATTTCTGAAAATAGAAATGGTTTTATTAATTATTCATTTATTAGTAAAACTCCGTTAAAGATTACAACGTATCGTTCAGGTGACATTGATGAAACGTACTCTGTTATTAGTATGGCAGTAAGAAGTGATACTACTGCTGGAGCGGATGAATCAATAGATAATGGAGAAGAATACTGTAAAATGACAGCCGTTGAAACAAAAGCGTACAATTTTCGCGAAACAGGAGTACACGATTTATCAGCACATCCGCTTTGTTGGGGGCAACAGGGCGATGGAGGTAATTATACTTTAGGGATTGCAAACGAAGAAGGTAATCCTTTAATAATTGCCTCTCCGAAGGAAAACACTGTATATAGAAAAAGTAATTTAGGATTTCAATATTTCTATAGTACATATTATTGGGGGATTTTAAAGTGTGACTTTTTGGTAAAATATAAGCATGGAAATTCAGAATATGTGGTATCTGTGACGACGCAATATGGAAATGTATGGGAACCAGGTGGAGGAGAGCATTAGTATGAAAGTAAACAAAAAGCCCTATATATTTATTGTAATTCTATATTGCTATCTGTTTTGGTTATATACAGATTTAAATGATAAGATTGAGCTTTTGTCAAAATCACCTATGACAACTGTGCTCGTACAATATGGTATCTATTTTTTACGAGCATACTAATAGGGATTATATTTAGCTATATAGCTTATTGTCCTAAGAAAAAGGAAACTCTTATTTTAGATGTATTGCTATTGGATATCCCTTCCATCTGGATGTTAACACTTTTTATACAACTGATATATTTTTCATTTTATCCAGTTTCTTTTCATTTGAATTGGCAGAATTTCTTAAGTGTAGGAGCAATGATAATGGGGGTAGAAATTTTTAGATATGTACGGATGCTATTTATAAAGAAATAAGATTGATAAGGAGTTTATAATGAAACAACGATCTTCAAAAAAGTTTTTGCATTAAGTGTTTTTTGTATACTTGCACTATTAACAGTAAATACACCAGTGTATGCCGCTACAGTCTCAAGCGCATCGTATAATATAAATACAGGTGGTACTCAAGAATTTGATATATTAGACAAGGAAGGAAATGCTATACATGTAGTCATATCGCAAATCGTTTCAGAAGAAAGAATTGCGGACAATTCTTATCAGATTACATGCACATCTTCCGGGAGCTGGAGAGCGGGATTTAAGGTAAAAGTAAAAGATAATAAGCTAGTGTCAGCATATGATCCATTTTATGCCGCTTACATAGGTAGAATAGAAGGGGCCAGGCTTAGATTAACAAGTACAAAAGAAGCTTTGTATACATTTAACTATTATCCTGGTATAATAGCGATTCCCACAGGGGTAAAAGCCTGTATTTCAGGAAGTGCTTTAAAAACCGAGGTGATCTAAATAATTATTTTTATAATTGACAGCCACTACTTCAACAGTGGCTGTCGCTTCTTTTATAAAAGCATTATTTAAAAACGCCCAAGTGTTCCAGGTATTGATAAAAATGGCAAGAAAGCAGCAAGAAAAAAGCAGGATAGATTTTGACCTGATTTTTACTAAATAGTATATGATAAAAATGGAGATAATGATTCCAAGAAAAGGTAATGAGCAAGATAATACAAGCATTCCAATAATAATAAGGCAATGTATTATTCTATTCTCCTGACCTTCAAATATGTCCATATTATCACTTTTTTCAACAATAGAAGCATTACTGTCTATTTCCGTCTGTGTTATTAGTTCATCAAAGCTTACATCATAAAGCTTCCTTAATTTCTCTAATGTTTCTATATCAGGTGAAGATATATTACGTTCCCACTTAGAAACAGCTTGTCGAGATATGTTTAATTTATCAGCGACTTCATTTTGTGAAAGTCCCCTTTTTAATCTTATTCTTTTTAAATTATCGCCAATTTCCATATATATCTCTCCCTTCGCTAATATATTTGAGACGATTATAGCTCGAGGAAATACAGAAAGCGATATGAAGTCAAAAGAAAGTTAACAGGTGGGATTTAAAGCGTTGATGCATCAATAAGCTTTGGCCTCCTCGCGGGTGAGCCAGAAATGGATTCCGGTGGTAGAATCCTGCCACCGGTCTTCATTGAAATCTTTGACTTCTACCCACTGACCCCGGCGGTAAACAAAATTTTCATCTACAAGAGACCAGGCTTCGGCATATTCTTCGGAATAGTCGAAGCTTTTGATCGTCAGAACTTTAGCTTTACTGCAGCGGCAGGAGTTTAGGGTGGCGGAAGTTCTCTTGGCGTCAGCCGGGATAAGAAGCTGCACCAGCCGATTGTTGAAACATTTTTTATATCCAAGGAAAGCGCCCTTCTCCGGACAGTAGAGCCGGAAGAATTTTGTATCCTCATCAGAAATAATATCCGTCAGATCGGCGAACTCTAACACTGCGGAAAAGAGGTTGGCGCCCCGGATATCGGCTCCGGTCAGATCGTCATAGCGGAGGGCAGCGCCTTTCATATTGGCGTTTTGAAAGCAGGTTTTGCGGAACGTACACTGATCAAACAGAGAGTTTTCTATAGCGCTTCCTTTCAGGCTTGATCCGTTAAAACAGACGTTTCGGAAAGTGGAAAGGGAAAAGTCAACATGATCCATATTCCAGCCGCTAAGGTCGGCATTTTCAACCAGAATTTCGCGAAGAGGAAGCAGAGAGCCTTCTTTTCGTTCTTTTAACTGCTCTTTTAATTCTTCTGAAGATAATTTCTTCATCATACCTCACCTTCCTGTTTTAATTTTGAATAATAAGAGTTGGCAGTATAAAGTGCAGCCGCCGGATTGTGCCCAAGAACTCTGTCCTTTGTCACGGCTGTTGTAACTATGGCGTCGGAATATTTGTAAAACAGGCTGTCGTGACCGACGCAGAGACCTACTACCACGTTGAGGTCGGTTTTCGCGGCGTTAAGAAGCTTGGCCTGCAGAATAGGATTGCAGGCGTTTTTGCCTACGCCGTTGCATTTTTCATCAATTCCGAGAGCTGTTTTGGGGATGGCGCCTACTTTACAGCCGATTCCGTAAACTTCAAATCCATGGCTGCGAAAAATCTGCGCCAGGGTACGGCTTTCCGCCAGCAGTCCCACACAGGTGGCTATGCCTATCTTTTTTGCGCCTATTTTTTCGGCAAAAGCCATAATTTCCTCTACCCTGGTATATTTACAGTAGTGCTCAAATTCCACTTCTGCGGCAGCGCACATGATTGCGTGATTTTCCGGCTCCTGGTAGCAGGAGAGAGCTTCGTTAAGAATCTCGTGATCCATGTGCGTTGTGAGGCAGAAAGGCGGATAGGAGCGATCCTCCTTGTCGCAGTTTTTTACAGCACAGTCAATGCAGGATAGGTTATTCTCGGACATAAAGTATTCCTCCTTTTTATGCGCCATGCTTAAACGTTAGTTTCCTTGGGCTTCACGCTCGCTGGTGTTTGGCCTTACGGAGTTTTTGCATGGCAGATGCTTATAAAAATATTATATCACAAGGGGAACTTATCTGAAAGGGAATGCAGTAATACACTAGTCAGCAGGCCGGCAACTTGCTATAATGGAAGACAAAGAACAGAAAGGACGCAGAAAGCATGAACCAGGATTGGGAAAGATGGGGGCGCGACATTCGGAACATCGTTCAAAATGCCATTGACTCCCAGGATTTTCGCAGACTTAATGATACAATTGCAAATACAGTAAATGACGCGGTGTTTCAGTTCAAGGAGAGTGTCCGTCAGACAGGCGAAGGATTCCGGCAGGCCGACGCCGATTTTGGGAAAAGCAGACCGGATTTCCGGTGGGATGGACAGGAATACAGCAGGCCGGATACAAAGCCCCTCACTCTTTTTGCCGGCAATAAAGGAGTAAAAGCAGCAGGGATCATTTTAACGATTCTCGGATGCCTCCTGCTGATTCCAAGCAGTCTTGTGCTGGCGGCAACTGTAATAACCGTAGCGGTAACAGGAGCATTTCCATGGCTGGGAGGCCTTTTGATCGGGACGCTTTTGCTGCTGGTCGCAGCGGGAGTTGTTCTTATATGGAACGGCAGGACCCGCCTTGGAAGGAACAGGCGTTTTCATAAATATATTGAGATTATGCAGGGAAGAGTCTACTGCAATGTAAAAGAACTGGCCGATAAAAGCGGAAGATCAGCAAAAGGCGTTGTAAAGGATCTGAAACAAATGATCGAAAAGCGCTGGTTTCTGCAGGGGCATCTGGACGATCAGGAAACCTGCCTTATGGTGACGGACGCATTTTATGAAGAATATCAGCAGCTGAAACGGCAAAGAGAAGCCCACATGCAGGCGGAGAAGGAGCGCCGGGAAGCCAGGGAACAGGAGAGACAGAGGCAGGAAAGAACACCGGAAAAGCCGGAGACGGAAGCAGAAAAAGTCATCAGTCTGGGAAACTGGTATGTGAAGAAGATCAGGGAGTGCAACGACGCCATTCCGGGAGTGGAAATTTCCCGGAAAATTGACCGGATCGAACTTCTGGTCCGCAGGATATTTGATCGGGTGAAGGAAGATCCTTCTGCCGTGGAAGATATTGAAAAAATGATGGAATACTATCTCCCCACAACGGTGAAACTTCTGGAGGCTTACGAGCAGTTGGACGGCCAGCCGGAAGCAGGAGAAAATATCCGTCAGGCAAAAGAAGAGATTGAAAAGACGCTGGATACGCTGAATACAGCTTTTGAGAAATTGCTGGACAGCCTGTTTGAAGACGTGGCTTGGGATATTTCTTCTGATATTTCCGTACTGGAAGCAATGCTGGCGCAGGAGGGGCTGACAGAGGACGGCCTTCAGAAAAACAGAAAATAACAGAACAGATCAGGAAAGGAAATGAGTATGAACGAAGAATATCAAACCCTAACAGAACAGACCTCTCTTACAGAGGAAGAAAAAGCAAGAGCAGAAGCATTTGCCGGAGAGATTGATCTGTATGATTCCAACGCCGTTTTGCAGTATGGCTCCGGCGTACAGAAAAAGATGGCGGATTTTTCTGAAAAGGCACTGGAAAATGTGCGTACCAAAGATCTCGGTGAAATCGGCGGGCTGCTTACCGATGTCGTCACTGAATTGAAAGATTTTGACGAGGAAGAAAGCAAAGGAATTTTTGGATTTTTTAAGAAGAATGCCAATAAGCTGACAGCCATGAAAGCAAAATACGATAAGGCGGAGGCAAACATCTCCAAGATTTGTAAAACGCTGGAGGGCTATCAGGTTCAGCTTATGAAAGATGCAGCTCTTCTGGATAAGATGTATCAGCAGAATCTGGAATATTATAAAGAGCTGAACCTCTATATTGCGGCAGGAAAAAAGAAGATAGAGGATGTAAGGACAAAAGAACTCCCGGAAATGATAAAGAAAGCGGAGACCAGCGGGTTCCCGGAGGATATTCAGGCGGCGAAAGACCTGGAATCTCTGTGTGTACGTTTTGAAAAGAAAGTTCATGATCTGGAGCTGACAAGAATGATCGCAGTGCAGACTGCTCCGCAGATCAGGCTGGTGCAGAACAATGATACGCTGATGGTGGAGAAAATCCAATCTACCATTGTCAATACAGTGCCGCTGTGGAAAAGTCAGATGGTGCTTGCCCTTGGCGTGGAGCATTCCTCACAGGCAGCAGCTGCACAGCGGGAAGTGACAGATATGACAAATGAACTTCTTCGCAGAAATGCAGAAAAACTGAAGATGGCGTCTGTAGAATCCGCCAGAGAATCCGAGCGGGGAATCGTGGATATGGAAACACTGAAAGCCACAAATGAATCTCTTATTTCCACCCTTGATGAGGTAATGCAGATCCAGCAGGAAGGACGGACAAAGAGAAGAGAAGCGGAACAGGAAATACAGCGGCTGGAAGGAGAACTGAAAGCAAAATTGCTGGAAATCAGACGTTAAAAAAATAACGGGAGACGTAGCAAAATTCAATTTTACTACGTCTCCCGTTATTTTTATATCAAACTTCTTTTCATAAATTTCAAAAGTACTTTTCCCAGCGCCAGCACAAGTACAGCTGATGCGACGGCCTCCGGAATGCCGGATGCGGTGATGGTTCCCATGATGAGTCCCCACACGGCAGTCAGTCCTACGTCCTGTGCCTGGGCGTACTCTCTGGCAAAGAACAGATAAATGCTGCCCATGACGGTGATGGTATTTACCATAGATCCTGCAAAGCCCACAATTGGAAGACAGATTGTCTGATTCCAGTGGAAATGAAGGCACAGGCGCCAGAGCCAGCCGGCGGCGACGCCGATCAGGATACGGCATCCGATTGAGATCCACAGCGCTTTGGCAACTCCGGGAAATCCGGTCGTGCTCATAAAAGGTGAAAACGCAAAGGATAAAAGTGTAGGTGCCATGGTGTTGCTGATGACGGAGCAGATGCCGAATACGGCTCCCAAAACGCCTCCCGCAAAAGGCCCCAAAAGGATTGCTCCGATGATGACAGGAATGTGTACTGTTGTCGCCTTAATGATCGGAAGCTGGATCATGCCAAGCGGTGTGTTCGCAAGGACAATGACGATCGCTGCCATAAGTGCAACACAGACCATCCATCTGGTGTCATGTGTTTTTTCTCTCATTATTCAATTCCTCCTTGTTATCATTCCCTCTGTAGGGATATAATACAATTACGATGGAAGTATAGCACGAAAGGAAGGAATTTACAACATGTTGAAACTGTTAAAGGGCAAAACCATACTTCTGGGAGTAACAGGGGGGATCGCAGCTTACAAAAGCGCTTATCTTACCAGTCTTCTGGTAAAGGCAGGGGCTGATGTGCAGGTGATCATGACGGAACATGCGCAGGAATTTATTACGCCGCTGACATTTGAAGGACTGACAAATCAGCGGTGCCATACGGATACATTCGACAGAAACCATGAGTACAGCACAGAACATATTTCTCTGGCAGACCGGGCTGATGCAGTGATCATTGCTCCGGCAACAGCCAATGTGATCGCGAAGCTTGCTCATGGAATTGCGGATGATATGCTGACGACGACGGTTCTGGCCTGCACCTGTCCGAAAATCATTGTGCCTGCCATGAACACACGCATGTATGAAAATGCGGTTACGCAGGACAACCTTAGAAAATTAAAAGAGTATGGCATGGAGATTGTGGAACCGGCGGAGGGAAGACTTGCATGCGGAGATGTAGGAAAGGGAAAAATGCCGGAGCCGGATATTTTGTATCAGTATGTACTGAAGGCATGCGCATATAAAAAAGATATGGAAGGGCTCAAGGTCCTTGTGACAGCAGGACCGACCCAGGAGAGCCTGGATCCGGTCCGCTATCTCACCAACCATTCCAGCGGGAAGATGGGATACAGCATTGCGCGTATCTGCGCACTGCGGGGAGCGGATGTGACACTGGTGAGCGGGCGCACCTCCATAGAACCGCCTATGTTTGTCAGCATTGTTCCAGTCGTAAGTGCACAGGATATGTACGAGGCCGTGACCCAAAGGAGCAGCCAGACAGATATTATCATTAAAGCGGCAGCAGTGGCGGATTACCGTCCCGCCAGCGTCAGCAATGAAAAAATAAAAAAATCGGATAGCGATACCAGTCTTTCCCTGGAGCGTACAGAAGATATTTTGAAATTCCTCGGAAGCCATAAAAGAGAAGGACAGTTTATCTGCGGCTTCTCCATGGAAACCGAAAATATGTTGGAAAATTCCAAAGCAAAGCTGAAGAAGAAAAATGTGGATATGATCGTTGCCAACAATCTGAAGGTGGAAGGAGCCGGGTTTGGAACGGACACCAATATTGTAACCCTGATTACAGAGGACGCGGTAAAAGAACTGGAGATCATGAGCAAAGAGGAGGTGGCCGGATGCATTCTGGATGAGATCCTTGCCCGCCGCGCCGGAAATATCGTGTAAGAATGATAGCAATAGAAAAATAACGATAGAACAAACGGGAAAGGAATATATCACAAAATAAGAACATAGCGTATTTGGGAGAGAAGAAGCGAAACAGACAAAACATAAAGGAGGAGTTTACAAATGGACAACAACAGAAAAAAGAGAAACCAGATGCTGGCACAAAAAGTAATGAAAGGGCTGGAATCCAGGGGAATGGAAGGCTATTATGCGGAGACGAAAGAGGAAGCGCTTAAGACAGCTCTGGATATGATCCCGGAAGGAAGCGTGATCGGCTGGGGCGGTTCCATGTCCGCACAGGAGATCGGACTGATCGAAAAAGTCTGTCAGGGAAATTATACGGTCTATAACAGGGATACCTGTAAATCTCCGGAAGAAAAACGGGAAGTGCAGCTTAATATTTTCCACAGTGATTTCTTCCTGGCAAGTACCAATGCCATTACAGAAGACGGGATCCTGGTTAATATTGACGGAGTAGGGAACCGTGTGGCCTGCATTGCCTGGGGACCGAAAAATGTTCTGCTCATTGTAGGGATGAATAAAGTTGTCAAAGAAGTGGACGACGCCGTATCCCGCGCAAGAAACGAGGCGGCGCCTATCAATGCTATGCGTTTTGATCTGAGCACGCCCTGCTCTAAGACCGGAGCATGTGCGAATTGCAAATCTCCGGACAGTATCTGCAGCCAGATCCTTGTCACAAGATTTTCCAAAGAAAAAGGAAGGATCAAGGTAATCCTTGTCAATGAAGATTTGGGATTTTAATTGACGAACAAGAAATGCTCTGTTATAATAAAAAAGTGCCCGGCGGTCGGCAGAAATGACCGGAGCAGGGCACTTATATACGGCGCCATAGCCAAGTGGTAAGGCAGAGGTCTGCAACACCTTCATCACCAGTTCAAATCTGGTTGGCGCCTTTTAGAGAACCCGGAAAAGTTTATTTTCCGGGTTGTTTTTACTTTATAGGAAATTCCGATTTTTGGATAAGGGGGAAAAAGCCCTACTGATCGAACATATGTTAAATCAACAGGGGAGTGGGCATGACAATAGGACGATGGTTAGATTTAGAAGATATAAAAACCTTCTTCTCCAAACAAATCGTCAAAAGGGTCGTCTTCATTCAGAAAATAATCCATATCCAGAAGGTCATCCTCGCTCATATGGCGAATGTCCTCGGATGTCATTCCTTCGGGTGGATTCTCTATGTACTTTTTGCGCAGTTCCTCAATATCTGGTTTCATGGTAAGCAACCTCCTTTGAGAGGATTATATCACAACGGTTCTACGCGGAGGAACGCTTTCCACGAGATTTGGACATTACTTTCTCGTACATTTCTTCGAGAGGTACGCGCTTGTGGTTGTAATAAAGTTCCAAGAACTCCATTTTATGATTACACTCGGAACAATACAGGGGGTCATATCCGAAGGAGAGAAAAAGAGATGTTCTCCATTGAGTGAAGCTGCGGTATATCCTATGCTTTTCTTTTGAGATGACACGGTGCAGTTTTGAATCAATCTTGCGGTGCCTTGCATACAGACCGCCATAGCGGATCATTTTAAAATGTTTTTCCGGGATGTGTCGGATGAGACGTTTTATGAAATCCATAACAGGCAAAGTTTCTTCCACATACTGTTCATCTTCGTGACGGTTATAGTGGAAAGTAACGATATCTCCGTCATACCGGTCAATCCTGGAAGTGGCAATTACTGGCCTGCCAAGATAGCGGCCGATGTATTTAGCCACTACTTTCGGATCGCAGAGATTCGGTTTAGCATAGACATAGAAGCCCTGCTTATGCTGAGTGTAACATTTCGCTTTCACTTTTTTGAAAGAAGGTCCAATCCGGTCTTCCAGTTCATTGAGAAGAGCCGTGCGGAAAGCATTGCGCAGATAGTTGTAGTTAAAGTGTTTTACATGGCGCCAGAAGCCGTCATTACTGTAGCCACCTTCGGAAAGGAGGCAGTGAATGTGGGGATTCCATTTGAGATCGCGGCCAAAAGTATGAAGGACCATGATATAGCCGGGAGTAAAATTTTGGGCATGGTTTAGATTGAAAAACATCCTTGATATTACACTGGAGACGGAATGGAAGAGACAGTTCAGAAGAGATCGGTCCTGAAGGAAGAAGCTGCGGAGATTTTCATCAATAGTAAAAACGCAATGGCGGTGTTGGACGCTAACGAGTTTGAAAGACATACTGGTGGTGCGTTCCATAGAATATTTGTTGCCACATGAAGGGCAAAAACGGCTGTGACAGCGGAAAGGAACGAATTTGAAGTTCCCGCAGTGCGGACAATTGTACATGGCACCGCCAAAAGAAGGATCACCACAGTTGATCATCTTATTGATATTTTCCATCTCAGTCTCTCTGGGATGAAGAGTATATTTAATTTCTTCATAATGGTCTGCAAAGATTCTTTGTAAGATGTTCATAAGTCTATTATGCAAGAAAAAGTAACAAAAGAAAACCCCCTATCCCCTCATGATTGAGGGGTAGGGGAGTTGAATAGGCGAAGCCTATTTTTTATTTGCTAAATCTTTTATGCTGCCGGCCATAATACAATCCCCTCCTCTTTTACATTTTTATAAAATGGTATTATATTTGTAGAATACGCAATACTAAAACTATAAGGGAATCAACAATTATTTCATTGAAACTTGTATTGTTTCAATATAAATGATACAATAAAAAAACAATGAAACTTATGAGGGATTCAAAGGAGATTGGATATGATGGAGTTTCTGAAATCAATATTTGGTGATAATATTATAATTACATCATATGAATACCCGAGGGATACGCCAGTGTATATTCGGGATAATTATAATGTCCAACTTTTATCGTGGGATGAACACAGATGCGCATTGCTGTCACCGAATAGTAATTCCTGGCGCCTTCCATCCTTAAAGAAGCAGTTTGTAAATTTTTGCAAACTGAGCACTGTTCCGTGTGCGCTGTATTTGGATAGGCTTACTGCGCAGCAGCGCCGAAATTTAGTAGAAAACAGGCTGCCTTTTATAGCGGAATCACAACAGGTTTTTTTACCTTTCTGGGTATGCTTTTTTAATGAAAAATGTGCGTCCGTTTCCCATATAGAGGAAACCATGGCACCGGGTACGCAGCTGGTATTTCTTTATTTATATTACCATACAGGGCACAACAGGACTATGAACCAGACAGAGTTGTCAAAAAAGCTTCGGCTCTCAAAAGCAACCTGCAGTAGGGCGATCAAAGATCTGGCTGAATCAGGAGTCATTGAAATAAAAAATGAAGGTACAAATAAGTGGATTATTTCCCGGTTTGACAAACCAGAATTTTTAAGGAAAGCATATAGTAGGATGAAGTCGCCGGTAAAACGTGTTATATATGTGAAAAACGAGCCATCAGGACCGCACCTTCTTCAGAGTGGTGTAAAAGCACTTTCTTCTATATCAATGGTGGGCGCGAAAGAATACGATAGAGGGATTGCTGTCTCCGCAAGGATAGCATCGACAATTCCTGCAGAATACATCATATCAAAGCGGGAATTTGAAGACTTTGGAGGATCGGTTATCGAAGTATGGAGCTATGCCCCGGAATTACTTTCTGATAATGGACGGGTAGATGATATTTCTCTCTTGCTTAGTCTTGACAATGATCCGGATGAACGGATACAGATGGGACTGGATGAGATCAGAGAGAAGCACGGACTTCCGGTTAAAGATTACGAATGATAAGGAGAAGAATATGGTAAATGGGATTGATCTTTTTAAGGAACACTTCAGCGATTACAAAGAGCAGTATACAATAATCGGCGGATTCGCCTGTGATCTTCTTATGACAGATGCCGGACTGGATTTCAGGCAGACCGTAGATATTGATATGGTTATCATTATAGAAGCACTTACAACAGAATTCGCGTCTGCTTTCTGGACTTTTATTGATGATGGGGTTACCAGGCACGCCATCGCAGCAGCGGACAACCGGAATTCTATCGTTTTGTCAATCCGACAGATCCATCATATCCGAAAATGATTGAATTATTTTCGCGTCCTCAGAGCAATGTAAAACTGCAGCCAAATACTCACCTTATGCCTCTGCATATCGATGATGAGGTGTCCAGTCTATCAGCGATATTGTTGAATGATGACTACTATCATTTCCTGTTGAATGGGAGGATAGAGAAAGCTGGAATCTCGATTCTGGATGCAGAGCATATTATTCCGCTTAAAATGAAGGCGTGGATTGATCTCAAGAGTAAAAAGGAACAGGGAATTCATGTCAATTCCAGAGATCTTCGGAAACACCGGCTTGATGTATTCCGTCTCTTCCCTCTCGTCAGGGAGGAACAGGAAATTCATGTTCCCTCTTCTGTTTTGGCGGATATTCAAAATTTTATCTTGCAGATGCGGGAAACGGATATACGGTTGTCAGATATTGGTATTTCCCGGTCAAAGGAATCTATCCTTGATATATACAGTAGGATGTACATAGAGGAATAAATGCGAAAATATATTATGAATAGTTTCATTCCTATTTTTTTATTTAATAAAGGAAAGGCAGTGCAGATCAGACGAACAGGTTTATAAACCTCCCAGGCCGATAACCCGCAAACATTGAGTGCAGGTTATTGGTTTTTTAATATTTAAAATTTGTTTAACAAATCTATACGAAGTGATTAGAACTATCCTTTAGACTACGTTTTAAAACAAAGATGAAAGAAGGGATAGGATGGAGAGAACTGTTATCATACCGGCGCTGAATCCTGATGAAGGGCTGGGGGAAATTGTGGAAAGAAACTGGGAGTTGGAAAATCAGATTATTCTTGTAGATGATGGAAGTGATAAAAAGTATGAGAGGCTGTTCTGGGAGTTAGGGGAGAAGTGTATTGTTCTGCACCATGAAGAGAACAGGGGAAAGGGCGAGGCGATCAAAACGGCTTTGAAATATATCAAAGAAGAGCTATGGGAATGCAGAGTCGTTGGGATTATGGACGCAGATGGGCAGCATCTGCCTGATGATATGGAAAAGCTTCTGATGAAAGCAGCGGCAGAACCGATGGCGCTGATCGTGGGGGAGCAGGACTATTGACAGGAATGTTCCCTGGAAATCCCGGATGGGAAATTTGATCACCCGAAGAATATTTCGGATGAAAACCGGAGTGGAGGTGTCAGATACACAGACCGGGCTTAGGGCCTTTTCGACGAGACTTCTTGATTTTATGCTGGATATAGAGGGGGAGCGCTATGAATATGAGATGAATGTACTGGTGACTTGCGCAAAAGCAAATATACCGATCATCGAAGTACCGATAGAAACGATTTATCACGATAAGGGAAATAGCTGTTCTCATTTTCGGAAAGTAAGGGACTCGGTGCGGATTTACAGGCAATTATTAAAGTTTTCTTTTGTTTCATTTTCCAGTTTTCTGCTGGACTATGTCATGCTTGCAGGTTTGATCCTGGTGCTGAACAATATACTGCTTCAGATTTTTCTGGCAGTGTACATTCCGCTGTATCCGGCAAAGATACTGACAGAATGCACGCTTTTCCTGATCAGCTGGCTCATCCAGAAAAAACTGATCTTCAGTGTGAGAAAAAGTGTCGGCATAAAATATCCTGTACTTATAAAGAAAAGTGGTGAACGCATATGAAAGGAAAAATAAAAGGGAGAATACTTGCCTTTGTATCGGATCTGCTGATTGCAGCGCTTCTGCTGGGAGGAATTTACGGTGTGAATTATCTGATTCCGCAGAAAGGCATTTCGGCAAGGCCAATGGAAGTGCGGGCAGCAGACGGCCAAAAAGAAAGCCGGAGGGACAGTCAAAGAGAAAGCCAATTGGCGAGTCAGAAAAAACTCAATGGACTTCCCACAACAAAGGTGTCTCTGGATACACAAGACTGGCATGAGAAGTTTGCAGATAAGTTTACAGACCGGATCGTTTCCACGGATACTTCATATACAAGTCCCAATGTATCGGTAAAACTTACCTATTATTCGTGTGATACCAATCGGCTGGATAAGACGCAGGACGGTAATCATGAAAAATACGGGACGAATATTTCCTATGTGCTTGCTGATATTTATGTCGGCGATATTACCTGTTTTCAGACTTGTTTCGCGCAGAATATGTATGGGGTAGGATATGATGAAAAATTAACTGATATGTCGGCGCGGATGAAATCTGTTCTTGCGGTAAACGGGGATTCCTACAGCAACAGCAGACACCGGGATAATGGAATGATCATCCGCAATGGAGTGATCTATCGTGCACAGCAGACAGACATGGAGACCTGTGTCCTGAATTGGGACGGAACAATGAAAATATATAATCCGGAGGAAATGGATACTCAGAAACTTATTGACAGCGGCGCCTATCAGAGCTGGATCTTCGGGCCAAGCCTTTTGGACGGGAATGGAAAAGCAAAAACAACGTTCCGGACATGGCCTTATATTGAGGAATCTCATCCGAGAACGGCTATCGGCTATTACGAGCCAGGACATTACTGTTTGCTGGTTGTAGACGGAAGGCAGGATAATTCAAGAGGAATGTTTCTGGATGAAATGGCGGGCCTTTTTGAACAGCTGGGATGCAAGGCGGCTTATAACCTGGACGGAGGACACTGTTCTTTTATGACATTAAAAGATCAGGTGGTGAATCATCCGTATAAGTCAGAGCATAAAGTAGAAGACGGAATATTTATTACGGAGGGAGTATAATGAAAGTAGTCGATCTTTTAAAAATTATAGCAGGGCATATTTGTATCATCTGCAGTATTTCATTGATGGTCATACAGATCCTGGACTGGTTCAATCCGTTAATGAATTTTATGGGAAACTCTATGTTTCTTTTATATGCTTTGTGTGCAGCGTCCGTCTTTCTCGGAGTATGTGAAATTTATCTGAGGAAGCCGGCGGCAAAACAGGGAGAGTATGGAGCAGGAGGATACGGAAAAATGAACCGGAGATAAATAAGAAAAAAGTAAGGGGATGGCCCCTTCTTTTTTATGCTTATTATTTATGAATCGTTTAAGAAATATCACCGGAATATTTAGCACGGTATGATACCTTTTTATAAAAGAAACGATAGTAGGGAGGCGGCAGTATGAAGGTGCTGATTACAACGGACTGGTATGATCCGGTGATTAACGGAGTGGTTACATCCGTGCATACACTTGAGGAGGAACTTCAAAAACGGGGACATGAGGTGAGAGTGCTGACATTGTCGAGAAATTACCGGTCCTATGAAAAAGAGCATGTATATTACATGGGATCAACAAGCGCAGGGCGGATCTATCCGCAAGCCCGGTTCCGTCTTCCGATACCGGAACGGTATGTAGGGGAATTGATGGAATGGGGGCCGGATATTATCCATTCCCAGTGTGAATTTTCTACCTTTTTTATTGCGCGGAAGATTGCCTGTGAAGGAAATATTCCGATCATACATACATATCATACGGTTTATGAAGACTATACGCATTATTTTTCGCCGAATAAAACGTGGGGAAAAAATGTGGTACGTCAGATTACACGAAAATTGTCCAGACAGGTGTCCGGTATGATTGTTCCAAGTGAAAAGATCCGCCGTATCCTGGAAGGTTATCAGGTGGAGTGCCCGCTGTGGGTTGTCCCGTCCGGAATCCGGCTCTCTGAATTTGGCGGATCCGGAGAAGAAGGAACTGCCAGAAGGACGGAATGGCGGGAAAAGATACGGAAACGCTACTTGCTTACACCAGACAGCACAGTTCTTCTTTATGTGGGTCGGCAGGCATTCAAGATGGCAGTCGGGCGGCGATTGTAAATCCTATCTTGAGAAATGAGGAACTTTTGTTTGGATTAAATGGCGTTTCCATATTTTCTTCTACAAATACTGACGCTATGCAGCTGTGGATGGAAAAGATGGGATTTGAAACGGGAAAAAACCGCTTTCAGTATGCCGGAGCAACAGAGCTTATGGACATGCTTTTGGGTATAAGATATCTGGCGTGCAGAAATACGATCGGTCTTGATACTCCTTATAAGAAGATATATAGCGGCGAATACTTTGATCTGTACAGGAATCCCCGGGTATTGGCTGGCGGATATCTTGTGGACAGCAGCATACAGGATTTTAGACTGAAAGAGAAGAATCCTTTTGAAGTTCAGAACAACCTGCTTCGCCATATGGGGGGCTTCGTGCTTTATCAGACAGTAAAAGTCGGAACTCTTCCGAAACAGACGGCGACAGCAGGGAACATATTTAAGCTCCGGCTCAAGGGAGGCCAGCATGGATATTTGTGGATTCCGGGGACAGAACCTTCTGCCGTCAGCATAAATGGAAGAATACAGAAATACAATAACTGGAATAATAATTTTCTTGATCTTGGATATTCGGAAAAAGACAGGATTGTAGAGGTAGGTATGACCGGGCATTCTCTTGGAAATGCAGTGCTTGGAACCTTTGAACAGTCACAGATGGACAGCATTTATCGCAAGCTGTCTCAAAACGAAGTCCGAATACGGAATGGCAGGGGATCCATACAGGCGGACAGGGCCGGGATATTGTTTTTCGGTAGTTTCTATGATAATGGGATCCATGTGGAAGTAGATGGACGGGAAGTAAAAACACTTAATCTGGAAGGAATCCTTGGAGTCGGTGTGGATGCGGGGAAGCATGAGGTAAAGATCAGCTATGAGACACCGGGACTGAAAACCGGAGCGGCAGTGACGCTGCTGTGTATTGGGGTTCTCCTGGCACATCCGATCAGGAGCAGGCGAGGGATATCTGCAATACCCGGCAGGATCAGAGTTCAGATAAAGGGGAGAAAACTATGAAGATTTATCTGTATAAAGGAGGCTTTTCCATTGTCAGAAAGAGCGGAGTGGGAAGCGCGATCCGTCATCAGGAACAGATGCTCAAAGAAACAGGGGTGTTGGTGACAGACCAGTGGAGGGAGGCGGATGTGGTACATATCAATACGGTATTCCCGGATTCGTTTTTTGCGGCGTATCTGGCGAAGAAACAGGGGAAGAAAGTCGTATACTACGGACACTCTACCATGGAAGACTTCCGTAATTCCTTTGTCGGATCGAATATGGCAGCGCCTTTATTTAAAAGGTGGATCTGCAGATGTTACAGGATGGGAGATGCAGTACTGACGCCGACGGAGTATTCCAGAGGATTGATCATGGGATACGGGATAGAAAAGCCGGTTTACTCTATTACGAACGGAGTGGATACAGAGTTCTTCTGCGCAGACAGGAAGGCAGGAAGAAAATTCCGTAAGAAATATCAGATTCCGGAAGAGAAAAAAGTGGTGATCTCAGCGGGACACCTTATCCGGAGAAAGGGAATTTTCGATTTTTTGAGTCTCGCATCGGAAATGCCGGATACACTCTTCGTATGGTTTGGCGGAGGAAACAGCTGGGCGGTGCCCCGGGATGTAAAGCGGGCGCTTCGGAATAAACCGGATAATGTCCTGTTTGCCGGGTATGTAGAGCCCCGGGAACTGAAAGAAGCTTACTGCGGAGCCGATGCATTTGCTTTCTTCAGTTATGAAGAGACAGAAGGGATTGTAGTGCTGGAAGCGCTTGCCTGTGAAGTGCCGGTGGTGGTAAGGGATATCCCGGTATATGAAGGCTGGCTGGAAGACGGAGTACAGGTTTATAAAGCGGCGGATACGAAAGAATTTCGGGAAAAACTGGAAAAGATCTTTTTCCAGTGTGGTTTAAAAATGACGGCGGCAGGAAGGAAGCTGGCGGAAGAGCATGGGATTTATGAAACGGGAATGCGCCTGAACGGGATTTATGAGGAGATGAACCGGGATGAACGGCAGAGCAGAACGGATATTTATAAGGACGGCTGACAGAGAAAATTTTTGACAAAATGTGCGAAGCGCAAATATAATAGAAAAAGGACTATGACAGAATTTATTTCAAGATGAAAGTCATAGTTCTTTTTCTGTTTACAAGGAAAAGGGCAAAGGAGTGATCTTATGAGATACTATATTGCAGACTGCCATTTTTTTCATGAAGCCCTTAATGAAAAAATGGACAAACGCGGTTTTGAAAGTGTTCAGGCAATGAATGAATACATGATAGAAAAGTGGAATCAGAAAGTACGGCGCAATGACGAGGTTGTTATCCTTGGGGATTTTTCCTGGGGAAATGCAGAGGAGACAAATGATCTTCTGGACAGGCTTCACGGGAAACTATATATGATCCGGGGAAATCATGACTATTTTCTGCAAAAATCAGATTTCCGGGCGGAGCGGTTTGTGTGGATAAAGTCCTATGCGGAAATGCAGGACAATCAAAGAAAGGTAATCCTCTGCCATTATCCGGTGATGTGCTATAACGGTCAGTACCGGCTGGACAGAAAGGGGAATCCCAGAACCTATATGCTTTACGGACATGTGCATGATACGATGGATCAGAGACTGCTGGAACAGTTTCAGGAAATAACAAAAAGAACGACTGTACAAAGTCCGGATGGAGAGGAGAGGCCGATTCCCAGCAGCATGATCAATTGTTTCTGCATGTATTCGGACTATACGCCCCTTACTCTGGATGAGTGGATTGCCCTGGACAGAGAGAGGAGAAGTATTTAGTATTACGGATCCATTCAGATGTGTATGTTCGGTCAGGGGGATACAGCTCAATCAGATGCCACTTGACATAGTACGAAATAAAATATAAAATAGTACGACAAGAGACTAATTGGGGAAGGAGAAGGGAAATGGAACAGCTATTTAGAAAACAGCAGAAAGATTTTTCTTCTGTGTGGAGCCATACAAATATTCTTTATCAAAAGTGGGCGGAACATATGAGAATCAGTTATGCGGCGTTTATGACGCTGTATGGGCTTGATGTTCGTGGAAGCATGACGCAGAAAAATATTTGTGATTTCTGCGGATTTACAAAGCAGACGGTCAACGGGGTTGTCCATGACTTTGTGAAGCAGGGCTATGTATCTCTGGAAGCGGGCAGGAGAGACAGAAGAGAAAAGCTGGTTGTTTTTACAGAAAAGGGGGAAGCGTATGCGAAGAAACTGCTTGCATCGCTTTATCAGGCGGAACAGTATGTCTTTTCAACAATTGGAGATGAAAAAATTTCGCAGATGATCGATACGATCGATGCGTTTAATACCTTGCTTGAAAAGCGTTTGGAGGAAGCAAAATGAATCGGTATAAAGTATTTGCTTCATATGTAATTCCATCTGTTCTGGCATTTGCTTTATCAGGGGTTTATGCGATCGTGGACGGATTTTTTGTGGGAAGGAGCACAGGAGATGCAGGACTGTCTGCTATCAATATCGCCTTTCCGGTTGTATCGCTGATGCAGTCTTTGGGAACCGGAATTGGCATGGGAGGTTCCGTTTTGTGGACAGTAAAAAAAGCCTCCGGAAGCGAGGAGGCTGCGGGGAAATATGTCAGGGGGACACTTCTTTTGCTGTTGCTGGTAAGTGTGGCAACGACCGCGGGTATTTATTTTGTAACGGAGCCCATTTTGAGACTGTTTGGCGCTGAAGGAGAAATCCTGATTTTCGGGAAAGATTATCTTGATGTCATTGTTGTTGGCGCGGCTTTCCAGATTTTTGCAACAGGAATTGTCCCGATCATCCGCAATAATGGAAGCTCTCTTTTTGCGCTGGTAGTTATGGTGTCGGGATTTCTGACGAATATCCTGCTGGATTATCTGATGGTATGGGTGTTTGATATGGGAACAAAGGGAGCGGCGCTGGCTACTGTCCTGGGGCAATTGGTGACAACTGTGGAGGCGTTTTTCTATCTGATCTACCGGAAACTGCCGGTCATTGGCTCTCTGCCCGGATTCGGACGAATGTCATGGAATATTTTCAGGATTGGTATCGCCCCATTCGGCCTGACACTCTCTCCCATGATATCTCTTATGCTGATCAACCGCTTTTCTATGATGCACGGCAAAGAAGCGGCAGTAGCCTGCTATGCCTGTATCGCATATGTGCTTTCTGTTGTTCAAATGCTGATGCAGGGCGTTGGAGACGGAAGTCAGCCGCTTATGAGCAGGTATTATGGTGAAGGGAAAAGAGAAGAGGTCAGAAAAGTACAGAATATTGCGTATATCAGCGCGGTGGGGCTGGCGCTCATCAGCAATGCAGTACTGTTTTTTATCAGAACCAGCCTGGGAGAACTGTTTGGAGCGTCAGAAAGTACGGGGCGCTTAGTAGCGGATATACTGCCGGTATTTCTTGTCGGATTGATCTTTTATGCTTTTTCAAGAATTACAACATCTGAGTTTTATGCAACAGAAAATAACATTTATTCTTATCTGTGTGTCTATGCAGAACCGGTTCTGCTATTGATATTATTGTTTATCCTTCCGGGAATCTGGGGCCAGACCGGCGTGTGGTGGAGCGTGGTTGCTTCCCAGATTTTAACGGCATTTCTCGCCCTGATACTGCGAATATCCGAAGACAGATGCAGAAGGAGAACAGATGCACCTTCCCGAATAAAAACAATTTAAATGGAACTGTCAGCAGATGAAATACAGGCAATGGCAAATTCCTGGGCCTTCTGATAATCTTCTGTATCAGGATGGGTCATAGCCATATCGAAATTTCGGATGAACATATCAATTTGTTCGGAATTTTCATCAGTGCGCATAGTTTCATATTTGTTACGCACCTGAAGAGGCATTTTCCCCTGGCAGAGGTACGCGCCCAGATAGCGGCAGGTATCGTTGATCCAGATACTGACATTTTGCTCGATCATTTTATAGTATTCGGGAGAATTTCCCATACCGCAGGTGCCGAACAGAGCGATATCTTTTCCGGTGAGACTTTGGATAAAATTGCTCGCTTCTAAAGCGCATGTGCCCCGGTGGACACAGAAGCCGATGAAATAAAGGCGCGCCTCTGGTATACTTTTTTCTGTCGTAATGTCGATGAGATCTTTTGAGTTCCCCGGCAGAGCAGAGAAGACAGAGGCCGCCAGATTTTTTGTATTGCCTGACTGGCTGTTATATAAAACAAGGTATTCCAGCATTTGTGAATCTCTCCTTTCTAACTCTTTTTAATAAAGCGTGTCTGACATTTGGGACAGCGGATTTCGATCTTTCCTTTTCCTTTTGGTACACGGATTTTCTGACGGCAGGTGGGACATTTGTAGATATGATGTGTCTTTCTCTGTGCCAGAAGATTTTTCTGTGTAGAAAACCAGGTGCGGAGCCGGCGCGTTTTGGCAAGGTATGTCTGGTTTTCAGCAGAGCGTTTGTAAATATTACGTGAAAACATACGGAAATAAGCATAAATAATCAGCGCCCAGGCCAGCCAGGACAGAACCGGAATGTCAAAAAGACTGGCGAGAACAACAGCAGCAAGTGCAGCAATTATAGTAGCTTTTCCTAAAGAATCAAAGCCGTAACGGCCTGCCATAAAACGGATCAGTTTTTCTTTCATGATATTATCATCCTGGTATATTGTAATTGACTCATCTAACGGTCACTTACAAATATACCGTCTCCTTTCTATCAACCTTTTAGTCCGTGGTTGATTACGGTATTGTACATTTGTATGATGTAAATATGTGATGTGGATTTGTATTTTTTTATCCTGTGGCTTTGACTACTTGTAGGAGGTTCTCACCACACCTTATTTCTAAATAATGATTAGTTAGATGAGTCTTGAATTCCTATCTTGTACCAGGTTTTACGAAGTAAGTGCTGTGGATAACACATTGCATATTTTTTACGAAAGGAATGTATTATCATGATTTTAGTCGGAATTGACATTGGTAAACATCAACACATCTTCTCCATCATTGACAAACAATCCGGTGAAATACTTTCTAATCCTTCTGTTTTTCATAACAATCAAGATGGCTTTTTGTTACTCATCGGAAAACTAAGCTGCTATGCCAAATCACAGCTTCTTATTGGCATGGAAGATACCGGGCATTATCATTTTGCCTTACTCAAATATCTTCTTAACAGGCACTATACTGTTGCTCTGATCAACCCAACCACTACTGACCTTACCAGAAAACTTCAGGGCGGCATTACCAAAAACGATCCCCTGGATTCTCTTACCATTTGTGATGTCATCGGCTCAAATCAGCGTAAAAAGCCTTATCGCATTACAAAAGTAAACCGTTTCGACCTTTATGAACAAAAGCAGCTGACACGCCATCACCACAACCTGAAAGAGGAATTAAACCTCTACAAAAACCGGCTTCAGAAATGTATTGATATCGTATTCCCTGAATTTAATTCCTTATTCCGTTCAAAGTATGGCATTGTTTACATGAATGTTTTAAAATCGTTTGCTTCTGCTGAAAAGATTGCAAACTCTGATATCCGGACCATCCGGAAATGTTTTGAATATGAGGGGCGCGGAAAACGGATTCAACTTTCTGCCGAACAGCTTAAAACAGCAGCCAAAGCTTCTGTCGGCATCTCTTCTGTTGCTGAAGAAATCCAGATCAGACACCTTGTAAGTCAAATTGAAATGATAGAAGAACAACTTTCTGAAATAGACAAAAAGATAGAAGAGTTTTCCCTGCAAAACAACTCTCCTATCCTCTCCATACCAGGAATTTCACACTTCTCTGGTACTTCTATTTTAGCGGAATTAGGAGATGTTTGCAACTATACAAAAGCGTCTCAAATCATTAAATTTGCCGGTGTCGCCCCATATCACTATGAATCCAGTCAGTTTATCGCCCGGCATACTGCAATCACCAAGAAAGGTTCCCGGTATCTGAGAAAAACACTGTATCAGATTATCTTGCCGGTCATCAATCACAACAGGGTCTTCACTTCTTATTACAACAAAAAGATAGCCGAAGGCAAAGGTCACAGATGTGCTCAAGGTCACTGTATCAGAAAACTTTTAAGAGTCATCTATCATCTTCTAAGTACCGGACAGAGTTTTGATTCTACGTTACTGATATAGCTATAATTACAACCCAGCTTATTACAATGAGCCTTCTTGGGAAGGTCTGTTTGTTGTGCCACAAAATCCATAATTATTCACATATTTTCAAAGTACATACTTTTACTAACTAAAATTCAATGTTAAAAAAACTACTTGATTTTTATATAGTTAGCTCCTATACAGGAATGATACACTTACCATCGTCAAAGTCAATAAACTCCCCATTAAAAATATATAAAATAATAGAAGACCTCTTCGGGAATGTGGTATAATATCCGCGTAGGCATTGAGCCATGCAGAAATACAAGAGGGACAAATGCATGCTTGCATGCAATTTGGACGTCTTGCATTTCTATAGGGCGAAAGCCCGCGAGCGAGACCCCGGAGGGGGCGAGCTTGCATGGCGGATGAGGGGAAAGAAAGCCTGGCATAGGGCGAAAGCCCGCGAGCGAGACCCCGGAGGGGGCGAGCTTGCATGGCGGATGAGGGGAAAGAAAGCCTGGCATAGGGCGAAAGCCCGCGAGCGAGACCCCCGGAGGGGCGAGCTTGCATGGCGGATGAAGAGAAGGAGGATAAAAATGGGCGAACGGAAACATTATCATAGAGGAAGAAGAAAACCAGTATCGGAAAAGCGGACGGCAATGAGGGATGAGGATACAAAAAGAACCAACAGTACCGGCAGCAGAAGTAAAAGGAAAAAGAAAAAGTCGGCAGGGAAAGGAAGACTGATAAGCAATATTGTACTGGTAGTTGCAATTATTGTATTCTGTGTGTCGGGATTTCAACTTTACCGGATCATATCCGGATATCAGGAAGGGCGTCAGGAATATGACCAGGTTCGTGAGATGGCAGTGACACAGGAAAAGGCAGAAGATGGGGAAGAGCAATTTCAGGTAGATTTTGATGCACTGATGGAGATCAACCCGGATACAGTGGGATGGATACGTTTCGATCCGGAACCGTCACAGATCAACTATCCGGTGGTGCAGACAACAGATAACAGCACATATCTGGACAAGACATTTTCTGCAAATGATAATACGGTAGGTGCAATTTTTGTAAACACATATAATAATCCGGATTTTAATGACAGAAATACTATTATTTACGGACACCGCATGAATGATAATTCTATGTTCCATGATCTGGCAAAATATGAAGAAAAATCTTTTTGGGAAGAGAATCCTTATTTCTATATTTACACGCCGGACGGACGGGAGATTACTTATCATATTTATGCGGCAGGAGTAGTGACAGATACTTCTGATACATATCTGACAGAATTTGCAGACGACGCTGCCTATGAGGCTTTTCTTGATTATACAAAAGAGGCGTCCGAATATGACACCGGCGTCGAAGTTACGGCAGAGGATACGGTGGTGACTCTGTCTACCTGTACCAGGGCAAGTGATGAGCACAGGATGGTAGTTGTGGGAGTAAAAGAAGAAGAAAAGCAGATAGAAGAATAAAAAAGTGTGTAAGGAGGAGATTATGCCGCAGTATACTTATGAAGTGGGAGACATTGTGAAAATGAAAAAAAAGCATCCCTGCGGTAGTTTTGAGTGGGAAATCCTGAGAGTCGGAGCAGATTTTCGACTGAAATGTATGGGGTGCGGACATCAGATCATGATCGCCAGAAAACTGGTGGAGAAAAATACGAGGGATTTAAGAAAAAAAGCTTGAAATCACCGGGGCGTTATGGTATCATTTTAAACCGTGATATATTAGTATTCGTCTGGTCATGCAAGGCGCATGACAGAAGAATATCCTTGCTCCCCGCAGGAAAACAGGGGGCCAAAAGACCAAAAGGAGGTGCACACTACATGAACAAATATGAGTTAGCTGTTGTAGTCAATGCAAAAATCGAAGACGATGAAAGGGCACAGGTAATCGAAAAAGTAAAAGCATTAATTACTCGTTTCGGCGGAAATGTGACTGACGTTGATGAATGGGGTAAGAAGAGACTGGCTTACGAAATTCAGAAAATGAAAGAAGCATATTATTACTTCATCCACTTCGAATCTGATGCTACAACTCCAGGCGAGATCGAACAGAGAATCCGCATCATGGATAACGTACTCAGATATTTATGCGTAAAACAAGAGGCATAGAAGAAGAGAGGTAAAAGAATGAATAAAGTAATTTTGATGGGACGTTTGACAAGAGACCCTGAAGTAAGATATTCACAGGGAGAAAATCCCCTGGCTATTGCCAGATATACACTTGCTGTAGACCGCAGATTCAGACGTGACGGAGAACAGAGCGCTGATTTTATCCAGTGTGTTGCTTTCGGCAGACAGGCTGAACATGCGGAGAGATATTATCGTCAGGGACTTAAAGTCGTTGTCAGCGGACGTATCCAGACAGGAAGCTACACCAACAGAGATGGCGTGAAAGTATATACAACAGAGGTAGTAGTGGAAGAACAGGAATTTGCCGAGAGCAAAGCGTCCAGTGATGCAAATGCAGGCGGCTTCCAGTCAGCTCCCGCACCGGCACCGAGCGCACCAGCAGGTGACGGCTTCATGAACATTCCGGATGGAATTGATGAAGAATTACCGTTTAATTAAGCTGAAGGCAGCTTAATAAACTTGATAGAAAGGAGAAATTATCATGGCTTTTGAAAAAGGAAATCGTCCGGAAGGCGGTTTTAAGAAAAGAGGCGGCGGACGCAGAAGAAAAAAAGTATGCGTATTCTGCGGCAAAGAAAATAACGAAATCGATTACAAGGATGTAGCAAAATTAAGAAAATACATCTCTGAAAGAGGAAAAATCCTTCCGAGAAGAATTACAGGAAACTGTGCAAAGCATCAGAGAGCTCTTACAGTTGCAATTAAAAGAGCAAGACATATTGCTTTGATGCCATACGTTCAGGAGTAATCAGAAAGAATAAAAGGCCCGTCGGTTGGGAAATCACCCTGCCGAAGGGTCTTTTTTTACTCTGGGAAGCCGCCTTATTTGATCCGGCTTTGAAATGAAAATTTCATGGCTGAAAGAAATGAAAAATTCCTTGACATATAAATTAGAAAGGAATACAATACAGACAGATTGTGAAAGAACGCAGGCAAAGATGTCAGCAGACAGCTTTTTTGCGTTCTTTTTTATTTAAATAGGAAACTTCGTTCCCTATTAAATAAAACGCTCTGCAAGATGCGAGCGGGGCATTGAAGAAAATTAAGAATGAAAAGGAGAGTTTGTATGAAAACACTGGGTTATTACAATGGGAGATATGGGGAACTGGATGAAATGATGATTCCTATGAACGACAGAGTATGTTGGTTTGGGGATGGAGTATATGATGCAGGTCCTTCCAGAAACTACAAAATTTTTGCCCTTGATGAACATATAGACCGTTTCTTTAACAGTGCCGGACTGCTTGATATTAAGATGCCGGTTACCAAGGCAGAGCTAAAAGAAATTCTGCAGGAAATGGTAAATAAAATGGATACAGGCAACTTATTTGTGTATTATCAGGTGACAAGAGGAAGCGGAATCAGGAACCATGCTTTTACAGAAGGAGCGGGGAATCTGTGGATCATGCTGAAACCGGCGGAAATTTCTGACGGCACGCAGCCGATCCGTCTGATCACGTTGGAAGATACCAGATTTTTGCACTGTAATATCAAGACGCTGAATCTGATCCCTTCCTGTGTGGCGACAGAGAAGGCGAAACAGGCCGGTTGCCAGGAGGCGGTCTTCTACCGTCCGGGAGGCAGAGTAACAGAATGTGCACACAGCAATGTTCATATTATCAAAGACGGAAAACTGGTTACAGCGCCTACCGATAATCTGATCCTTCCGGGAATTGCCAGGGCACACCTGATCAGGATGTGCAAAAAGCTGGAAATTCCGGTTAGTGAGACACCGTATACTCTGGAAGATCTTTTCGCAGCTGAAGAAGTGATTGTTACCAGCTCAAGCAATCTTTGCCTCTATGCAAACGAGATTGACGGAAAACCGGTAGGAGGAAAGAATCCTGAGCTTCTGGAAAAGCTTCGAAAAGCTTTGCTGGATGAGTTTTATGAAGCGACAAAATAAGAAAAATGACAGATTTTGATGAAAGAAAAATTTGAAAGGTGAAGTCATGGGAGAAGTAAAATTTATGCCATCCGGTGACAGGGCAATGGTCGTAGAATTCGGTAATGCGATCGATACCAGGATTAACGATCAGGTACATACACTTGCAAGAAGGATTGAAGAGGAGCAGATCCCGGGAATTGTGGAGCTTGTTCCAACCTTCCGTTCACTGATGGTCTATTATGATCCGTTCCTGACAAGCTATGCGAAGCTGAAGGCGGTGCTTGAAAACAGCGGGGAGATAGGAGCAGGATCAGCGAAAGAGAAAAAAAGAATTTTAAAAATTCCTTGCTGCTATGGGGCGAGATTCGGCCAGGATCTGGCAGATATGGAAGCTTACACCGGGCTGGACCGGGATGAAATTATCGCAATCCACAGTTCGGTAGACTATAAAATTTATATGATGGGATTTCTTCCCGGATTTGTATATCTGGGAGGATTGGATAAAAGAATCGAGATCCCGAGGCTGAAAACTCCGCGGGTGAAAATTCAGCCGGGAGCAGTAGGGATCGGGGGAAATCAAACAGGTGTGTATCCGCTGGCATCGCCGGGAGGCTGGCGCCTGATGGGAGGCACTCCGGTGGATTTTTACGATCCTGACCGGGAGGAGCCGATCCTCTGTAAGGCGGGAGAATTTATCCGTTTTATTCCGATCACGATAGATGATTATTATGATATCCGCCGTATGATCGTAAACGGCACATATCAGGTAGAGGTTTTGGAGGAGGATGCATAAGATGTCTGTAAAAGTTATTATACCGGGTGCACTCACGACAGTGCAGGACGCCGGGCGTTATGGATATCAAAATTCCGGTATCCAGACTTCCGGAGTAATGGATCAGAAAGCCTATAAACAGGCCAACGAACTGGTGGGAAATCCTGCAGGAGAAGCAGTGCTGGAGGCCACTTTGTTTGGCGGAATGATGGAAGTGGATGAAGATACACTGATCGCCTTTACAGGGGCGGACATGGAACCGCAGATTAACGGGGAAGCGGCTGAAATGAACCGCCCGTATCTCTTGCAGGCGGGAGATACGGTTTCTCTTGGTATGGTGAAAAGCGGATGCAGAACTTATATTGCCTTTGGCGGAGGTATTGACGTCCCGATCGTAATGGGAAGCAGGTCCACGAATCTGAAATGTGCCATGGGAGGCTATGAAGGACGGGCGCTAAAAGCGGGAGATGTGCTGAAGACGGGAACGCCGCATGCCTCTTTTGAAGAAGTAAAAGAGCGGCGGGCGAAAGCGGAATTTTATGGTTCTCCCATTGAGGTGAGAGTGATTGAAGGTCCCCAGGCAGAATATTTCAGCGACAAAGGCAAAGAAACCTTTTACGGCGGAATTTATACAATTTCTGATCAGAGCGACCGTATGGGTTACCGTATGGAGGGAGAACCGATCGAGAGCGTAAACGGGACGGATATCATTTCTGACGGCATTGCTTTTGGAGCGATACAGGTGCCTGCAAGCGGGAAGCCTATTATTTTGCTTGCTGACCGGCAGACAACAGGCGGATATGCCAAAATCGCCGTAGTGTGTTCCTTTGATATTCCCAAACTTGTACAGGGCAAGCCGGGAGATCAGGTTCGTTTTGTAAAGATCAGCGTGGAAGAGGCGCAAAGAATCAATGAATCGCAGCAGACAGACTGCATGAAGAGGGGGAAATAGTTATGGATTACAGTACAATGACGCCCGCACAGGCGCGGGCACTGATAAGAGAAGAGAAGATAACCGGACAGACTTCCGGGATGTGTGCCGGATACGCACAGGCAAATCTTGTGATCCTTCCGAAGGATCTGGCTTATGATTTCCTTTTATTTACACAGAGGAACCCAAAATCCTGCCCGGTTCTGGAAGTCAGTGATGTGGGAAGCAGGCAGCTTCATTATATTGCAAAAGATGTGGACATTGCCAGAGATATTCCGAAATACAGAATTTACAGAAAAGGAGAGCTGGCAGGAGAATATACAAATGTGGAGGAGTTTTGGCAGGATGACTTTGTCAGTTTTCTGATAGGATGCAGCTTTTCTTTTGAATCAGGGCTTCTGGATGTGGGCGTTCCGGTGCGGCAGATTGAAGAACACTGCAATGTCCCTATGTTTAAGACAAATATTCCCTGTACTCCGGCGGGAATTTTTAAAGGCAACATGGTGGTGAGCATGCGGCCCATGCCTTACGATCAGGTAGTGAAAGCGGTGCTGGTAACCGGAGAGATGCCGAGGGTGCATGGCGCCCCTATCCATATCGGGGATCCGTCAGTGATCGGCATTTCAGATATCCATAAACCGGATTTTGGAGATGATGTTACCATCAAAGAAGGAGAGGTTCCGGTATTCTGGCCTTGCGGCGTTACGCCCCAGAATGTTGTTATGAATGTAAAACCGGAGATTGTTATCACACATTCACCAGGGCATATGCTGATCACAGACATAAAGAATGTAGAGCTTAAGTATTAAATCAGAGTGAAACGAGGAAGAAACGATGTATTTTGTAGATTTAAACTGTGACCTTGGAGAAAGTTTCGGAAATTATAAGTGCGGGATGGATGAGGAAGTGATCCCCTTTATTTCATCTGCGAATATAGCCTGCGGTTTTCATGCATCAGATCCGCTTGTTATGATGAAGACAGTAGCGCTGGCAAAGGAAAATCAGGTATCTGTGGGAGCGCATCCAGGTTATCCTGATCTGGTTGGGTTTGGAAGAAGAAATCTTTCAGCTTCTCCTGCAGAAGTAAAAGCGATGGTGCAGTATCAGGTAGGAGCGCTTCAGGCTATTGCAAAGGCACAGGGAATGTCGGTGCGGCATGTAAAGCCTCATGGGGCTATGTACAACATGGCAGGGAAGGATGCAAAACTGGCAGAAGCTATTTGCGAGGGGATTTATGAAGTAGATCCCGGGCTTATCCTTCTGGGACTGTCCGGCAGTGAAATGTTGAAGGCGGCTGAAAAGACCGGGCTTCGGTCAGCGAAAGAGGTTTTTGCAGACCGGGCTTACGAAGAAGACGGTTCACTGGTGGCAAGAAGCAGGCCGGGCGCAATGATCACAAATGAGGAAGAAGCAATTGAAAGAGTTGTCCGTATGATAAAAGAAGGAAAAGTAACGGCCATTACAGGAAAAGACATCGAAGTGCAGGCGGATTCCATCTGTGTCCACGGCGATGGGGAAAAGGCATTGGCTTTTGTGGAAAAGATCAGGAAAACCCTGGTGCAGGAGGGAATAGAGATCGTTCCTCTTGAAAAAATCGTAGGCCAGAGACAGGCGCATTCATTTTAAGCCGGCGCCTGAATGACAGAAGAAATGATAACAGAAAGGAAGAGATGCAATTGGGAGCGGCAGCGCAGGTAAAAAGTGAAACAATCGAAGATGTAGTACTTCGCCATTCGAAACGGGGAATGACGGTGCTACGCAGCTACATGTCCAGGGATTACTGCAGACAGGCTGCAAGAAGGATTCTGGAGTTGGAAAAAGGGACGATCCTTTTAACGACCGGATTTTATGTAGCGGGACATGCGGAAACAGATGGACCTCTTGGGACGGTTGTATTGGCAAAAGCATTGGAAAAACAGGGTTTTTATCCGGTTATTATCACAGATGAATTTTGCCGGGGATTTTTTGAAGCGGCAGATCTGGAAGTATGTTATGTCGATGTAGAGGATGGAGCAGAAAAGTATGAGGCGTTGTTGGAGAAATTTGCACCGACAGCACTGATTTCCATTGAGCGCTGCGGCCGAAATGTAAAGAATGATTATGCCAACATGCGCGGAGTCAGCATTAAAGAATATACAGCCCGGACAGACTGGCTGTTTATTCAGGCAAGAAAGCAGGGAATCCCGACATTTGGAGTGGGCGACGGCGGAAATGAGATTGGCATGGGCAATTTAAAAGAGGTTATTTCCGGTAAACTGGAACTTGTTCCCTGTAAAGTGAAGGTAGACACTCTGGTCATTGCGACGGTTTCCAACTGGGGTGCATATGCAATCGCAGCCTATATTCAGAAAATGACCGGAACAAAAGTTTTACCCGGGTTTTCCGAAATCAAAGAGTATCTCTCCCTGATCGTAAATATGGGAAGCGTGGACGGCGTGACAAAGGAACAGACGCTGAGTGTGGATGGTTTTTCACTCGATGTGGAAAAAGAAATCCTGGATGGATTGAAAACGCTGGCTGCAGTGTAGAAGAAAGAAGATGTCCCCAACTATGAAGAGAAAATCCATAGTTGGGGACGTTTTTTGTCTATTTGATCTCATTTCCCGGGAATTTCGGAATCCCGTCGAATCCGATTTGAAGGTCAGCGTCGGTCGGAATGTAGTCGCTCATCTGCCCGTTGTGGTATTTTTCATATGCAACCATATCAAAATATCCGGTACCTGTAAGCCCGAAGAGAATGGTTTTTTCTTCTCCGGTTTCTTTACATTTCATTGCCTCATCAATGGCAACGCGGATAGCGTGACTGCTTTCAGGTGCAGGAAGGATTCCTTCTACCCGTGCGAACTGTTCGGCAGCGGCGAAGATAGAGGTCTGCTCTACAGAGCGGGCTTCCATGTAGCCGTCATGGTAAAGCTGTGACAAAATAGAGCTCATGCCGTGATAGCGAAGGCCGCCGGCGTGATTGGGAGAAGGAATGAATCCGCTTCCGAGAGTGTACATTTTTGCAAGAGGACAAACCATTCCGGTATCGCAGAAATCGTATGCGTATACGCCTCTTGTGAGGCTGGGGCAAGAGGCCGGTTCTACTGCGATAAACTGGTAATCCGCTTCGCCCCGCAGCTTTTCTCCCATAAATGGTGAAATCAATCCGCCCAAGTTGGAACCGCCGCCGGCGCACCCGATAATGATGTCTGGTTTAATGCCGTATTTATCCATGGCGATCTTGGTCTCCATTCCAATGATGGACTGGTGGAGCAGTACCTGATTCAGCACGCTTCCCAGGACATAGCGGTATCCGTCTGTATGTGTAGCAACCTCTACTGCCTCAGAAATGGCACAGCCAAGGCTTCCGGATGTGCCTGGATGTTCAGAGAGGATTTTGCGTCCGATTTCTGTTGTTTCCGAAGGGGAGGGAGTGACGGACGCGCCGTAGGTCCGCATGACTTCCCGGCGGAACGGTTTCTGCTCATAGGAACATTTAACCATAAATACCTTGCAGTCCAGATCCAGGTAGGAACATGCCATGGAAAGAGCGGTTCCCCACTGCCCGGCGCCGGTTTCTGTTGTCACGCCTTTCAGTCCCTGGTCTTTGGCATAAAATGCCTGGGCGATGGCAGAATTTAACTTGTGGCTTCCGCTTGTATTATTGCCCTCAAATTTGTAGTAGATTTTTGCGGGAGTCTGGAGTTTTTCTTCCAGGCAATAAGCTCTTACCAGGGGAGCGGGACGGTACATTTTATAAAAATCCTGAATTTTCTGCGGAATAGGAATATAGCGGTTGTCATTGTCCAGTTCCTGTTTTACCAGTTCCTCACAAAATACAGTGCCCAGTTCTTCGGCAGTCATTGGTTTTAAAGTCCCGGGATTTAAAAGGGGAGCCGGTTTGTTTGTCATATCAGCTCTGACGTTGTACCATTCTTTTGGCATTTCGCTTTCTTCCAGATAAATTTTGTAAGGGATTTTCTTTTCCATGTGTCTGTTCTCCTTTCTGAATAAAATAAACTTGAAATGTGATGATGCTTTTCTGCAGGGAGAGAAGAAAAAAAGCTCCTGCCCCTGCAGATAAAATGCAGGGACAAGAGCTTGTTATACTGAAAAATCAATGATAAAACTCCTGCGGTGCCACCCGGCTTGATGTAAAACATCCTCTCATGCATACTGACATATGCTGTCTTTGATAACGGAGTTCTCTCTCCGGCTTGCATACTACTGTATTCCGCTCGCCCTCAGAAGCCCATTCCTTTTTGGTTTGATCTGCCGCAATCCCACCGCCTGCAGCTCTCTGTGAGACAAATGTCAAAAAGTACTTACTCTTCTTCACTGGTTTATAGAAACTTTATCATGGAAAGGTGAAATTGTCAATTATTTTCTTTCCGGGAAAAGTGACATTTTCCCCAAAGACCTGGAATGACTTGAGAAAACGCTGAAAATGAGATAATATATACAGAAGAACATATACAAGGAAGGTATCATAATGTTTTCATATACACAACTGCGTAAAGATTACCCGGAATTTATTTATCACGGGTATCAGATAAAAGAAGAAAAAGAGAGGATATGCCTGGAATATGATTTCGAAATCCCGGGCCTGTCCTCTTTTCATCCCACCTGGGAATTTCCCAAAAAAGATGAGGAGAATAGAAAGTATGCTGATGACAGTACATTTCGTAATCTGGCATTTTCCCTGGGTATGGTAGAGCTGATCAGCTACTGGAAGATCGCCTGCCCGCCGAAAGTGATCGTGGAAGCCGGGGCTTTGACGGCGGAGCAGATCCTGTGGTGGAAGGATCTGTATTTTAACGGACTGGGAGAATTTTACTATACAAATGGAATCAGTGAGAATCAGGAAGATTTTATGGAAATTGTTTCTGCAGGGCAGGAAATCAGCGCCGACGCTTTATCTGACCGCCGGCTGGAAGGATGCCTTGTGCCTGTCGGAGGAGGAAAGGATTCTGCCGTAACTCTTTCGCTTCTGAAAGGAGAAAAGGAGACAAACTGCTGTTATATTATCAATCCCAGGGGAGCGACACTGAAAACGGTAGAAAGAGCCGGCTATGGAGAAGCGCAGATGTGCTGCGTAAAGCGGACGCTGGATAAAAACATGCTGGAGCTGAATAAGCAGGGGTATCTGAACGGCCATACGCCTTTTTCGGCAATTGTAGCATTTTCTGCAACGATCGCAGCATATATGGAAGGGAAAAAATATATTGTCCTTTCCAATGAATCCAGCGCTAATGAAAGCACGGTGGAGGGAAGCACGGTAAATCACCAGTATTCCAAGAGTTTTCGTTTTGAGAAGGCATTTCATGACTATGAGGCAGAATATATCGGAAGCGGAACATATTACTTCAGTATGCTGCGCCCGTTAAGTGAGTTTCAGATTGCCGGGTATTTTGCAAAATGCCGGGAGTTTCACGATATTTTCCGAAGCTGCAATGCGGGGAGCAAAGAGGATAAATGGTGCGGGCACTGTCCGAAATGTCTCTTTGTGTGTCTGATTTTATCACCTTTCCTTTCCGGAGAAGAAATCATCCGCATTTTCGGAAGAGATATGCTGAATGATCCGGATATGACAGAAGATTTCCGCAAGCTTACAGGCATGGAAAAGGAGAAACCTTTTGAGTGTGTGGGAAGCAGAGACGAGGTGAATGCGGCAATTTCCCTGACTATTGACCGGATGATGGGGCAAGAGAAAGATCTGAAAAAACTGCCCGGACTTTTCCGTTATTACGTGCTGAATGGACTGTACAGAGAAAACGACCCCGCGTCCGGAAGATTTTTCCGGTATTTCGATGAAGAAAATCTCCTTCCGGAGAGGTATCTTGAACTGGTAAGGAGAGAATGCACGAAAGGGGAAAGGTAACATGCTGGAAAAAATACGCCAGACCGTAGAAAATAAAAAAGTTCTGGTTCTTGGACTTGGAAGAGAGGGAAGATCCAGTCTGCGTATGATCCGGAAGGCAGGAGGATATAAGGAGCTGGCAGTGGCGGATCAGAACCCGGTGGAGGTAAAGGAATCCGGAGAAGAGAAGATTCCGGTCATATCGGGAACGCATTATATGGACAAGGAGCTCCTTGATTCCTATGATATTGTCTTTAAGACTCCGGGTATTGTTCTGCCGGAAAAAATAGAAAACTATAAGTGCCAGTTTGTGTCTCAGACCGGACTTTTTATCAGTAAATTCCGCAGTCAGATCGTGGGAATTACCGGGACAAAGGGAAAGAGCACCACATCCACTCTTTTGTATCATGTTTTGAAAGAGAACGGAGAGGACGTCGTGCTTGCAGGAAATATCGGTATCCCGGTGTTTGATATTGCGGAAGACATTACAGTGGGAGAGGTCATTGTACTGGAATTATCCTGCCATCAGCTGGAATATATCACTGTTTCTCCTCATATAGCGGTGCTTCTGAATCTTTATGAGGAGCATCTCGATCATTATGGAACGATGGCGGCGTATGTCCGGGCAAAACAGAATATCTATGCATGGCAGGAAAAGGAGGATCTCCTTTTCTGCAATATGGAATTTCTTCCCGGACATGAAGTGGAGGGGGCAGGCCCGGAAAGCGCCGGCGTGCCATGTAAAGGCGAAGTGATCTCGGCGGTTTTGATCCCCGAGGGAGAAAATCCTTCCGGCAGAGGAGATATTGAAGTGGCTGGAAATGCAGTGCGCTACAGAGGCAGCGGTCTTCGCATTCCGGAACAGGGGATTTCCCTCATCGGTCAGCATAATTATTTTGATATTGCCATGGTTTATGGAATATGTAAGGAATTTTCTCTTACGGATGAACAGTTCCTGAAAGGGCTTCGCAGTTATCAAACCCTTCCCCACAGGCTTCAATATCTGGGGATAAAAGACGGAATCCGCTTTTATGACGATTCCATTTCCACAATCGGGGAAACGACGATCCAGGCGCTTGAGAGTATTAAAAACGCAGGAAGCATACTGATTGGCGGTATGGACAGAGGTGTGGATTATGATCAGCTGGAAGAATATCTTGCCGGCAGCAGTGTAAAACACATTATTCTGATGGAAGCAACAGGGAAACGGATCTACAGTGAAATAGAAGAGCGATATCCGACGCTTTTCGGAAGTGGAAAACTTTGTCTTGTAGATCACCTGAAAGATGCTGTGGAACTTGCGGGAAAGCTGGGAGAGGAGGGCAGCGCCTGCATACTCTCACCAGCGGCGGCAAGTTATGGAATCTTCAAAAATTTTGAAGAGCGGGGAGAAGTTTTTAAGAAATATGTTTTCGGTTAAAACTTTCTGTCTGCCATTGCCTTAATGGAAGAGGCATATTCGGAAGGTGTCATTCCGGTTACTTTTTTAAACTGTCTGGAAAAATAGTGAATGGACGTGTAGCCAAGCTGCTCGGAAATCTGCGTGAAATTCATTTTATTTGTGCGGATGAGCTGCTTGGCTGCATTGATTTTCATAAGGGAAAAATATTCAATGATACCAAGGCTGCTCTGTTCCCGGAAAATTTTCTGCAGCTGTGAACGGCCGATCAGGTTTTCGCGGCAGATCTGCTCAATGGTAACATGACTGTCCAGATGAGCCTCCAGATAGTCCACCACGCGATTGAAAAGTTCGATATCACTCCTCTTTTTGGTCGCTTTGAGAGGAAGAGGACGAAGGGAGCTTTTGGGCAGTATCATAGGGTTGGAGTACCGGCGGAGCATGTGGATGAGAAAATGCTCCAGGTAGAGGCGGATCATCTGCTGAGCGCCAAAAGCGTCAGGCTCTTTTGTAGGCATATTTTGCAGATAGGGATCATCCAGGCGGCAGTCAAAGCAGCGTCTTGCTTCAATGACGATATCGGCCAGGATCATCCGTTCTTTCTCATCGATCTGAAGGATACGGTTTCTGAAAAAATCCATGGCGGGATCCGTGCATCCAAAAGAAATAACGACCAGATTGGGTGCGATTCCCCGCGTTGCCTCTACGCTGTGGAATTCATTGGGCTGATGGAAGGCGATTTCGCCCCGTTTCAGGACAAACTGCCGATCTCCGCCCGTGACGGATACCTCCCCTTTATCTACACACACAAACTCCCAGAAATCATGGGTTTCCCCCGGAAATTTAAAATCGCTCATATATTCAAAATAGTGAATACTGTAGAGCTTTTCGATCGATATGGAATTTTTTAGTCTGATACCGTCATATGCCATAGAATATTGTTCTCCTGATTTTTTGTTTGCTTCCGTGCAGCGGCGTATAGCGCATTCACTATACGAAAAACGAGCTCTCTCAAAGAGCCATGCAAGCTCGAGGCAGAGCCTCTCGCTCACGGGCATTCGCCCTATAGAACCTATAGAAATACAAGATACCAGCAGTGTCTGCAAGCAGCCTCTGCTGATCTCTTGTATTTCTGCATGGCTCTTTGCTTACGTGAACATTATACCCTGATTTTGTAAAAAAAGCAAAAAGAAAGTGCAGATTGTACAAATCAATTAAAAAATAGGATAAAGATTTTTTTGGCTCTTTATACTACAATAAGCGTAAATGTACAAAGGACAGCAGCGGACAGGCTGTGTAATTTTGGAAAGGAAATGAAAGTGATGAAAAAACCAGTTTTAGTAATTATGGCAGCAGGAATGGGAAGCAGATACGGCGGCTTAAAGCAGATCGATCCAGTAGACAAAGAAGGGCATATTATTATGGATTTTTCCATGTATGATGCGAAAAGAGCCGGATTTGAAAAGGTTGTCTTTATTATTAAGCATGAGATAGAAAAGGATTTCAAGGAGAATGTAGGAGAACGCATCAGTAAATATATGGATGTTGCCTATGCATATCAGGATATTCAGAATATTCCGGAAGGCTTTGAAGTGCCGGAAGGAAGAGTGAAACCATGGGGAACTGCCCATGCGGTATTAAGTGCGATCGATGAGATCGACGGACCGTTTGCGGTGATCAATGCTGACGACTATTACGGACGGGAAGCATTTGAACTGATCTATGATTATCTTGCATCTCATGAGGATGATGAGAAATATCGTTATACTATGGTAGGGTATGAACTGGGAAATACGGTTACAGATAACGGACATGTGGCCAGAGGTCTGTGCGACATGAATGAAAAGGGCGAGCTGACAGGTATTCATGAAAGAACCAGGATCGAGAAGAGAGAAGGCGGAATTGCCTATTCCGAGGATGAAGGAGCAACCTGGACATTCGTTCCGGCGGACACAACAGTTTCCATGAATATGTGGGGATTTACAGCCAGCATTTTGAAAGAGATCAAGGAAAGATTCCCGGCATTCTTAGAGGAAGGCCTGAAGAGCAATCCGATGAAGTGCGAATATTTCCTTCCTACTGTTGTCAGCGATCTGATCGGAGAGGGAAAAGCGACGGCAGCAGTCCTGAAATCCAGGGACAAGTGGTATGGAGTGACTTATAAAGAGGACAAGCCGGTTGTTATGGAAGCGATCCAGAGAATGAAGGATGAGGGAGTTTATCCGCAGCATCTCTGGGAGGAAGCATAAAACGCAATATTTTTATAGTTTTCACCATGATGTTTATAGTATTTATAAGATGTGATGATTATAATCAAAGTATAGTTGATCCATCAAAACATAGTCCGTATATGAGGAGGTAATTAAAATGAAAATATTGATCACAGGCGGTGCAGGATACATCGGAAGCCACACAGCCCTGGAACTTCTGAATGAAGGTTATGAGGTTGTTGTGTATGATAATCTCTGTAATTCCTCTAAAGAATCCCTGAAGCGTGTGGAAGAGCTTACAGGAAAAAGCGTTCAGTTTTATGAAGGAGATGTTCTGGACGCAGAAGCGTTAAAAGCTATGTTTGAGGCAGAGAAGATCGATGCAGTGATCCACTGTGCGGCCCTTAAGGCAGTAGGAGAATCTGTGCGCAAGCCTCTGGAGTATTATCAGAATAATATTACCGGAACTTTAACACTGATGAACGTAATGAGAGAAGTCGGCGTAAAGAATATCGTATTCAGTTCTTCTGCAACTGTATACGGAAGCCCGGAAGAAATGCCGATCACGGAGGCATGCCCGAAGGGACAGTGCACGAATCCGTACGGATGGACAAAATCCATGATGGAACAGATCATGACAGATTTGCAGAAAGCGGATCCGGAATGGAATGTGATCCTTCTTCGTTATTTCAATCCGGTGGGAGCGCACAAGAGCGGCCGTATCGGAGAGGATCCGAAAGGAATCCCCAACAACCTTATGCCGTATATTTCACAGGTGGCAGTAGGAAAACTGGAAAAACTGGGTGTATTTGGAGATGACTATGACACGCCGGACGGAACAGGAGTGCGTGATTATATTCATGTAGTTGACCTGGCAATCGGTCATGTGAAAGCCATCAATTATATTTTCACTAATCCGGGACTTGATGTGATCAACCTTGGAACAGGGCAGGGATATTCGGTTCTTGACATGGTAAAAGCATTTTCCAAAGCATGCGGGAAAGGGATTCCCTATGAGATCAAACCGCGCCGTGCAGGGGATATTGCAATGTGCTATGCAGATCCTGCAAAGGCGGCGAAGGTGCTTGGCTGGAAAGCGGAAAGAGGACTGGATGAAATGTGCGAAGACACATGGAGATGGCAGTCACAGAATCCTAACGGATACGAATCATAAAAGCAAGGAAGGACTGCTGTTTCAAGAAAAGCAGACCGGGCTGAAAAGGGGGACGAAGATTTTCGGAAAATCTTTGTCCCCTTCTTTCGTGCAAAAAAAACTGCCGGCATTTAAAATTCTTCCCTTTTACTGGCAAAAGTGGTATAATACAGTGTGCAGTTGTATTGTTTTTGAGGGATATAAATATGAAGAAGAAAGAAAAACAAAGTGTACGATTAAAAGGACAACTAAGAGTATACATGCAATGGCCGGCTGTTATGTCCATTTTGCTGATCGCAATGAATATATGGATCTATCGTCTTGATCGCAAGGCAGGGATGCTGATGTGCCTTTTTGTTGTGATCTATATTGTCATCGTGGGCGTAATGTATTTTTATAATAAGTCCCTTGTTATGAAAGACCTGGTGGAATTTGCAGCCCAGTATGGAATCGTACAGAATACTCTTTTGAAGAAACTGGCAGTACCATATGCTCTTCTTCTGGAAGATGGGAAGCTGATGTGGATGAATGATCAGTTCCGTGAGATACTGGGGGGCAAGCTGAAGGGAGAAAATGTCCTCAGTCGTTACATTCCGGAGCTGAACCGCAGCATTTTCCCGAAAGAAGAAAATCAGACGGTAGAGATGGAAGTCTATTATAAAGATAAAGAGTACCGGGCAGAACTTAGGAAGGTGCCTGTGGAAGGCTTCAGTAATTCAGAACAGCTTCTGGAAATGCCGGAAGAGAAGGAATATTTTATTGCGGTCTATCTCTCCGATGTGACAGAACTGAATACTGCTCTTCGTCAAAATGAAGAACAGCGGCTGGTAGCAGGTTTGATCTACATCGACAATTATGACGAGGTGATCGACAGTGTAGAGGAAGTGCGCCAGAGTCTTCTGGTAGCGCTGATCGACAGGAAGATCAACCAGTATATTGCCCGTCTTGACGGAATCGTAAAGAAGATGGAGACAGATAAATATTTTATCGTTATGAAAAAACAGTGCTTCAAGGAACTGGAAGCGGATCGTTTTTCTCTTCTTGAGGATGTAAAATCCGTAAATATCGGGAATAATATTCCGGCCACATTAAGTATCGGTCTCGGACTTAGCCAGACTGCTTACGTGCAGAGCTATACCTATGCCCGGGCAGCCATTGATCTGGCTCTGGCAAGAGGAGGAGATCAGGCGGTTATTAAGGACAGCAGCGGCATTACTTACTACGGAGGCAAACGGGAGCAGACCTCCAAAAATACGAGGGTAAAGGCCAGAGTAAAAGCAGAAGCACTCCGCGAATTTATTACTGTCAATGACACGATCCTTGTTATGGGGCATAAGATGATGGATATGGACTGCCTGGGAGCGGCAATTGGCATCTACCGCGCTGCGGCAGCTCTTGAAAAGAAAGCGCATATTGTAGTGGATAATATTTCCGCCTCTGTCCGCGTCATGTATGAGGAGTTTGTCAATCATCCCAATTATCCTGATGATATGTTTGTGACTTCCGGTGAGGCCAAGGAGATGATCGATGACAGTTCCATGGTGATCGTAGTGGATACGAACCGTCCTAAGATGACAGAATGTCCGGAACTTCTGACTATGACAAAGACTGTGGTTGTTTTTGATCATCACAGGCAGAGCAGTGATAATATTGAAAGTGCATTGTTGTCCTACATTGAGCCGTACGCATCGTCGGCGTGTGAGATGGTATCAGAAGTTCTGCAGTATATTGTAGATGATGTCAAAATACCGGCCATGGAAGCCAACAGTCTCTATGCAGGAATTATGATCGATACGAATAATTTCCTGAATAAGACAGGAGTCCGTACTTTTGAGGCGGCGGCCTTCTTAAGAAGGTGCGGCGCTGATATCCCGTTTATCCGGAAAATTCTTCGGGATGATCTGAAATCCTATCAGGCGAAAGCGCGGATCATCAGCGGAGCGGAAGTATATATGGATGATTTTGCAATTGCAACAGGAGAAAATCTTAAGATCGAAAGTCCGACAATTATTGGGGCTCAGGCAGCCAACGAACTGCTTGACATTGACGGAATTAAGGCGACGTTTGTGCTCACAGTGTATAACGGCAGGATCTATGTCAGCGCCCGCTCGATTGATGAGATAAACGTGCAGGTGATCATGGAGCGGCTTGGCGGCGGAGGTCATATGAACGCGTCAGGAGCCCAGTTTGATCATACGGATCTGGATGAAGCCGTGGCGGATCTGAAGAAAGTGCTTACTGAAATGAAAGAAAAAGGAGATATATAGATGAAAGTAATTTTATTGGAGGATGTAAAGTCTCTCGGGAAAAAAGGGGAGATTGTGGAGGTAAATGACGGATATGCAAGAAACTTTCTGCTGAAGACAAAAAAGGGAGCAGAGGCAAACAAAAGTAATATGAATGACCTGAAACTGCAGAAAGCAAATCAGGAGAAGATTGCACAGGAACAGCTGGATGCGGCAAAAGAACTTGGAAAGAAGCTGGAGGAAGGCAAGGTGACCATTTCCATTAAAACCGGAGACGGCGGCAAGGCTTTCGGATCTGTATCTTCCAAGGAAATTGCGTCGGCTGTGGAAGAGCAGATGGGACTGAAAGTGGATAAGAAAAAGATCCAGCTTAAGGAACAGCTGAAAACCCTGGGAACTCACATGGTTCCTGTAAAACTTCACGCGAAAGTGACTGTAGAGCTGAAAGTAAATGTAACAGAGGAGGCATAGAACGATGCCGGAGATGGAGGAAGCTCTCATTAAACGTGTACCGCCTCACAGCATAGAGGCGGAACAGTCTGTCGTAGGCGCCATGCTGATGGACAAGGATGCGATCATGACCGCTTCTGAAATCATCAGCGGCAAAGATTTTTATCAAACTTCATACGGCGTTATATTTGATTCTATGACAGAGCTTTTCAATGAAGGGAAGCCGGTGGACCTGATCACTCTTCAGGAGAGGCTGAAGGAAAAGGATGTACCGGATGAAATTTCCAGTCTGGAATTTGTCCGCGATCTGGTTGCCGCAGTTCCCACTTCAGCGAACGTTAAATATTATGCGGATATTGTGTTTGAAAAATCTATGCTCCGCAGGCTTATAAAGACAAATGAAGAGATTGCAAATTCCTGTTATGCAGGAAGCGATTCAATGGAAGCGATCCTGGAGACAGCGGAAAAGAGCATTTTCGAGCTGGCCCAGAAAAGAAGCACAGGAGATTATGTGCCCATCAAGCAGGTTGTCTTAAATGCCCTGGACCGGATCGAGAAGGCGGCAAAGACGAAGGGGACTGTCACCGGTATTCCTACCGGATTCCTGGATCTGGATTACAAGCTGTCAGGACTGCAGCCGTCGGACCTGATCCTTGTGGCAGCAAGGCCTTCTATGGGAAAGACAGCCTTTGTTTTGAATATCGCACAGCATGCGGCTTTTAAAGGCAATAAGACCGTAGCCATTTTCAGTTTGGAGATGTCCAAGGAGCAGCTGGTAAACCGATTGTTTTCCCTGGAGTCACAGGTGGATTCTCAGGCCCTTCGTACTGGAAACTTAAAGGACGATGACTGGGAAAAATTGATAGAAAGTGCGGGGATTATCGGAAAGTCCAACCTTATTATTGATGATACGCCGGGAATTTCCATTTCCGAATTAAGAAGCAAATGCAGAAAGTATAAGCTGGAGCAGGATCTTCACCTGATCATTATTGACTACCTGCAGCTGATGACCGGAAGAGTAGGCGGGCGTGCAGAGTCGCGTCAGCAGGAAATTTCTGATATTTCCAGATCCCTGAAGGGCGTGGCAAGGGAGCTGAATGTTCCCGTGATCGCATTATCACAGCTCAGCCGTGCGGTAGAGCAAAGGCCCGATCACAGACCGATGCTTTCCGACCTTAGAGAGTCGGGAGCCATTGAGCAGGACGCCGATGTGGTAATGTTTATTTACCGTGACGATTATTATAATAAAGATACAGAGACGCCTAATCAGGCGGAGATCATTATCGCAAAACAAAGAAACGGCCCCATAGGGACCGTTCATCTGGCATGGCTGCCGGATTACACGAAGTTTGCCAATTTATCCTGGCAGGAGTAGGCGTTTCAGCCGTTCTGCCGGTCCTGCTTTGGCAGCTTCTTTCCGAAAGGACTGCTGCTGGCGGATCAATTGATCCAGCCGTTTGAACTGTTCTTCTTCCTGCCGCTCTTTGGCATCCAGGAGGAAGGACAGTTCTTTTGTGATCATAGCTGTCAGCACTTCGTTATTATTTTCCAGCATACGCTTCATGCGGAGCTGTTCTCTGGTGCGTTTCATATCGGGAATGAGAGCTTTCAGCTCGTCAAATGGAACGCCCTGTTCATATAGCTCTTTAATACAATTGTATAGTTTGGTATCTTCTTTTGTTGCACTGCTTAATGTGTTAAGTGCGTTTCCCATATTCATACCCCCTTTGCAATTCCAAGTATAGCATGTACACAGTGAAGATATTGTCAAAAGGAGGATGTGCCCGGGGAATCTTAGTTACATATTCCGCCGGAAAATACAAAAAGAGACGAAAAAAAGACAGTCTGTCGAACCAGCCTGTCTTTTTTGATTTCTTTTTTGTTTTTATGTTTCCAGAGATGAATTAGCCCTGGGAAATTGCTCCTGTTGGACACTGAGCTGCACAAGCTCCGCAGTCAACACAAGCGTCTGCATCGATTTCATAGTGGTCAGCGCCCTGAGAAATAGCTCCTACTGGACATTCTGCTTCGCAAGCTCCACAGCTTACACATTCATCACTAATTACATGTGCCATTGGTATATCCTCCTTTATCATTATAGAACATAAGTCTACTTGGTTTATACATATCATAATACAAAAAAAACAAATATACAAGAGAAAAAGATGTTCTAAATTTAGGACAAGAAATTGAATGTCATTTTCAACTTTTAGCCTTTTTGTAGGCGGATAAAATAATGTGTTTTGCCATAGCCGCTTCTTCCCTGGTGGCTTCCCTGGTATTTTCCAATGGGTAGGAAAGATGTAGGGTTTTATATTTTATTTTTCCCATGGAATGATAGGGAAGCACATCCAGGGCTTTCACGTTATTTAAAGTCCCCATAAACGCTCCAAGCTGTTCCAGATATTCCCGGAACAGTGTAATGCCGGGGACGACAACGTGACGGATCCATACAGGGACACCCCGTTCATCCAGATATTTGGCAAAAGCCAAAATCTGGCGGTTGGAATGTCCGGTCAGAATCTGATGCTGTCTGTCATCTATATGCTTGATATCCAGAAGGATGAGATCAGTCATGGATAAAAGTTCATCCAGCCGTTTCATAAAGGCATCATTGTGAGGATTAAACATGATTCCCGAAGAATCGATGCAGGTGTGGATGCCGTGTTTCTTTAGATCACGGAAAACCTCGATCAGAAAATCCATCTGCATCATGGGCTCCCCTCCGGTGACAGTCACTCCTCCATTTCTGTAGAAAGGAAGATTGGAATAAAAACCTTCCAGAACTTCCTGGACAGTCATTTCCGTTCCTTTTCCATACTCCCATGTATCCGGATTATGACAGTACTGACACCGCATGGGACAGCCCTGAAGGAAGATCACATAACGGATCCCGGGACCGTCCACAGTGCCGCAGCTTTCTATCGAATGCACAAAACCTTTCATAGCTTAAAGATTTTCGTGGAATGTCCTGGCAATAACGTCATCCTGCTGCTCTTTCGTCAGTTTGATGAAGTTTACGGCATATCCCGATACACGGACAGTGAGCTGCGGATATTTTTCGGGGTGCTTCTGGGCATCCAGAAGAGTTTCCTTTGTGAATACATTTACATTCAGATGGTGTCCGCCCTGTTCAACATAGCCGTCTAACATGGATACAAGATTATCTACCTGCTGTTTATTTACTGTCATAATGATTCTCCTTTCTATTTACAATACCAGTTAAATTACTCGCGGTCAATGCTCTCTTCGATATTTGGAATATTGCACGCCATATTTCCGCACTCTGCCTCCAGCCTGTCAAGATCCAGATCCCCGGCAAAGATCATGTCGTCCTTTCCGAGCGCTCCCGGAATGATGGAGAAGGTATTTGAGATACCATCCTGTGCATGGCGGAATGGGATCTTTGCAACAGAGGCAAGAGAAGCCAAAGCCCCGTGAGTGTCTCTTTGATGCATCGGGTTTGCACCCGGCGCAAGAGGCTCGCCCTGTTTTCTGCCATCCGGTGTATTTCCGGTCTTTTTACCGTAAACAACATTGGATGTGATGGTGAGGATAGACATAGTAGGAATGGAATGACGGTAGGTGTGATGCTTGCGGATCTTATCCATGAAGTTTCGGACAAGCTCTACTGCGATTTCATCTACGCGGTCGTCATTGTTTCCGTATTTCGGGAAATCACCTTCTACTTCGTAATCAACCACCAGACCATCCTCATCACGTACAGCCTTTACTTTGGCATATTTGATGGCGGACAGGGAATCGGCCACAACAGAAAGGCCGGCGATACCGGTTGCAAAGTAACGTTTCACTTCTCTGTCGTGAAGGGCCATCTGAAGCCTTTCATAGCAGTATTTGTCATGCATATAGTGAATGACGTTCAGTGTGTTGACATACAGGCCTGCCAGCCATTCCATCATATCGTCAAACTTCTGCATGACATCATCGTAATCCAGATATTCTGTTTCTACCGGGCGGTATCTCGGACCCACCTGTACCTTCAGCCGTTCGTCCATACCGCCGTTGATAGCGTACAGGAGGCATTTAGCCAGGTTGGCTCTGGCTCCGAAGAACTGCATTTCCTTTCCGACACGCATAGAAGATACACAGCATGCGATCGCATAGTCATCTCCATGGGTAGCACGCATCAGATCATCATTTTCATATTGAATGGAAGAAGATTTGATAGACATCTTCGCACAGTATTCTTTAAAAGCCCGTGGCAGCCTCGTAGACCATAATACGGTCAGGTTCGGTTCCGGAGCGGTTCCCAGGTTGTCCAGTGTATGGAGATACCGGAAGGAAGTACGCGTCACGAGCGGCCGTCCGTCGATGCCCACTCCTCCGATGGATTCAGTCACCCAGGTCGGGTCTCCGGAGAAAAGGGAATTGTATTCCGGAGTACGGGCAAATTTTACCAGGCGAAGCTTCATAATAAAGTGATCGATATACTCCTGCGCCTGTTCTTCCGTGATAAGCCCGCGGTCAAGATCTCTTTGAATATAGATGTCGAGGAAGGTAGAGGTGCGGCCCAGACTCATGGCAGCGCCGTTCTGCTCTTTGACGGCTGCCAGGTAGCCGAAGTAGAGCCACTGAATTGCCTCTTTGGCATTTTTGGCCGGCTTACTGATATCGAATCCGTAAATCTCACCCAATTCTTTCAATTCGCCGAGGGCCCGGATCTGTTCGGCCAGTTCTTCTCTTAAACGGATGTTATCTCCGGTCATACGGACAAGGGAGGTGGCAAGCTGCTGCTTTTTGTCCTCGATCAGCCAGTCAGTTCCGTACAGAGCTACGCGGCGGTAATCGCCGATGATGCGTCCGCGTCCGTAAGCGTCCGGAAGACCTGTGATGATCGCTGACTTTCTGGCAAGGCGCATCTCCGGCGTGTAGACGTCAAATACCCCTTGATTGTGAGTTTTCCTGTATTTGGTAAAGATATCCACCACTTCAGGATCTACTTCGTATCCATTCTCGTGGCATGCATTCTGTGCCATACGGATTCCTCCGAAAGGCTGCAGGGAACGCTTGAAAGGTTTGTCTGTCTGGAAGCCTACGATCTGTTCCAGGTCTTTGTTGAGATAGCCCGGTCCGTGTGAAGTAATGCTGGAGATGATCTTCGTATCCATATCAAGGACGCCTCCTGCCTCACGCTCCTTTTTAGACAGATCCATAACCTGTTCCCAAAGTTTTCTGGTGGCCTCTGTGGGGCCTGCAAGAAAAGCTTCATCTCCCTCATAGGGAGTATAATTATTCTGAATGAAGTCGCGCACATTGACGGATGTACGGTTCCATCTGCCGGGGCGGAAGCCGTCCCAGCTTTCAGAGATCCAATGTTTTTCCATAAAAGGTTCCTCCTTAAATGAGCTGTTTGATCAATTACCAACCGGTCAAACCTGATACAGACCGGTTAAGATTATTATATGAGAACGAATATCATTTAGTCAATAAGAATATTGTACTAAATTGAATACAGTATACAAAAATAATAGAAAGTTCTCAGTAAAATTTAAGAAAAATTTTTTACATTTTCCCGCTGTTTTGGTGTATAGTGTTTGTAGTTACGTAAAAAAATATGATGCAGGGAGAGGAAAGTAATGTGTAAAAAGTGGAAATTATCAGCAATCGTATTAAGCACAGCTTTACTTTTTTGCAGCTGCGCTGTTCAGTCCAATGACGGAGAAGAGCGGGAAACAACCGTTAATAAAACAGAAGAAAAAGTGGACAAAGAAAAGATCAGACTGGATGCCCTGAATCCGACAGCCTATGGAAATGTAGAAGGGCTGAATCTGGAGCCAGGAACGTATTTTTCCCTGCTCGGCAAGGCTGCCTCGGGAGATTATTGGGATAATGTACAAGAAGGGGCACAGCAGGCCGTGGATGATATAAATGAAGCGCTTGGATATAAAGGGGACGATAAGGTACGTATGGTATACAGCGGCCCCAGTGAGAATGGAAACGTAGATGAACAGGTGAACATCCTGGATGAAGAGCTGGCAAGATATCCTGCCGCAGTAGCGATTTCGATCATTGATTCACAGTCATGTGATGTCCAGTTTGACCTGGCGGCAGAGAACGGGATTCCTGTTGTAACCTTTGATTCAGGCAGCAACTATCAGAATATCATGGCAAGAATCAGCACAAACAATACAGCGGCAGCAGAGGAGGCGGCCGTACATATGGCAGAAGCGCTGGAGAACAAAGGAGAAGTCATGGTCTTTGTCCATGATTCCAGATCTATTACCGCAAAAGAGAGAGAAGAAGCTTTTGTCAATAAGATAAAGAATGATTATCCGGAGATGGAAGTGAAAAACATTTATTATCTGGAAGATCTGGATAGTCTGAAGCAGACTATGGCAGATGAGATAAATGGAGGAACTTATGCAAAGGCAGGGGAAGAGGCCAGAGTGAATGAGGATCCGGAAACGCAGGTTCAGGCAGCTGATATCACAGATGACGAACTGATGGATTATATTTTTGCAAAGAATCCGGATGTAAAAGGGATATATGGTACGAGCGGAAATGCAGTCATGACAGCGGCAGAGCAGTCCGCCCGTCTGGAAAAAGACGTGAAGATTGTAGGCTTTGACGCTACCGAAGAAGAGGTTCAGGCTTTGCAGGACGGCAGTATATACGGACTTGTAGCTCAGAATCCTTACGGAATGGGATATGCAGCCATTGTGGCAAGCGCCCGTTCTATTCTGGATATGGGAAATGAAGCGGAAATCGATTCCGGATACGTCTGGGTAGACGCAGATAATATACAAGAAGGCGAAATAGCAGCTATGCTCTATTAATTCCCTTTCTTGGGAAGAGAGAAGATAAACTCGGTTCCCACACCTTCAGTACTGATGACATTAATATTTTCACCATGGGCCTGGAGAGCTTCCTTAACAATGGCGAGCCCCAGGCCTGTGCCTTTTTTGTCCTTTCCGCGGGAGTTGTCGGTTTTATAGAAGCGCTCCCAGATTTTATTCAGGGCATCTCTTGGAATCCCTATCCCGTAATCTTTTACAGAAATGTGGATCCGGTCGCCGCGATCGGTTGTCTCTACAATGACGGTGGACTCCGGCTCGCTGAATTTAATGGCGTTGTCGATCAGATTATAGAGAACCTGCTGGATCTTACGTTTATCTGCATAGACATTCACATGTTTTGTGGCGAGAACAAGCTCGATAGAAATTTTTTTGTGGGTGCATGTTCCCTCGAAAGAGGCGGCCGTATTTTTAATGACTTCGTGAATATCAAAATTTTCCCTGTTTAAAAGAAGGTTATTTGTGTCAAATTCATTCAATGTGAGGAGATCCTGTGTCAGATCCGTCAGACGTTCTGTTTCAAAGAGAATGATCTTCAGGTACTTTTCCTGCATTTCGGGCGGAATCGTTCCATCTGTCATGGCTTCCACATAACCTTTAATGGATGTAAGCGGAGATCGGAAATCATGGGATACATTAGCGACAAACTTTTTCTGATAATCTTCCATATCTTTGAGTTGTGATGACATATAGTTTAAAGAGGCGGACAGGTATCCCATTTCATCTTCCGTGGTGACAGGAATCTCGTAGTCCAGATTTCCCGAGGCATACTGAGTCGCCGCCTCTGTGATCTTGCGCAAGGGACGGTATACGAGAACCTGAAAGGCCAGCAGTACAATAAAAGAGAGAAGGTAAATGATGATGACAGTAATGTATACAAACTGCATCAGCATGTCTCTCGACTGGGTGATATCTGATACGAATTTGTGGATCAGAAGATATCCGTCTGTGGAAAAACCGCGGATCACCGGGACCATGACGGTAAGAACGGATTCTGAAAAGTAGCCATGATAATTTCCCTCCTGATAAGTAGAACTTCCGTTTTCGGCCGGGTTGAAATTTTCAATCGCAGAGGGGGCGGATGGATAGATATCCGGATGGGCAGAAAACAAAAGAGTACCTTCCCGGTCTACCAGCCAGACAGAAGCGTCTGTGTAAGAACTCATTCCCTCCAGCTGCATACGAACTTCAGAAGAAGATAAGAATTCGTTGAAATAATCCGGAAGATAATCATTGGCAAAGACAGTAGCTTCGGAATAGAGTCTGCTGGCAGCAGATTCCTTGAGACTTGTGTAAGTCAGACTGGAAGTCAATGTGGCAGCAGTGAAAAGGGCCAGAAAGCCAAACACAATATAAATAACAATAAATTTCAGATATAGTGTGCTGTTAAGCGGAAGGGTAGCCTTCCGCTGATTTTGTTTAGAACGGTGAAAGATCATGACTGTTCTCCATAGAAGATTTATTTCATAAAAGATTTACTTAGCCGTTACTTTACTTCAAATTTATAGCCGATTCCCCATACTGTGCTAAGACTCCAGGATGGATGATCCTTGATCTTTTCACGGAGCCGTTTGATATGGACATCTACTGTTCTTGTGTCGCCGATGTATTCATAGCCCCAGATCTGATCCAGAAGCTGTTCTCTTGTAAATACCTGATTGGGCGAGGAGGCAAGGAAATAGAGAAGCTCCAGCTCTTTGGGAGGCATATCCACATTTTTGCCGTCTACAAGAACAGAATAGTTTGTAAGATTGATCGCGATACCGGGGTATTCCACGTATTTCCCGCGATCTTTTTCCGGTTCCTCTGTCTTGACAGGATGATACCGCCGAAGGACAGCCTTCACACGAGCCACCAGTTCTTTGGAGTCGAATGGTTTCAGAATATAGTCATCGGCACCCAGTTCCAGCCCCAGAACCTTGTCAAAAACCTCACCTTTTGCGGAAAGCATGATGATAGGCGTCTGAGAACGGCTGCGGATTTCCCGGCACACCTGATAGCCGTCAATACCGGGCAGCATCAGATCAAGGAGAATCAGATTAGGCTGATAAAGATCAAAGGTTTTTAATGCTTCTTCTCCGTCGTGGACCATCATTGTGTCAAAACATTCCTTTGTCAGATACAGCGAAATCAGTTCAGCAATATTTTCGTCATCGTCTACAATTAAGATTTTCTGTTTCGTTACCATAGTTCTCCCCCTGGTTACTTAAATTCTACAATAGTTACGCCGGCATCTCCCTCGCCGAAAGCGGCAAGGTGATAATTTTTCACATGTTTTTGACGGCGAAGATAATTATGGATTCCATTGCGGAGCGCTCCGGTTCCTTTGCCGTGAACGATCCGCACCTGGTTAATATGCGCAAGGTAAGCGTCATCCAGATATTTATCCAGTTTGGCAATCGCCTCATCCACTGTATTTCCCAGAAGATTGATCTCCGGGCTGACAGAAAGGGATTTGCCCATCTTCATTTTGCCCTGGGATGTATTACGTCTGTTCTTGGCAGCAGTATATACCGGCTTTTCCTCAATGATCTCCAGATCGGAAATATTAACCTGCGAGCGGAGTATTCCCATTTGCACTGTTACATTTCCGCGGGAATCGGGAAGAGAGGTAACAGTACCGTTTAAGTTCATGCTGAGGACACGGACAGATTCCCCTAATTTGAAATCGCCTGGTTTGTGAACCTTGGCAGGCTTCCTTGTCTGCAGGGAATTTCCGGACTCTGATGCGGCGATCTTGCGGCGGAGGCGTTCCCTTTCTTTCTCCATCTCGGAGGCGGAAATGTTTTCCTTGCCGAAACGCCGGAAATTTTTCATTGTTTCATCGGCCACATCCTTGGCTTCCTGCAGGATAGTGCGGGCCTTTTCGTTGGCTTCATTGATGATGCGTTCCCGCTGCGCATCCAGTTTTTCCTGTTTTTGTTTCGCTTCGGATTTCAGTTTTTCCAGCTCCCGCTTGTAAGCGGCAATCTCCTCCTGCTCCCGGGCAATGGTGCGCCGGCTCTGTTCCAGATTGCTTAAAATGTCCTCAAAGGATTCATCCTGGGAGGAAAGCTGACGGCGGGCGTCCTCAATAATGTAGTCGGGAAGCCCCAGTTTGCTGGAAATGGCAAAGGCGTTGCTCTTGCCGGGAATACCGATCAAAAGACGATAAGTGGGACGGAGAGTTTCCACATCAAACTCACAGGAGGCATTTTCCACGCCCTTCTCCGAAAGGGCAAATACCTTCAGCTCACTGTAATGGGTGGTTGCCATGGTGCGGATTCCCTGCCGATGAAGATGACTTAGGATCGCAATGGCAAGAGCTGCACCTTCTGTAGGGTCTGTTCCGGCGCCCAGCTCGTCGAAGAGGACGAGAGAAGACGGAGTGACCATTTTCAGGAAGGAGACAATATTTGTCATATGAGACGAGAAGGTACTTAAGCTCTGCTCAATACTCTGCTCATCTCCGATATCTGCATAGACATTTTCAAAAACACCCAGTTCAGAGCGGTCCAGGGCGGGAATATGAAGTCCGGCCTGTCCCATGAGGGTGAAAAGTCCCACTGTCTTCAGGGAGACAGTTTTTCCCCCGGTGTTGGGACCGGTAATGATCAGAAGATCAAAGGTATCCCCCAGCGTCACGGTGATGGGAACTACCTTTTTCCGGTCAAGGAGAGGATGGCGGCCCTCACGTATATGGATGCGCCGGTCCTGATTGAAGACCGGACGGCTTGCGTTCATGGACAGTGCAAGACTCCCCTTTGCGAAAATAAAATCAAGGGTAGTCATGATCTGGTAATCGGCGCGTATGGCATCGATGTGCTCGGCGGCAGCGGCGCTAAGAGAGGCCAGGATCACCTGGATTTCCTCCTGTTCCTTGCCGTACAGCTCCTTTAGGTCGTTATTCAGCTTTACAACAGACATTGGTTCGATGAAAAGAGTGGATCCGGTGGCCGACTGGTCGTGGATCATACCGGGAACCTGGCTTCTGTATTCTGCTTTGACAGGGATGCAGTAACGGTCTCCCCGCATGGTGATCAATGCGTCCTGAAGATAACTGCGCATGGAACCATTTACAAGGGAGGTGAGGGTGGAATGGATCCGGTCATTTGCAAGGCCGATCTGCCGGCGTATCTGCTTCAGGGCAGGGCTTGCATCGTCGCTGATCTCCTCCTCGCTGATGATGCACCGTTCGATCTCGGACGACAGAACGGTAAGGGGTTCGATCTGTTCAAAATACGGGTCCAGACAATCTGCAAGATCGTCCGTTGTCTCGTGGCGTCCGTAGGATTTCGCACGGTTTGCAGCCGAGAGAAGCTTGCAGATGCGCAGCAGTTCTCCGGCTCCTAAAGTTCCGCCGATTTCCAGGCGTTTCAGAGAGTCGGATACAGGATAACAGCCGCTAAGAGAAAGTTTTCCTTTGCGGACGATCCTTGAAAAAGCGGCTTCTGTTTCCGCCTGTGCTGTTTCGATGGCAGTTAAGTCGGCAGACGGTTTTAAAGCCCGGCAGGCGCGTTCGCCTCCGGGACAGGTGGCCTGCTGTGCCAGAAGTTCGATGATTTTGTTGTATTCAAGTTTATTCAGTGTTTTTTGATTCATATATATTCACCTGGTTGTTGGATTGTTGTTTGTGTAGTGTGCCCGGTGGCTTTGTGAAAGACAAGTCTCCGCAAAGAGCCATGCGAGCTCGAGACAGAAGTCTCTCGCTCACGGGCATTCGCCCTAAGAAAGACAAGTCTCCGCAAAGAGCCATGTGAGCTCAAGACAGAAGTCTCTCGCTCACGGGCATTCGCCCTGAGAAAGACAAGTCCCCGCAAAGAGCCATGCAAGTTCGAGACAGAAGTCTCTCGCTCACGGGCATTCGCCCTAAGAAAGACAAGCCCCCGCAAAGAGCCATGCGAGCTCGAGACAGAAGTCTCTCGCTCACGGGCATTCGCCCTAAGAAAGACAAGCCCCCGCAAAGAGCCATGTGAGCTCGAGACAGAAGTCTCTCGCTCACGGGCATTCGCCCTATGAAAGACAAGCTCCCGCAAAGAGCCATGCGAGCTCGAGACAAAAGTCTCTCGCTCACGGGCATTCGCCCTATAGAAATACAAGATACCAGCAGTGTCTGCAAGCAGCCCCTGCTGATCTCTTGTATTTCTGCATGGCTCTTTGCTTACGTGGACATTATACCCCATTTGAGGGGGAAAGGAAAGGATAAATGTTGAACATTGCGGGGCGATATTGTATACTAAAAAAAGGATTGTACGAGGAGAAGATGCGTCATGGGATATCAGGAAGAACCTGAAGAAAAGAAGGATGATTATGCTTTCCTTCAGGAAACGATTAAGGATGAAAATGGCGGACATAACAAGCTCCGGAATATCGTTTTAAAGTATGCAGGCCTTGGTCTTGTTTTTGGCCTTGCGGCATGCATAGGATTTTGTGCGCTCAAACCCTGGGCAGAGGAAAAATTTGCCGGCAATCCGCAGAAAATTACAATTCCTGAAGAGGAAGAAGAAGAGACAGAAGCAGAAGGGCAGGGAGAAACGCAGGAGGCGCAGACTCTGACAGTTGAAGACTATGAGGAAATGAATCGGGCTCTTATAAATATAGGAAATACTGTAAACCGCAGCATCGTGGAGATCAGGGCAGAAGGGAGCGGTAAAGAGTCGGATGAGGAACCGGCGGTATCCAGTGCAGCAGGAGTACTCTTTGAAGATAATGGGACAGAACTTCTTATTTTGGGAAGCAGCAGAGTATTAAGCGGCAGTGCAAATATCACGGTCAAACTGGCGGACGGGAAGACTTATCCGGCAAGCCTGAAAAAGAGAGACGATAATCTGGGTATTGCGGTTCTGGCTGTAGCCAAAAATACAGTGTCGGAATCTGCATGGAATCAGATTCAGATTGCTACATTGGGAAGTTCCAATAGTATTTTGAAAGGTGAGGTAATCCTTGCTTTGGGAAGTCCATTCGGTTATTACGGAGGAATGGGGATCGGCATTGCGGCTTCTACTGCAAATAGAGTAATGAAGTATGATGGGCAATATGATCTCATTTGCACAGACATCCCGTCTTCACAGGCAGGGACAGGTATTTTGGCTGATACGGACGGACAGATCGTTGGAATCATAGATCAGACGCTTTTGGGTGAAGAAGGGCAGGGGCAGGTCATCGCCTATGGCATTTCTGATTTGAAAAAAGCCGTTGAATTTCTGTCGAATAATAAAGCCGTTCCTTATCTTGGAATCTTAAGCGTGACAGTAACAGAGGATCTTGCAGAACAGCAGGGGCTTCCGGAAGGAATTTATGTGCAGGAAGTTGCAGCGGATTCTCCGGCCATGAAGGCAGGGATTCAAAGCGGGGATGTGATCACCCGCATTGGAAAAACCAGTATTTCCACGCTGAGTGGATATACGAATGCCCTGATGGAACTGGATGCTGGAAAAGAAATTAAAGTAGAAGGAAAAAGACAGGGAAACGGCGGTTACGTGGACATTGATTTTACAGTGGCCATAGGAAGTAAAGAATAACAAAAATCAGACTAGAAAGAGGCAGCTATATGAGATATATCAATACTCTCTGCGAGGGAGAGACAATTCGGAACATTTATCTTTGCAAAGGAAAACGTTCTGCAGAAACAAGAAACGGGAAACCATATGACAATCTGATCCTACAGGACAAGACAGGAACACTGGACGGGAAGGTCTGGGATCCAAATTCCGGAGGAATCGCAGATTATGATGAAATGGATTTTATTGAAGTGTATGGAGAGATCATCAGCTATAACAATGCGCTTCAGATGAATATTAAACAGATACGGAAGGCATATGAAGACGAATACAACGCCGCTGATTATATGCCGACAACCGAGAAAAATCCGGAGAGTATGTATCAGGAACTACTGGCGTACGGCAAACAGATTAAAAATCCATATCTTCGTCAGGTGATAGAATATTATTTTGAAAAAGACGAAAAATTTATTAAAAAGTTTAAAGCACATTCGGCAGCCAAAAGCGTACATCACGGATTTTCCGGAGGCCTTTTGGAACATACATTAAGTGTCGTGAAATTCTGCGAGTACATGGCAGGTGCATATCCGATCCTCAACCGGGATCTGCTCTATACGGCAGCAATGTGCCACGATATCGGGAAAATGAAAGAACTTTCCCCCTTTCCGACAAACGATTATACCGACGATGGTCAGCTTCTCGGACATATTGTGATCGGCGTGGAAATGATCAGCGACGCAATCAGAGAAATACCGGACTTTCCGGAAAAACTGGCAAATGAACTGAAACACTGCGTTATCGCTCATCACGGCGAATTGGAATACGGTTCACCGAAAAAGCCGGCTCTGGCAGAGGCGATGGCGCTTCACTTCGCAGACTGCACAGACGCAAAAATGCAGACACTGACAGAAATCTTCAAAGACAAAAACAGCAAAGACTGGCTGGGATATAATCGCCTGTTCGAGACAAACCTGCGGAAAACATCGATATAAATGTGAATAAACTGTTAACGGGGACGTAGTAAACTTCAAAAGTACTACGTCCCAAATTGATATTAATGGTGGGTATTTTTGTAAAAATGGAGTATTTTTATGCAGAAAAATGATATTGTTACAGTAGAAATCAAGGATATTGGCATCGGAGGAGAGGGAATCGGAAAGGTAGATGGATATACTCTGTTCATTAAAGACGCCATAGTTGGCGATGTGGTGGAAGCCAAAATTATGAAAGCTAAGAAAAATTATGGATATGCAAAATTAATGAATATTATTCAATCATCTGATGAACGAATTTCGGCAAGGTGTCCGGCCGCACGTCAATGTGGAGGATGTCAGATCCAGGAAATGAGCTATGACAGCCAGCTTGCCTTTAAACATGAAAAAGTCCGCAACAATCTGATTCGCCTTGGCGATATCAGTCCGGAAATGCTGGACAAAGTGATGGAGCCCATATGCGGCATGGAGCAGCCGTTTCGGTACCGAAACAAGGCTCAGTTCCCCATTGGAAGAACGAGGGACGGGAAACTGACAGTAGGATTCTATGCAGGGCGAACCCATTCGATCATACCGGTACCTGACGGTGACTGTGCGCTTGGAGCGGAAGAGAATCGAGAAGTACTTCAGATAATTTTGACTTTCATGGAAAAGTACAAAGTGGAAGCCTACAATGAAGAAACGCATACGGGATTGGTGCGTCATATCCTGATCCGAAAAGGCTTTACAACAAAAGAAATGATGGTCTGTCTTGTGATTAATGGAAAAACGCTGCCGCACAGTGATGAACTGGTCCGACAGCTTACCCATATTGAGGGAATGACGAGTATTTCATATAGTGTGAATGAGGAAAAAACAAATGTCATTATGGGAAGCTGTATAAAAACAATCTGGGGCAAAGACTATATTACGGATTACATTGGAAATGTAAAATATCAGATTTCTCCCCTGTCTTTTTATCAGGTGAATCCAATACAGACAGAAAAGCTCTATGGGACAGCCTTGGAGTATGCGGGCCTTACCGGAAAAGAAACGGTATGGGATCTATACTGCGGAATCGGGACAATTTCTTTGTTCCTTGCACAAAAGGCAAAGCAGGTATATGGAGTTGAGATTGTACCGCAGGCCATTGATGATGCGAAAAATAATGCCAGGATAAATAGCATTGATAATGCAGACTTTTATGTTGGAAAAGCAGAAGACGTTCTTCCTGAAAAATATGAAAAAGAGGGAATCTACGCAGATGTAATTGTAGTGGATCCTCCAAGAAAAGGATGCGAGGAAGCAGTATTAAACACTATGGTAAAAATGCAGCCTGACCGAATTGTATATGTAAGCTGTGATTCAGCGACACTTGCAAGGGATGTGAAGTATTTAAGGGAAAGAGGATATGAACTGGAGAGAGTTCGGGCGGTGGATATGTTTCCGCAGACGGTGCATGTGGAGACGGTTGTTCGGCTGACGAGAAAAGCCCAGTAAATCAAGGACTTCTTCCGATTCTGGGTAAAATGACTGTATGTTTCTGTTTCCGCAGAATGGGTATGTGGAAATTGCTTTACCCAAGGGGATAGACCTTGGAGAACAGGTGGTATACTTTTTTCATATTGTTGGGCAGAAAATGGAGGTGAGATGGAGTGAACCAAGATCCTTTTAAAGAATATATCAGAGAGTCAGAACCGGATAAACGGGATAAGGGGTATGCATGGCATACTGCCATTGGCCTTCAGGCTGTTGATGGTTTGAAAACATCTGAATATCTGGTGCATACAGCTGTCCGTAATATTGAGGGGGAGATATCCTTTGAAGAGGCAAATGCGCTTCTGTATGACTATTATGAAGAGAATCCTGCTCGCAATGCGTCAGATCGCACAGAGGAGGCGGATAAGGTCTCTGTCAGAATTGCGGAGCTTCTTTCAGAGAAAGCGTTCAGCTTCACGCCAAACCAATATCTTTCTATTCACAGAAAGCTGTTTAATGGCATCTATCCTCATGCAGGGTGTATCCGGGATTACAATATCACAAAGAAAGAGTGGGTGCTTGATGGAGCAACTGTACTCTATGGAAGTGCCACAGAGTTGAGGGCGACTTTGGATTATGATTTTTCAGAAGAAAGAAAGTTCTCTTATCAAAATCTTTCCATGGATGAGATCATTCGTCATCTTGCGGTATTTATTTCAAAATTATGGCAGATTCACGTGTTCGAAGAGGGGAATACCAGAACTACGGCAGTGTTCTTCATCAAATATTTGAAGACCCTTGGTTTTGACGTAACAAATGATATTTTTGCAGAGAATGCGTGGTACTTTCGTAATGCTCTTGTTCGAGCTAACTATAATGACCTGAAAAATGGTACACACGAGACGACAGAATTTCTGGAGGTGTTTTTAAGAAATCTTTTGTTGGATGAAAATCATCCGCTTCATAATCGGACATTGCATATCAGTGGTACTTTCAAAAAAGTAAAAAAACCGGACATTGGAGAATTGAAACCGGACATTGGAGAATTGAAACCGGACATTGGAGAGTTATTTCACCCCAAAACGGCAAGACATATCTTAAAGCTTCGCGAGGCATTTCCTGGTCAGGAGATCTTCGGACGTTCGGATGTGATGAAGGTAATTGACATTAAGGCCTCCAGAGCATCAGAATTTTTGAAGGAACTGGTAAAGCATGAAGTCATTGTGCCAGTATCCGGTCATGGAAAAGGAAAATACAGATTCAGATAATGGCAGAGTTGAGGCAATGGGCTTATTCCGCCCCTCACCCCAAAGGCGCAATATACCCCATTTGAAACGCCTTGGCAACTGCTTCGATGGAAGAAGTCACGCCCAGTTTTTCATAAATATGCTGTAAATGATTGGAAAGTGTCCGTTCGCTGATATAGAGTTCTTTTGCGATGTCTTTACGCTTTTTCCCGGAGGAAATTAACTGCAGGATCTGTTTTTCCGTGTTGGTCAGTTCTTCGATAACCGGTTCGTTTTCGTCCGGCGGAAAACAGGAGCGGCCATGATAAACTGAGAGGATAGAATCCAGTAGTTTATCAGGATTTATATTTTTATTGAGAAATCCGGATATGCCGGATTTTTTTGCTTCGTGCCGGTAAACGGGCAGGTCGTAGCCGGTAAGGATGATAATTTTTAAATCCGGAATGACTTTCAATAAGCGCCGGGCCAGCGTCAGTCCGTCGTTTTCGCTTAATTTTCCCAGGTTAATGTCCATCAGGGCAATGTCAATATGTTCCCGGAGCACAAGATCTGACAGGCCTTCTGTTTCCTGTGTGATGATGAAATGCTCGATCTCGGAATATTCTTCTAATGCGATCGCCAGACTTTTGGCGAAAAGGGCATGATCGTCAACTAACAAAATATTGATAAGAAACATCTCCTTTCATCAAAAATGAAATCTCGATCCGGACCCCATGAGGGATATTGTCGGAAATAGACATGGTTCCGTTTAAGTCCGAAATCTGTTCTTTTATGGAAAAAATTCCTTTATGCCAAAGTGGGCTGTTGGTTTCGAATTTCTCGTTCAGAGGATTTTCGCTCCCGTTATCACAGACGCTGAGATTTACCGTATCTTTTTTCGAAGAAACGGTGATCCATGCGTGAGTTCCGTCGGAATGCTTGTAGATATTAGTTAAAAGTTCTTTTATCAGTCTGTACACTAATAGATCGTACGGCTCTGCAATGAACAGGGTATCAGGGCAATCAAAGGACACTTTCAGACTCCGCTGGGGAAATGCGGCGGAAACATTTTCGATGAGACTTATTAAGTTTTCTTTCAGCGTAAGTGTTTTCAGGATGACCGGGTGATAATCCTGCATTTGATTGCGGATGCGGACGTTTAAGTTGTCAAGAGTCTCGATCATAATGTCCTGTATTTCCGGACGGTAACTTTTGGGGGTCATATTTTTTACGGACAATAGATCCTGCAACACTTCATCGTGGAGGAAATTTGCAAATTCTGCTTTCAGGTTTTCTTCCTGTTTTAATCTGTCTAATGCCAGGGCATATCTGCCGGGGGCGGCGGCAATGTTCTTTTTGTGTTTCAGATTTTCCCCTAATAAAATATTGCAGAAGAAAATCAATGCCAGCAGCAAATTCAAAAGAAGAAACAAAGTGAAGGAGCTGTTAAATGCAAGGCAGACCATACATAAAACGCTTAGGCTGACAGCGCCGAGGAGCAGCCGCTGTTTCAGGCTGAATACGGCGGATAAGGGAATGCTGTTTTTCTCTTTCAGAATAATGCCGTGAACGCTCAGTGAAAAGATCAGCACCACAATATAAACGCCGAAATTTCCGATATGATTTTCGATATTTCTGGTCATCACATAGTAGATTCCAAAAGTAGCCGCTGTAATAAAGAGTGAGAAAAGAATGGGGCGTTTTTCACTCCGCAAAACGAAACTCACTCTTTTTCGATGATGTAAAAGAATCATGGCAAAGCAAAGGATGCTTCCCGTAAATTGAATCCCATAAGCCCAGGCGTATATGGTATCAGAAAGAAAAGCGCCGGCGGCAGCACTGATACAGAAAAGGAGAATTAAAATGTCGGTGATCTTTTTGAGCTTATAGTTATATCCCTGAAATAAAAATAAAAAGCAGAATTTAAGGGAAAGGTACATGATAACGGGACCAAGGACCCGGAAGAATATACTGTCTGCCGGCTGCGTCCCTGAATCAAAAAGCAGGTACCAGCTATCCGCCGCCAATAGACCGCAGAATAGAAAAAGAACAGAGTTTTCCTTCACATTGCAGGAGGCAATATAAGTGATGTCGGCAAGCAGTAATGTGGCAAGCAGAAGAGGCACAGTGTTTTGAACAGATAAAGGCGGTGCGTCGGTTGCTGTGACGCCTAAAAGTAAGATGATGAAAATGTGATTTATAAACAGTAAAATTTTAATAGCCGGGCTTTTCAATCATTTTCCCTCCCCTGATGGTTCTTTGGTTATGTATTATAGCAGATTTTAGCTGCTTTGTAACATGATCGGACAGTCAGGAAGTAATATATGCCGTATATCAAAGCTGTCAGTAAAACTGCGATTATGACAGGAACGTATTGGCTTGGAGAATTTCCTAAAATATTCTGCATCAGTCCGATCTTGTAAACGATCGTTGCAAAGATACAGTCTAAGAGCCCCAGAATAAAAGGTATGCCGAAAAAGGTTAAGGTCTGTTTTCTGATGATCCGTCTGATCTGACTCGTTCTGTATCCCATTTTTCCCAGGATCTCATAGTCTGCTCTGGAATCTATTACGGCCGAGAGATTATTGAAATATAAAATGCTCCCAACTGCGATAAAGAAAAGGGCAACAAGGAAACCGATCAAAAGAAAAGTGGAGCTGTTCAGATACATCAGTTCGTTTACCCTGTGAGAATTTCCCTGCAGATAGGGGCTGCCATCCAGGTAATCCGATAATGCCTGATACAATTCTTCGTTGTTTTCCAGTGGCCTTCCGTTTAAACTCACAATACTTGCGGACGGCGTCTGGTGTTGGCTTATTTCCGAATACAGGCTGTCGCTGATTACGAGTGTTCCGATACTGTTTGCAAAAGAGATGGCATTATCCAGGGATACTGCTTTTACAGTGACTGTTTTTTCTCGATTGCCTGTCTGTAAAACATATTGGTCTCCTTTTTCGCTTTGGTTATCTTCATCCGGAAGATATTTTATCAAGATACATTCATCATCTGACAGGGCGCCAGGCTGATCCGGTGCAGATTTTTTTCCTTGGGCTTCCAGTAATTCTGCATATTGAGAATAGGAAATACATTCAAATCCGGCTTCTCTGAGAAGCGTTTTTTGATCCGCCTCGTTTTGGGCAGACCCTAAATAATATTCCGCCGGAAGATTTTCGGAATCAGAGGTGACGTTGTATATATCTGTTCTCGTCAGAGTAATGTCCTGGGTATCGGGAACGTATTTTTTCAGTATCTGCTCTATAGCCTTTATCTGACCGTCCTTTTCTATTCTAAATTCAATTTCTGACGGAGCAATGCGGGACACGGCAGCTGCCGGATAGTACAGCGTCAGTGCCATGACGCTGGAGATTGTCAGGACGGCCGCGGACAGCAAAGTGAGCATGATCAATGTCCTGGCATTGGAGCGGATCCGGTAAATAAAATTCGGTGTCGTGATGATGTTTGTGCCGGTGTAAAACCTCCGCTTTTGCTTTTTGCTCCGTTCCATCATATAGGGAAGGAAAGAAGCAATAAATAATACGGTTCCGCAGACTACAAGGAACAAGGTCAGAAGACCTGTCTGATAGAATCCTGCCCGGATCCACAGAGAACAATTTCCCCGAAGGATATTCAGGGCAAGGATATATCCGCCTGTGATCATAAGAAATCCCAGAAGTGCAGGAAATCTGCGGAGGCGCATCTTTTTTTCCGCGCTTTTTTCAAAACGTACTAAATTCATCAATGTTGTTTTGTACAGGAAACGTGCGTTAGAAAGGCTCAATACCAAAACGACTGCAGATACAAAGAGCGTTGTTCTGGATACGGCGGAAAAATTCCAAAAGGGAATCCGGGAAGTATCAATTCCTAAATGGAGCAGATGATTGATGAAACAGACAATTCCTTTATGCACGAGACCGCCGGCTGACATTCCTAAAATATATGCGCCAAAACAGATCAAAAGATTTTCAAAAGTCAGCAGGGATAAAATATCGGCCTTTCGATATCCCAACAGAGCATAAATGCCCAGCTCCTTTGTCCGGCGCCGCAAAAAGAATCGGTTGGAATAAGCCATATAAAAAACCACAAATACCATCAGGAAAAGAGAGATGGTATGACACATGGTTTCTACCCTGCCGTCTGTAGAAATTTTTTCCAGCATTACCGTATTGACGGAAAAAGAAGTGAAGGCAAAAAATACGGTGATGACAAAAGCGGCGGACACCAGATATAAAGAATAGAAAGAAAGGTTCTTCTTAAGATTTTTTACAGCCATAGAAAACGTATTCATGTCCATTCCTCCTATCTGTTGGTGTCCAGTTTTGCGGTTTCTTCTATGATCCGTTCATAAAAGGCTTGCCTGGAAGTTTCCCTTTTCTGCAGTTCCTTCACAATGCCTCCGTCTTTGAAGATGAAAATGCGGTTTGCAAAACTTGCGGCGTAAGGATCATGGGTCACCATTAAGATAGTCGTCTGCAGATCCCTGTTGGCTTCCTGCAGAGTATTTAGAAGCTCTGTTGCGGAATTGGAATCCAATGCTCCCGTAGGTTCATCTGCAAATAGAATACCGGGATTTTTGACGATGGCCCTTGCGGCTGATGTTCTCTGCCGCTGTCCTCCGGATAACTCACCGGGGTATTTGTCCAGTTGTGAAGCGATTCCAAAACGCTGCGCCAGGCTGTTTACCGTTTTTTCGATCTTTTTCGGAGGTACTTTCTGTAAAGTAAGGGGAACTGCAATGTTTTCAAAGACAGTCAGGCTGTCCAGTAAGAAATAGTCCTGAAAAATAAATCCCAGATTGTCCCGTCGAAAATCTGCTGCCTTTAGATCATTCAGGGACTTCAGATTGACATTGTTGATGAATATTTCTCCGTCTGTCGGCTTATCAATCGTGGAAAGGACATTTAAGAGCGTTGTCTTTCCGGAGCCGGACGCGCCCATGATCCCGATAAACTCTCCCTTGAAGACGTCGAAAGACACATTGTGGAGGCTGGGCTTTTGCCCTTTGTTATAGACTTTTGTTACATGTTCTGCTTTTAAGATCGTACGCATGATATCACTCCTCTCGTTATCGTATGATGGCATTATATAAGCCTTTTTTTGTAAGCGCATGAGTAAATCGCGCAAAGATGGAAGGGGAGGAGAAATTGTATACTGAATTTGTCAAGAATATTAAAAAAATATAAAAACAATGACAGAATATTGACTTTCATATTGTTATGAACTATATTATTAAAAACTTAACTATTAAATGTTTGTTACAAATGTAAAGAGGTGAAAGTTGATATGAAATGTCAATTTTGTCATAAAAATGAAGCGGACAGAATTTTTTATGTAGATCATATGAATACAGAGTACCAGTTTTCCGTCTGTGAAAGCTGCCTGCAGAAAATGTGGCAGCAGTCGCTGGCGTCCAGATATACAGAAGCCTTTCAGAACTATTCCGGATGGTGGCCGGGACAGCCCGAGCCGAGAAAATTCGGGGAAAAAGTATTTCCGGAGAAGGCTGATACAGAACTGAAGAAAAAGAGACAGCTCTCGATCCTGAAAATTCAGCTGAAAGAAGCGGCGGCCCAGGAAAGATATGAGGAAGCGGCGCAGCTTCGGGATCATATTGCCCGGATGGAGAAGGAGGTGTGCGCCCATGAAGGTTAATTTGGAACTGTACAGTCCCCAAATGCTGAACGTTTTTCAGAAAGCTTTAAGGTGTGCGAAAGAGAAAGGACATCGTTTCCTTGGAAGTGAGCACCTTCTATGGGGCCTTGCAAAGGAGACGGGATTTATCACAGAGATTTTGGGGAAATATGGACTTGATGCAAATCTGATCGGGGAATATATCAGCCGTTACGACAATGGCGCGGCTTCCGGAATCGGGGCCCGTGCGATCCAGATGTCGGGGGAGGCGGATACGGTTCTGGGACTTGCACAGGATCGGGCAAAAGAAGCCGGACATGAGAAAACAGAACCGGAAGATCTTCTCTATGGAATTGCAGGGGCAAAAGAAAGCGCTGCCGCGCAGCTTCTTGCGTCCTTTGATATTTCTTTGGAAGACTTGAAAAAAGACCTGGAGGAAAATCAGAACCAGAAGCTTTTTTGGGAAGAAGAAATGGAAGAAACAGAGGAAGAAGGAGATTCCCTGCTTTGGAAGTTTGGAAAAAATATGACGGAAAAAGCGTCGCAGGATGAGTATGATCCGGTGATCGGCCGGGAGGATGTGGTGGATCGCCTCATTCAGGTACTGTCGCGACGGACAAAGAATAATCCGGTTTTGACAGGGGAACCCGGAGTCGGCAAGACGGCAGTGGTGGAAGGGCTTGCCCAGAGAATTGCCGCCGGCAATGTTCCGGTTCATTTGAAAAATAAGAAAATTGTCTCTGTGGATCTGGTGGGAATGATATCAGGAACCAGATTTCGGGGAGATTTTGAAGAGCGTATGCAGAAGTTTCTGGAAGAAGCGCAAAGAGATGACAGCATTATCCTTTTCCTGGATGAGCTTCATATGATCATGGGAGCGGGAGCCGGAACCAGTGACGCCATGGATGCGGCCAATATGCTGAAGCCGGTTCTTGCCAGAGGAAACCTGCGCATTATAGGGGCGACGACCCGTGAGGAATATCGGAAGCATATTGAGAAGGATGCTGCTCTGGAGCGGCGTTTCCAGCCTGTTTCGGTGGAGGAGCCAAAAGAAGAAGACGCTCTGCTGATCATGAGAGGACTGAAGGAACGGTATGAGAAGTTTCATGGTCTGACGATTACAGAAGAAGCGCTTCAGGAAGCGGTTCATCTATCGAGCCGCTATATTCAGGACCGTTTCCTGCCGGACAAGGCGATAGATCTTCTGGATGAAGCGGCGTCCCGTATCCGTACCAGGTGTATGACAGAACCTGCCGGACTTAAGGAGCTGGAAGATGCCATCAGCCGGGCGGAGAAGGAGAAAAAGGAAGCTGCAAAGCGTCAGGAGTATGAAAAGGCAGCTGTCTTAAGAGACAGGGAGAATGAATGGAAAAAACAGCGGGAAGATGAGATAAGGCGGTGGCAGGAACAGCAAAGAAGAGTTGTCACAGGAGAAGATATCGCAGCAGTCGTATCAGCGTGGACAGGAATCCCGGTCACAATGTTGACGATGAAAGAAAAGGAGAGACTGCGTACATTGGAAGAATCCCTGCACCAAAGAGTGATAGGGCAGGATGAGGCGGTAAAGGCAGTGGCCCGTGCGATCCGGCGCGGCCGGACGGGTGTGGCAGATCCCGGAAGGCCCATCGGTTCTTTCCTCTTCCTCGGACCTACCGGAGTAGGAAAAACAGAACTTTGCAAGGCTCTTGCCGAAGTGCTGTTCCAGGATGAAAATGCCATGATCCGTCTGGATATGTCAGAATATATGGAGCAGTATACGGTGTCGAAACTGATCGGTTCACCTCCGGGATATGTAGGTCACGATGAGGGCGGTCAGCTGACAGAACAGGTGAGAAAACATCCCTACAGCATTCTTCTTTTTGATGAGATCGAAAAAGCGCATCCCGATGTCTGGAATGCGCTGCTTCAGATCATGGATGACGGAAGGATGACAGATGCCCAGGGAAGACTGGTAAGCTTTAAAAATACCATCATTGTCATGACATCAAATGTGGGAGCAAGAGATATTACAGGAAAAACGTCCCTTGGATTTGTGACAGACCGCAGCCGGGGCAGCAGCCTGAAAAACGATGAAATAGAAGGCCGGGTCATGGATGAAGTAAAACGGACATTCCAGCCGGAATTTCTGAACCGTCTGGATGAAATTATCGTATTCAGGCAGCTTGAAGAGGAAGACGTGAAAAAGATCGCTGCACACATGGCAGAAAAATTTGTAGAAAGAATGGAAAGACAGGGAATCCATCTTCATATCTCCGAGGCGGCGGTGGATGTGCTGGCAGAAAAAGGATATGATCCCCGCTATGGAGCAAGACCTCTTCGTCGGACTCTGCAGTCTACGTTGCAGAACCTTGTAGCGGATAAGATGCTGGAAGAGGGTTTTGACCCGGACAAGACACTGTTGGCAGAGGCAGAAGAAAAAGAAATCAGGCTGGCGGTGCAGCGGTAGAAACTTTCTGAAATTTTCCGTTATTTTTCTTGACAAAAGCAAAAAAAGTCCATATCATTATGAAGTGCACGGAGGGCAGATCATTCGTTGGAAATGACGAGCTGGATAAGGGCACAGGCTGAAACGCCTGTCTCTTTATCCGGCTTTTTTATTTAAGCGGGAACGAAATTCTTGATTAAGTAAAACGCTCCGTTATTTGTGAAAGGAGAGATTGGAAATGGACTTCCTAAATGGAAAAATCAAGACACTTTACTTTAAATATCTGGCAGCGGCGTTTGGCAGCGCCTTGATTACTTCTATTTATTCTATTGTAGATATGGCCATGGTGGGGCAGTATCATGGCCCGGAAGGTGCGGCGGCCCTGGCGGTTGTGGCTCCCGTCTGGAACATTATTTACAGCATGGGACTTTTAATGGGAATCGGCGGGTCCGTCCTTTTCAGTACGATCAGAGGAAGAGAGGGAAATGAGATCCGACGATCTAACGAATATTTTACTATTTCAGTGATCGGTTCGGTGATTCTGGCTCTGATCGCATGGGCGGTTATTATTTTCCTGGATCGGGAACTGCTCTTGCTTTTTGGAGCGGGAGAAGAAACGCTTCCGCTGGCACTGCAATATGTAAAACCGATTAAATTTGTTGTGCCTTGCTTCCTCTTTACACAGATGCTGGCAGCCTATCTTAGAAATGACAAAAATCCGGGCCTGGCTACCGGGGCAGTGCTGGCAGGAGGAATTTTTAATATATTCGGAGATTATTTCTTTGTGTTTATATGTGATATGGGAGCGTTTGGTGCCGGCCTTGCAACGGCGATCGGCTCTGTTATTTCTATATTGGCGATGCTGTCCCATTTCTTTACAAAGAAAAACACACTGCGTCTGGTACGGCCTTCCGGAATAATGAAGAAATTCCGCGAGGTTATTGTGACCGGATTTGCTACCTTTTTCATTGATATTGCAATGGGAATATTAACGATCCTGTTTAACCGTCAGATCATGGCTTATCTGGGAACAAACGCGCTTTCGGTTTATGGCGTGATCGTCAATATCAGTACATTTGTACAGTGCTGTGCTTATAGTGTGGGACAGGCATCCCAGCCGATTCTGTCCGCAAATTTCGGGGCAGGAAAGGGAAGCAGGATTCGGGAGACATTGAAATATTCCCTGGGAACTACCACGTTTTTCGGCATTGTCTGGGTAGTGCTTTGTATGGTGATTCCCAATCAGTTTATCCGTATTTTCATGGATCCTACAGAGGCAGTACTGCAGATTGCGCCTTCTATTATACGAAGCTACGGGATCTCGTTTTTGCTGCTGCCGCTGAATATTTTTTCAACTTATTATTTCCAGGCTGTTATGAAGCCCCAGGCAGCATTTGTGGTATCAGTATCACGAGGACTTGTTATCAGCGGAATTCTGATCCTGCTTCTTCCGGCTTTGGCCGGAGCAGACGCCCTGTGGTTTGCAATGCCGATTACAGAACTGTTTACGGCAGTTTATGCAGTTGTGATGATGAGAAATTATACTCGGAAGCTGGCGGGATAAGGGCTCTCTTTTTCGTGCAGGAAAAGCGAGGACGGATCCTTTGCAGACTGATAAAATGAAATTGTAAAAGGAGAAATGAAAAATGGATTGGATTGAACGGTTAAATGAGGCGATTCGCTATATAGAAGAAAATCTCACAGGCAAAATAGAATACGAAAAACTGGGACAAATTGCCTGCTGCTCTGCTTACCATTTTCAGAGAATGTTTACTTATATGGCCGGCATGCCGTTATCAGAATATATCCGCAAAAGGAAGATGTCGTTAGCGGCTGTTGATTTGCAGGAAGACGGAGCGAAAGTCATTGATATAGCGGCAAAATATGGTTATGCCTCGCCTACTGCATTTAACAGAGCGTTTCAGTCGGTCCATGGGATCACCCCGTCCTCGGTAAAGAATGAGGGGACAGCAATAAAATCATTTCCTCCTATTACATTCAAGATCATGGTCAAAGGAGTGGAAGAAATGAATTATCGCATAGAAACAAAAGGGGCGTTTCGTATCGTTGGAAAGTCATATCCATTAAGCCGGGAAATCGAACAGAACTTTTTAGAAGTGCCGCAGATGTGGGATGAGGCCGTTGAGGATGGTACGATCAAAAAAATCATTTCACTGATGAATGCGCAGCCTCAGGGAGTCTTAGGCATAAGCGCCTGCAGTGATGATGAGCAGTGGAGATACTATATAGCAGTTTCGTCTTCGGCGGATATTGATGATTCTTTGGAAGAATATATCATCCCGGAAAGTATGTGGGCAATTTTTCCCGGCGCCGGCACGGGGAAATCCATTCAGGAATTAGAGAAACGTATTGTAACAGAGTGGCTTCCCACTTCCGGGTTTGAGTTTACGGAAGGGCCGGACATAGAGGTTTACTTTAATCCCGATCCGCAAAAGACAACCTATGAAGTGTGGATACCTGTAAAGAAAAAGCAGTCATAACGTAAAAATGCTGCCGCTTAAAATGCGGCAGCATTTTTATTTTTCCGGTTTTTCAAATGTATAGAAAAGTTCGTTCAGACGATTTAAAAGATGAACTAATTGCTCCATATTATCTTCGCCAAATTCCAGAAGAAGTTTTTCCCAGGCTTCTTCACATTTCTCCATAGAGTGCTGTGCGGCAGCCTGTCCTTCAGCAGTTGTGCTGATGGAAATTTTCCGCCTGTCTTTTGGATCGATAGTCCGCGTGATATAGTTCTTTTTCTCCAGTGTATTGAGAATATAGGAAACGGCTGGTTTGGAGATGCGCAGACGTTCCTGCATTTTTGGTACATTCAAATTAGTGCAGGACTCTTCGCTGCAGCTGCATCCGCCGGAAATATCATGAAGGATCGCCATCTCATTGATCTGCATTTCGCATTCCAGAGAAAAAAGTGATTCCAGTTTTTTAAAGCATGCCATAGAGCAGAAAAATTCTTCTCTCAATTTGTCGTTCATCTTAACTCCTTAATTAGTAAAGCCTTAACAAAATATATGAGTCAAGTATAGCGCAGTTTTGGAGGGATTTCAAGAGAAGGAAGCTTTGAGTATGCTGCATTATTGTATAGGTGTCAATGATTGGTAACACTTCACCCTGAAAGAAATGTCAAGGGAGATGGAGGCCCCTTGGGGGAATACCACCTGACTCTGACATTCTCTTTGTGATATAATCCTGCCGTCCTTATCTACTTTAAAACATGACTCCTTGATACATTTTTACGATCGTATTCGGACTTTTCATCCCCAGACACGTCTTGATGTAGTTATTCGATCTCCTCTGGTACACTTCCAGCTGTTTCCGGCCGTCTTCCAGGCTATACATCCGCATCTGCTTATAAAATCTCGCTTCATCTGTCCGGTGCTGGCGTTCTACTTTCCCGTTATGTCTCGGCGTTGCTATCTGTATCCGGTGATACACGATCCCCAGCTCCTCCAGGGCCTTTTCAAACAGAGTCAGATGTTTACTCTTGATCACTAGCAGGCGGTTGGTAAACTCTGTCCCGTTATCCGTCTGCACCTCCCTGACCGGAAACGGCGCATGACGAATCAGTTTTTCCAGAAAATCTCTGGAACTATAGGTGCTATGTTCATCATACAACTCTCTGTATGTCCATCTGCTGCATTCATCCACTGCAGTATATTGATAATATTTTCTCCCGTCTGCTATGCAATACGAAGGCACATATTTCACATCAATCTGTATTTTCTGTCCTGGATAATCTGCCCGCCGATACGGCTTCAACTTTCGTTTCTTTTTCTTCTTTTTCGGTGGTTTCAAATCCTTTAACCGGGCTGCGATTCGTTTAAATCCTCCATAGCTGCGTGTATAACCGTCTATTTCTACCAGTTCCTGATACGCCAGGAGTAAGTCCGACCATTTATATTTCTTTAATCGTCGACGGATCTGACGGAGTTCCTGTTCTGTATGACTTCTTGGCGATGTTTTAGGTCTGTGGCTACGATCCTCCAGACTGGATGCCGTCCCATCATATCGGGAAAGCCATTTATATACTGTTTTTCGGCTCACTTTATATCGGATTGCCGTTTCTGTTACAGAATGTTTTTGCGCATATTTAACAATACGTTGACGCTGATATTTCGGGTGTGATAAACTCGACATACAAGGATTCTCCTTTCGATCTGACTATTGGTTTCTCGACAATTCCAATATATCACATCAAGGTGAATCCTTGTTCTTATTTTGTTACCTATCTATTGTACCCCAACAAGGAAGCTTTGAGTATGCTGCATTATAAGTCTTCGATAAATTCGTTGATGTAGTATATGGCGGCTCCTACGGCGGCAGCTTCTGTCTGGTAGTGGCAGACTCGTACATAATCTCCGTTTTGCTCAAAGGGATTGAGAGAAGATACTTTTTTTCGGAATTCATTTATATAATCAGCCATATATGGTCCGACAGATCCTCCCAATACGATGTCAGAGTCATAACACATGCGGAGGTTTTTGACGGCGATGGCAAGATGATCCATATATTGGTTAAAGATCTTGAGGTATCCGGGATTTTCTCCTTTTTTCAATTCTTCAAAAAAAACGCTGAGATTTTCGTCTGTAAAATCAGACAGAACCTTTGCGGAACAGTAAGCGTCCAGACATCCTTTCTGCCCGCAGTAGCAAGGTGCGCCGCCTGGAACGATGCACATATGGCCAAATTCTCCCGCTCTTCGATTGGCGCCGTTTTGGATCTGTCTTCCGGTCATATAGGCTCCGCCCACCGAACTGCCGAGAAAAAGGTAAGTTATGGTCTCGCTGGAATCGGAAAACCAGCTTTCTGCAAGTCCGGCGGAATTGGCGTCATTAAATAGCAGGAATGGATAAGGAATGTGGGAAGCCATGCGTTCATATATGTTGCCTGATAGATTGATGACTGTTGCATAAGAAATAGATTTCTGATCTCTGTTGATGATAACAGGCATAGATATGCCGATCCCCAAAAGTTTTCCGGGATCTGTCTGACTCTCTGACAGAAGCTGCTCGATCTCATTTCGCAGATTTTCAAAATATGCGTGAGAGTCTTCAAATGTACAGCGAAATCTCTTTTTGCAGAGAATATCCAGATTCATATTGATCAAAACAAGGGACAAGTGATGCCTTGTAATATCAATACCCAAAGCAAGGCGGGCGTTGGCAATGCACTGGAACATATGGGCCTTTCGGCCGCCGGTTGCCTGCTGTGCGCCTGCGTTATAGATTAAGCCGCTTTCTTCGAGTAAATTCAGATTATGTGTAACTGTAGGCAGGCTAATCCCGAGTTTTGCAGAAATCTGCTGACGTGTACACTGTTTTTCGGAATAAATGAGCCGAAATACATTTCCAAAATCTCTTGTTTTAAACCTTTCACCTGTCATAAAAGTCTCCCGTTCCATTTTAATTAATATGATTAAAAGTACGTGTCTCTTACTCCTGATATATTTTAGTTTCCAATATATCTTAAATATACGGTAATACGGCCTGATAGTCAATGAAATTAGAAATTTCAGGCTTGAATAAATTAAGTGTTTTATTTAAGTTAGTGATTATTTTTATAAAAAAGATAAAAATTTAACAAATAAATATACAAAATGCACAAAAAATGAGCTGTTTAGTTATATAATAGAGAGAAGATAAATAAAGTAATTGACAAAATATAAGTCAAAAACTATCATGTATTTAAGAGGTAAAGAAAAAAGGAAGAAGGGAGGAAAATACAGATGAGCGACATTAAAATGCGGGTATCCGGAATTGAAAAATCTTTTCCCGGTGTAAAGGCGCTCAGTAATATAGATTTTTCTGTCCGAAAAGGAACGGTTCATGCACTTTGCGGAGAGAATGGTGCAGGGAAATCTACATTGATGAAGATCATTATGGGACTTTACAAGGCTGATAAGGGACAGATATATATAGATGAAGAGCCTGTAGTGATCAGAAGTCCTATCCAGGCAATGGAAATGGGGATTTCGATGATCGCCCAGGAGTTGAATTATGTTTCTGAATTATCGGTAGAAGAAAATCTGTTTCTTGGCAGGCTTCCGGTCACAAAGTATGGAAAGGTGGACTGGAAAAAGGTTCGAAGAGAGGCAAAGCAGTTTTTGGCAGACGAGGGTCTTTCCTATGCCCCGGACCAGAAGTTGAAAACGCTGACAGTATCGGATATCCAGATGCTTGAGATCATTAAAGCGATCACCAATAACGCCCAGATTATTATCATGGATGAGCCTACATCATCCATTACAGAGAGGGAGGTCGGGCTGCTTTTTGAAAAAATTGCAGAACTGAAAAAGAAGGGAGTAGCCATCATCTATATTTCTCATAAGATGGATGAGGTGTTCCAGATCGCAGATGATATCACAGTTTTAAGAGACGGAAGCGTAGTATCAACAGACCGGGCAGAGGATATCGATATGGATACCGTGATCGCCCGGATGGTAGGACGTAAGATCGAGAATGTCTATCCAAAAGAAGATATTCCTGTGGGATCGATGGCGCTGGAGGTAGAGCACCTGACGAAGGACGGACTTTTCGAGGATATCAGTTTTCATGTTAAAAAAGGAGAGATCGTGGGATTTGCCGGACTTGTAGGCGCCGGACGTACAGAGACTATGAGAGCCATATTTGGTCTGGATCCCCATGATTCCGGTACGATAAAGATTGACGGCGAAGAAGTGAAGATAAAATCACCTCAGGACGCAATCGGGAAGAAACTGATCATGCTTTCCGAAAACCGGCGGGAGGACGGAATCATTCCGCCAAGAAGCGTGCTTGAAAATGCAAGTCTGGCTTCTTTGAAAAATTTCTTTTTCAGCGGATTTGCCCACAAGAAAAAGGAGCGGGAAGCTGTCACGGAAATGTTTGAGAAGATGAACGTAAAAACTCCTTCGATGAGCACGGAAATATCCAAGCTGTCCGGTGGTAATCAGCAGAAGGTTCTCCTTACAAGATGGATGCTCTGTGATCCGGAAGTAATGATACTGGATGAGCCTACCCGCGGAATTGACGTAGGCGCCAAATTTGAAATATATAAGCTCATGACAGATATCGTGAAAGAGCAAAGAGCAGTTGTCATGGTATCTTCAGAACTTCCGGAACTTCTTGGAATGTGTGACCGCATCTATATCATGTGCCAGGGCCGGATCACGGGATGTGTGGAAAGAAATGAATTTTCACAGGAAACGATCATGAAGTATGCGGCAGGTCTGGGCGAATGAGAGAAAGGAGAGGAAGAAGGAAATGAAAACAAAAGTTTCACATTATTCACAAAAATTCAGTATTTACATTGTACTGGTTGCCCTGTTCATTGTCTGTAGTATGCTCAGCCCATACTTCCTGAACAGCAATAACCTGATCAATGTGTCGAGGCAGTTAAGTGTAGGTATTTTGATTGCTTACGGAGAAATGCTCCTGATCATCAGTGGTTTTCTGGATCTGTCAGTAGGTTCTGTTCTTGCTCTTGCAGGAGTGTTATCTGTATCTACTTATCAGCAGACACAGTCCATGACAGCAGCTGTGCTGGTTGCCCTGGTGGTAGCGGTATCCTGTAATATTGTAAATGCATTTTTCGTAGCAAACTGCAACGTGCCTGCATTTATCGCAACATTGGGAATGCAGCAGGCTGCCAGAGGTATTGCCCTCTATTATACGAACGGACAGAATATCCTCCAGCTTGGAGATTTTGTAGAGATCGGACAGGGAATGGTAGGACCGATACCTGTACCTGTCATCCTCGTTATTGTCATAACGGTGGTTATCTGGTATGTAGTAAACCAGACCCGTTACGGACGCGGGATCTACGCGATCGGAGGAAACAGAAGCGCTGCGGAGGCCAGCGGAATCAATTCCAAGAGAAGCATTTATAAGTCCTATATCATAAACGGACTTCTGGTAGGTTTGGCAGGAATGATCTTCATGGCAAGAAATAATGCCGGACTTCCAAACGGAGCAGTAGGTTATGAAATGACAGGACTTACAGCAGCGATCGTCGGCGGAACTTCATTTACAGGAGGAATCGGAACAGTCAGCGGAACTATCGCCGGTGCATTCATCATCGGATTCCTGGAAAACGTTATGAACCTGATGGGTGTCAACTCCTACATCCAGCAGATCGTACAGGGAGCTATCATTGTTCTGGCAGTAGCTTTCGACGTAATGAGCAAATCGAAAAAGACGCAAAAGGTAATCGTTGTAAAAGAAGAGAAGAAAGAAACCTCAAAATAACGTATTATACATTACACATTTTATTTTAAAATCACCAATCAACAACAAAGAGGAGGAATTATTATGAAATGGAGAAAAATCAGTGCAGTATTATTGAGCGCAGCCATGGTAGTGACCCTTGGAGCGTGCAGCAGTTCCAGCGACAGCGGATCTTCTGATTCCGGCGAGGGCAGTGGGGACAAGTACAGAGTATGTTTTGTAGCAAGGGCAAGCGCCGATACATTTGCTGCATGGATGACAACAGAGATGCAGGCAGCAGCTGAACAGTATGATGATATTGAATTGACTTGTGTCAGCGGTGAGGGAGATGACAATACAGAGAACGGTCTTCTTGAAGACTGTATCACACAGGAATATGATCTTGTTATTGTTCAGTCCAACAACAATGCAGCACAGGCTCCGTATGTAAAACAGCTGGTAGATGCAGGCATCCCGGTTATTACAACAAACCCGACAACACATCAGAGTGACCTTGACGGAAGCGATGACGATTCCGTAATGGAAGGAACAGGAACAGTAGACGCTGATCCGATCGAGCAGGCAAAAGTAAGTGCAGAAAGAGCAGTAGAAGAAGTACCGGAGAATGCAAATGTAGTCGTACTTAGAGGACCATCCGGAAACTACCATGCAGAAAAGAGAAGAGAAGCATGGGATACATACTTCTTCAAAGAAAGACCAGATGTAACAATTCTTTATGAAGACTATGCAAACTGGAATAGTGATGAAGCACTGGCACTCATGGAATCATGGGTACAGTCCGGAACACATATTGATGCGATCATTTCTATGAATGATAATATGGCAGCCGGCGCTATCGAAGCAATCAGAAAAGATACAGACTATGTAAATGCAGATGGAACAACAAGTTTCTTCGCATATGGAGTAGACGGAACTGCACAGGGATGTCTTCTGATCCAGGAAGGCCTTCTTACATCCACAGCACTCCAGAATGCAGCAGAGCTGGCAGAAATGAACATGGATTATGCTCATAAGGTTGTAACAGGAGAAATGGAAGTGACAGAGGTAAACGATTACGTTGACGCTCCGGAGATCAATGCAGATAATGTAGAAGAATATATCCAGATCTACATTGACAACGGCGAGATTTCAGAAGACGGAACTTTGTCATAAAACAGAAAAGAAGTCCTGACTTTAGCAGGCGTATAAAATGTGTAATGGTTGCCTGACAAGTCTCGGCTTGTCAGGCATATTTTATAAAAGAACGAAGGGAGAATGAGTATGAAGATGCAGAAAGCGGCCTACATGAGAGGCATTGACAAAATGGTGATCAAAGAGATACCGGTTCCTGAAATCGGGGATAACGAAGTTCTTGTCCATTTGGAATATGTGGGGATATGCGGGTCGGACGTACATTATTTCCACAGCGGCAGCTGCGGAGCCTACAAAGTGGATCTGGAAAAAGATTTTATGCTTGGACATGAATGTGCAGGAATTGTAGAAAAAGTAGGAGCAAATGTCAAGAGCCTGAAAGAAGGGGATAAAGTTGCTCTGGAACCGGGAATCACATGCGGAAAATGTGAATTTTGCAAAACCGGGCACTATAATCTCTGCCCGGATGTAGTGTTCCTTGCGACACCGCCTGTACAGGGATGCTATGAAGAGTATATCGCTTTCCCTGAAGATATGTGCTTTAAGCTTCCGGATAATATGAGCACAGAAGAAGGCGCGCTGATCGAGCCTCTTTCCGTTGGATTTTATGCAGCAAATCAGGGTGAAGTTCAGACGGGAGATACGGTAGTTATCCTTGGAGCAGGGTGCATCGGCCTAGTGACTCTCCTTGCATGCAAGGCTCACGGAGCAGGAACTGTTATCGTATCTGATGTTGTAAATGCCCGGCTTGAAAAGGCAAAAGAGCTTGGTGCAGACTATGTAGTAAACGGCGGAAATGGAGACGTCTTAAAAGAGATAGAAAAACTTACAAATGGCAGAGGAGCAGATGTGGTATTTGAGACAGCAGGTTCTCCGGTAACCATCGCGCAGACACCGTTTATTGTAAGAAGAGGTGGTACCATCACTCTCGTAGGTATTTCTTCACAGGAAGAGATTTCTTTCAATTTTGCACAGATCATGGATAAGGAAGCACAGATCAAGAGTGTATTCCGTTACCGCAATATTTATCCGAAAGCAATCGCAGCAGTGGCAAGCGGCGCGATTGATGTGAAGAAAATCGTTACACACAGATTTGAGCTGGACAATATACAGGAGGCCTTTGATGAGGCTGTCAACAATAAGACAGATCTTGTAAAAGCAGTTATTAAAATTTAGGAGAAAAATTATGTTGTATGTGGGCGTGGATTTAGGAACATCTGCAGTGAAGCTCCTCTTAATGGAGGCGGATGGAACTATAAGAAATATTGTGTCAAAAGAATATCCATTGTTCTTGCCGCATCCGGGATGGTCAGAACAAAATCCGGAGGACTGGCTGGAGAAGACACTGGAAGGGCTTCAGGAACTTACCAGGGGATACGATTCGCAGCAGATTGCAGGAATAGGTGTGGGAGGGCAGATGCATGGACTGGTTACGTTGGATGACCAGGATCGTCCGATACGCCCCGCCATACTGTGGAATGATGGAAGATCGGAAGAGGAGACCCGCTATCTCAATGAAGAAGTGGGAAAAAAGAAACTCTCAGAATATACGGCAAACATTGCATTTGCCGGCTTTACAGCCCCAAAAATACTTTGGATGAAAAAGAATGAGCCGGAAAATTTCAAACGTATAGCTAAGATCATGCTGCCGAAAGATTATGTGGTCTATAAACTGACAGGAATGTTCTGTACAGATATGTCGGATGCATCAGGAATGCTGCTCATGGATGTAAAAAACCGGTGCTGGTCCCAGGAGATGATCGAGATATGCCAAATCACAGAACAGATGCTTCCGAAGCTTTGCGAGAGCTATGAAGTAGCAGGCACGCTCCGCCCTCAAATGGCGGAAAAAGCCGGACTGACCGAGAAGGTCAAAGTTGTGGCAGGTGCCGGGGATAATGCGGCAGCAGCAGTGGGAACAGGAACGGTAGGAGAGGGACGCTGTAATATTTCCCTTGGAACATCAGGAACTGTTTTCATATCAAGTAAAAATTTCGGAGTTGATCAATATAACAGCATCCATTCCTTTGCACATGCAGACGGCTACTATCATTTGATGGGATGTATGCTGAGCGCGGCATCTTGCAATAAATGGTGGATGGATGAAATCTTAAATACAAAAGATTATGAAGCAGAACAGAGCAAGATTGAGCATCTTGGAGAAAACTCCGTATTTTATCTTCCCTATCTGATGGGAGAAAGATCCCCTCATAATGATCCGAAGGCAAGAGCTTTGTTTATCGGAATGTCCATGGATACTACACGGCAGGATATGACCCAGGCTGTTCTGGAAGGAGTTGCTTTCGGTTTGAGAGATTCTCTTGAAGCGGCAAGAAACTTAGGCATTACAGTCAGCCGGACGAAAATATGCGGAGGAGGAGCCAGAAGCTCCCTGTGGAAGAAGATCATTGCTAATGTCATGAATCTGAAAGTGGACGAGACGGAAAGTGAAGAAGGACCGGCGCTTGGCGGCGCTATGCTGGCTGCAGTAGGATGCGGAGAATATCCCACTGTAGAAGCGGCGGTAGAAAAGATTGTAAAGGTGGTACGGACCGTGGAGCCGGAACCCGAATTAGTAGAAAAATATGAACGTCAGTACCGGCGTTTCAGAGAGATTTATCCGGCGGTGAAAAATCTTTACTAATATTAATAAAAGTCTCTGGAAATAGAGTTTAAATACTCGCTTTCAGAGGCTTTTATATTTATCCTATTTATAATTATGATAGTGGGAAGAGATTTTCTTATTCTGAAAGAAAGGAGCTTCGAAGAAGTTTTGCAGACACTCTGAGCAGGGAATGTGGGAAGGAGACAGTGTGAAAATTTAATTCCATAAATTAAGAGAAAATACTCTTTGAGTCATGGTGTTATGATTCAAAGAGTATTTTTTTACGGGTCGGATAGACCCTGTTGAGTATGTTGGAGTTTCTCAACAGAGAAACGGAAACGTGCGAAATAGAAACCACCTGCTATGCGGGTGCGCGACGTTTGTTATACAAAAAATCACCTTTCCGTTATAATAGGGTTGTTCAGGCCACTATTAAAGAAAGGAAAGGTGATTTTATGGCAAAGCAAACGAATTCGCTCGCACATACGAAGTGGATGTGTAAATATCACATCATCTTCACCCCTAAGTATAGGAGAAAAATTGTATATAATCAATACAAAGCTGACCTGCGAGACATATTAAAACAGTTATGCAGCTATAAAGGGGTGGAGATATTGGAAGGACATCTGATGCCGGATCATGTGCATATGCTGGTAAGCATACCGCCGAAAATCAGCGTATCTTCGTTTATGGGATACCTGAAAGGGAAAAGTGCCCTGATGATGTTTGACAGGCACGCAAATTTAAAGTACAAGTTTGGGAACCGTCATTTCTGGTCAGAAGGATATTATGTAAGCACAGTTGGATTAAACGAAGCCACCATAAAGAAGTATATACAAGATCAGGAAAAAGCAGATATGATGCAAGACAAACTCAGCGTGAAAGAATATGAAGACCCTTTTAAGGGTCAGGGCTGAGTAGTATCAACGCCCCTTTAGGGGCAGCGACGAGTCAATAGCAATGTGGCTTGAACGGAGCTGTGGGAAGAATGCGCAGCAGACTTCCCATAGCATTTAAAGAGAAAGCCAGCGCCTTGAGGCGCAGCCAAGTAGGGCGGGCTTAGAGCCTGCGTCCCGAGCCACCCGTTTTACGGGTGGGGGCGACTGAGGGATTAAATATGTTTGTCGAAATATGCCAGAAAATGGAAATTATAGTTGATGTTGTTTGCATAATTATAGTACGTTGAGTGAGACGGCTTATTCATGTAATATTAACTAAAGGAGCGTATTATGAGTAATAACTTTAGTACAGGTGAACGAGTCAGAAAACTGAGGAAGAAGAATCATCTAAGTCAGGAGCAGCTGGCTTTTGCAGCAGAAATTACTACAGCATATTTAGGACAAATAGAAAGAAATGAAAAAAATCCCACAATACTGGTTATATCAAAAATTTGTGACGCATTGGGAATGGGATTATCGGAATTTTTTGCTGAAGAGACACTTCCTGAACAAAAGGTTGATGCGGTCACGATTCAAATTTTAAATCAATTGCGTGATCAGGAAGAAGAGGATAAAGTGATTATCCTGCAGCTGATTAAGCAGGCTCTGAAACTAAAGAAAAGATAGGGAGCGAAACTGTATACCATAAGGTATGCAGTTTTTTTGTTGTCTAGATATATAGAAAAAGACGATATATTGATTGAAATTATAGATAAAAGCAATTTTACTTTTAGAAAATTTTTATTTATAGTTACTATAGTAAATATACTATAATAACTAAAATAGTGATGACAGGAGGAAAAAATGAAGAAGAGAGTTGTAAGTGCATTCTTATGCGCTGCTATGGCTGTTTCCTTAATGGCAGGCTGCGGAAGTACAAATGAATCAGAGGAAACTCAAAGTGATGCATCAGAAGAAGAGACAGGAAGTGAAAAAGATGTCCTAAAAATCGGGACAACTGCAACAAATGAACAGGTAACAGAAGCGATTAGAGATGCCCTGGAAGAAGAAGGATATGAAATGGAAATTGTAATGTTCCAGGATCCGGTTCAGCCAAATACTGCATTAGATGCTGGTGAGATTGATGCATCATTTAATGAGCATGAGGCATATATGCAGACATTCAATGACGAACAAGGATATAATTTGAAATTTATGGGACCAATTATTTTCGGACCATTTTGTTGCTATTCTAGTAAATACGAAAGCATTGATGATTTGTCAGATGGTGCGCAGGTGACTATATGTAGTGATGCTTCCAATAAAGATCGTTCTTTAAAACTATTGGAAGATATGGGATTGATCAAGTTAGCTGAATCACCACAGTATGGGGACTATTATGTTGCGGAAGATATTGTAGATAATTCAAAGAACATTGAATTTATAGAAGCAGAAGAACCAAATGTTCCAACTACGTTAAATGATGTAGATATGATAGTTGCTTATAATCCAACTATGTATGCAGGCGATTATGATACGAGCGGATTGCTGTATACGGAAGAATATACTGATGAACTGTCATCATTGGCACAGGGTGTGGTAATTAATGGAGATAATGAAGATGAACCATGGGTAGAAGACCTGATGACGGCGTTTACTTCGGAAACAGCAAGAAAAAATCTGGAAGAAGCAAATGACGGAAGCTTTATCATCGTTTTTTAGAATTAAAACAAAACTGTCTTAGAGAAACAGGTGCTCAGGTTTTCGGACTTGTGCACCTATTTTTATAACTATTGTGAGGTGTAAGGCATGATTGAAATATCAGATTTACAGTTGTCCTATGGAGAGTTGGAAGTACTAAATGGAATTAATTTAAATATTTATGATGGCGATATATACGGAATCATAGGACAAAGCGGAGCTGGAAAGTCGACATTATTAGGCTGCATTAACGGACTGCAGAAATATGAAAGTGGAAGTTTGAAAGTTGATGGAATAGAGGTGAAAGACCTTAAAAAAAATTTTGAAATACGAGAGTTTAGACGAAACATAGGAATGATTTTTCAGCAGTTTGCCATCATAGACAGAGAAACAGTTTATAAAAACATAGCAATTCCGTTAGAGTGTTGGAAATATAAGAAGAGTGAAATTGATAAAAAGGTAAAAGAGCTGGTAAGACTGGTTGGGTTGGAAGAAAAAATAAAAGAGAAGGCAAAAAATCTCAGTGGCGGTCAGAAGCAGCGCGTAGCTATTGCAAGAGCACTGGCGTTGGATTCTAAAATTTTATTGTGCGATGAGGCAACTTCCGCTCTTGATCCTAAAATCACGAAGGATATTTTGGCTCTGTTAAGAAAAGTGAATGAAACATTGGGAGTGACGATTGTAGTGGTCACTCATGAGATGTCAGTTGTAAAGCAAATTTGTAACAGAGTGGCTGTACTGGATGAAGGAAAGGTCGCTGTGGAAGGGACAGTAGAGGACATTTTACTTCATTCTCCCCAGGTGTTTGCCGCATTTACAGGAGAAGATGAGACAAAAATTTTGCCGACTGAAGGAAAAAATATTCGGATTGTATATACAAAGGATTCTCATCCGGAGAAGATTTTCTCACAGCTGAGCAGAGATCTTGGTATCAATTATACTCTGGTATACGGTTCTATGGACAGATACAGGGACAAGCTGATGGGGTCTGTTTATATTAATGTAGATGTGGAAGACGTAGATAAGGTTATCGAATATTTGCATATGAAATCGATCAAGGCGGAGGTGGTATAGGATGGATTTAAGACAATGGGAATTATTTAAACAGATTGTTCCATCAGCAGTTGCGGAGACTGCATTCATGCTGTTTTGGGCGACAATTATTTCTATTATAGTTGGATTTATTCTCGCTATTATTTTGTTTGTTACCAATAAAGATGGCTTGAAGGAGAATAGAATTATTTATGGAGTCATCAATACAATTATTAATGTTATTTGTTCCTTCCCATTCATCATTTTAGTGGTTGCATTGATTCCAGTGACGAGAGCGGTAGTTGGAACTCCAATAGGAAATGTAGCTGCGATTTTTCCTCTTAGTATAGCGGGAGCCGCATCCGCCACAAGACTGATAGAAGGGAATTTGAATGAGGTAGATAAAAGTCTGATAAGAGCGGCACAGTCCTTTGGGGCTTCCAATTGGCAGATTATATATAAAATCGTATTAAAGGATTCTATGCCTATTATGATTTATGGAAGTACGATTTTAATTATCAATATTTTGGGAATGACGGCTATGGCCGGAACGATTGGAGGCGGTGGCTTGGGTGCTATTGCCATTACATACGGTTATCAGGGATTTAACAGAGTGATTATGTACGGTACAGTCATTATTTTAGTCATATTGGTGGAAATTTTACAGGTTAGCGGTGTGCGGATTTATCACTGGATGAAAAAACATTAATGAATACAAGAAAAGGAGAAAAAAATGAGTAATATTATTGATCGTCCCAGATTTACATGTACTTTGGGTGGGGCGCTTGGAACATTGAAAGCATTGCCTGGAAAAGTAGTACCTATTATTCATGCAGCACCAGGATGCGGAGGAAATCTGGGATATACAATTTCTTTATCTGCTGCCTATGCAGGAAGCGGGTATGCTTCAAATCAAGCTGTGTCCAGTACCTGTGTAACAGAAAAAGATTTGATTTTCGGTGGAGAAGACAGACTTGAAGAACAAATTGAAAGTACGCTGGAGATTATGGATGGGGATTTGTTTGTTGTAATGACTGCCTGTATGGTGGAAATCGTAGGTGATGATGTAAAAAGTGTTGTTTCCAGATTCTCTACAAATGATAAACCGGTATTCGCTCTTGAAACGGGAGGATTCAGAGGGGATTCCTATGATGGGTATGATCTGCTTATGGAAACGTTGGTGAAGGATTATGTGGAACCGTCACAGGAAAAGAATAAAAAGATGGTCAACTTATTGGGAGTCGTTCCTATTATGGATATTTTCTGGAAAAGAGATCTGTCAATTTTAAAGGAACTTCTTCAAGAGATAGGGCTTGAGGTTAACACATTTTTCGGAGAATTTGAAACTCTGGAAAACCTGAAATATTCTTCCAAGGCAGCATTGAATATTGTTGTATCAGATACATATGGGATTCAAACAGCGAAATGTTATGAGGATATCCACCGTGTTCCCTATATTACCACAGCTTTTCCGATAGGTGACGGAGCAACAGCAGATTTCCTCTATGAAGTCGGGACTGCTGCCGGAATTTCAGAAAAAACGATTAACCGAGTAATAGAAAAGCATCGCAAAGAGTACTATCGCTATGTAGAGAAAGTGGTTGATCTGTATACAGACTGTGATTTTCAGAGGTATGCTGCAGTAATAAGCGATGCAAACTATGCACCGGCTGTCAGCAGATATCTGTCAGACGATATAGGATGGATACCAGATGTGATTGTGATAACAGACCAGTTGGATGAAGGAGAAAAAGAGAAGGTAAGAAAAAGGTTTGAAAATTACAAGTCCGGAATAGCACCTCATGTTTTTTTTGATACGGATACTGGAAACGTGGAGGGTCATTTGAGAGAGATATGGCCTGTGGAAGAGGAAGATGGCGAGTATCATGACAGTTTTGATCCGGCTTTCGTGATTGGAAGTTCCATGGACAGAGAGTTCGCTGAAAGAATAGGCGCATTACATTTAAGTGTATCTTATCCGATTGCAAATCGTGTGATTATCAACAAAGGCTATGCAGGCTGGGAAGGTGGCCTGAATATGCTGGAAGATTTATTTACTCAATTAGTTGCCTGCAGATAAAGGAGGAAAATTATGGAATACTATGATTCTAAGGAACCTGCTGTCAGAGAAAATCGTCTGGGATCCTGTAATAGTTATGGGGGAAATGTAAAAGATTTATTGGAATGTGCACAGGGAGGATGTATGAATTTGGCCTGCCGCAGATTTCATCAGACTCAGTTGTGTCAGTCAAGTCTGAGTTTGTCGTGGGTAGATACTGTTTCGGATCCGGTTGTCATTATGCATTCCCCGGTGGGCTGTGGTGGAATGAATATGTTCATGAGAGAATTGTTTTTTGATGAACCGGATAAATTGAGATATGTACGAACAATTAATACAAATTTAAGTGAAACAGATGTTATCAGCGGTGGAGAAGATAAATTAAGAGAAGCAATTTTGTATGCGGAAGAGAAATTTCATCCAGAAAATATTTTTGTAATGATGACATGTGTCCCTACTTTGACAGGAGATGATGCTGATGCAGTAATAGACTCCGTAAAAAGTGAAGTGAAAGCCAATATTATGCCAGTATACTGTGCTGGATTTAAGTCCAAGATACCAGCGTCAGCATATGATGCACTTTATCATGGAATTATAAAAACTTATTTACGGGAAAAGGAAGAGGAAGTAGAAGCTAATTTAAGAAAAAATAACGGGAAAAAAGTCAACCTTTTTAATACATCATCAACCAGTCATGCCGATCAGGATGAGTTAAAAAGGCTATTAGAGCTATTGGGATTAGAAGTGAGGATACTTCCATATGATTCACCTACAAAGTATTTAACAGAAATGGTAGATGCATCTTTAAATGTAAGTATCTGTACAACTCATGATGAATATTTATTTCAATATATGGAAGAAGTTTATGGAATACCATATGTAATGAAAAATATTCCAGTAGGTATTGGGAATACCAGCTTATGGCTGCGAGAGGTTGCAAAATTTTTTGGGAAAGAAAAAGAAGCAGAGAAAGTCATTGAACAGGAAGTAGGAAAATTGGAAAGAGCCCTTGCACCGTATCGAAAGATACTTTCAGGAAAAACAGCTTTTATTCATGGGGGAGAACCACGATCTTTAGCGACAGCAGATACATTAGAGAGGCTGGGAGTAGAAGTTTTAGGAATTGAGACAAGACATCACGACAGATTTTCTAATGAATTGCTGGAAAAAAGAAAAAACAACGAAAAAATGACTTACAGCGTAGCTATAGGACAGCCTTTCGAAAAAGCAAATCTTCTGGAACGGATGAAGCCAGATATCTATGTAGGGCATAACGGACAATGTGTACAGCCGGCAAAACAGGGAATACCGGTATATCCGTTGTTTTACAAACCCAATAACTATTTTGGATTTACGGGAGTATTTGAAATAGCCAGAGGTCTGGCAAGAATGACAAGAAATATCCAGTTCTATAAAAATCTGAGGGAGAATCTTCGGTTGCCGTATCAGGAAAGTTGGTATGAGAAAGAGCCGTTTTCTTATATAAAATCAGGAGAAACTATTTAGTGGGAAGGAATACAGAAAGATGAGTCATAAGATAAAACAAATTGCAATTTATGGAAAAGGCGGAATTGGAAAATCTACAACGACATCAAATCTAAGCGCTGCTTTGTCAAAGATGGGATATAAAGTCATGCAATTTGGTTGTGATCCGAAAAGTGATTCTACCAATACATTGCGTGGAGGAAAATATATTCCTACCGTTCTGGATATGATGAGGGAAAAGCCCAAGGTGAAGGCGATGGATGTTGTCTATAAAGGGTTTAACGGAATTTATTGTGTAGAGTCTGGAGGACCGCAGCCAGGAGTAGGATGCGCCGGAAGAGGAATTATCAGCGCAGTCGATTTATTTAAGCAGCAGAGAACTTTTGAAGAATTAGAGATTGATTATGTAATATATGATGTCTTGGGAGATGTAGTATGCGGCGGCTTTGCTATGCCTATTCGTGCAGGCATAGCAGATCATGTTTTCACGGTGTCATCGGCGGATTTTATGTCTGTATATGCGGCAAATAATCTGTTTAAAGGAATCGAAAAGTATGCCAACACAGGAGGAGCTCTTCTGGGAGGAATTATTGCAAATTCTATTAATGAGGAATACCAGAAAGAAATTGTGGATGATTTTGCAAAAAGGACAGATACCAAAATTCTTCAGTATATTCCGCGTTCTGTTGAGGTTACTAAAAGCGAGCTGCAGGGGAAGACAACTATTGAAGCCCTGCCAGAGTCGAAACAAGCAGGTATTTATATGGAATTAGCAAAAAGGATAGAGGCACATACGGAGTCAAAGGTACCGCAGGCACTTGAACAGGCAGAACTGAGGGAGTGGTCGGAACACTGGGGAAAAATATTGATAGATCGGCAGGAATAAGGAGATGACAGACATGAAGGAGAGAGAAAGACAGCTGGAATATTTGTCTCAAAATCATCCATGCTTTGCACTTTATAAGCGTCCTAATTTGGCAAGAATACATCTGCCTGTCTGTCCAAGCTGTAATATAATATGTAAATATTGTATCAGATCAATTAATGATAATGACGAAAGACCAGGCGTTGCCAAGCGCATTTTATCTCCGAAACAGGCGCTGGATATTGTACATAAAGCTGTAAAAATTTGTGACAATCTTCGGGTGGTGGGAATTGCCGGACCTGGTGATACGTTGGCTACCGATCATGCGATTGAAACGTTCCGACTGGTGAAAAAGGATTTTCCGAATTTATTATTATGTTTAAGTACTAATGGACTACTATTGGAAGAGCGGGCAGAAGAATTGGCGCAGATTGGACTTAATACATTAACAGTTACAGTCAATGGCATTTATCCTGAAATAGTAAGACAAATATGTGGAGGGATTCGTTACCAAGGAAGACGTTATTTGGAAGAAGAAGCAGCGCAGATATTAATTAACAAACAAAAAGAGGGCATACAAAAGGCGGCTTTGCTGGGATTGATTATAAAAGTAAATATTGTATTGATTCCCGGAATTAATGATAAACACATTGCAGAAGTGGCTGAAGCTGTGAAAAGCTGGGGAGCTCATATGATTAATATCATTCCTCTGATTCCACAGTATCAGCTGAAAGATTATGATGCACCCGGGTGTGAGCAATTGGCTGATGCGAGAAAAGAGGCGGAAAAGCATATCAAAGTTTTCCGTCACTGTCAGCATTGTCGGGCTGATGCAGTTGGTATACCTGGGATCAGTGAGTATAGACAAGAACTTTATGAGTTGTTGGAAGGTGATGACAGCAATTTTTCACATGGATAGGAAAAAGGATATTTGGAAGGTTTGTATATGTACAAGTGATATGAAAAATGTGAATCTTCCTTTTGGGAAAACAGATGTTGGACTTATCTATAAAGTAGAGAGAAGAAAAGAGACAGATTTGCTAGAAAAAAGAATCTTATCTTCCAATGGTATCAGGCAAGGGAGACATGACTTTGTAGAAGATGAAAAAGTACAGAAAATAAAAGACTGTGATTATATCGTGTGCACAAAGATAGGGACCAAATTTCAAAGAGTCATAGAAGTTCATGGTGTAAGTGTCATTGAATATCAGGGCGATATTAAAACTGTGTTGGAAAAACTGCGAAAGTATCTGTTATTGACCAGACAAGAAAGATAGGAAAAAAATGGGTGATTTCTTAACTTGTGACCTTCGAAAATAGTGATTATAATAAAGGGGGAGCTAGATTAAGTGAGACAGATTAGATAAGAACAGGAGGAGGTCAATATGTCTCTGACGATCAGAGAAGCCCTGAAATTCGGCGGCTTATTCGGGGCAACTGTCGTTGCGGGAGAAGAGGGATTGGATATTCCCATTGAGAGTGTAAGTGTTCTGGAAATAGCAGACAGGAATATTTCACACTGGGTTTTGAAAAAGCAGCTTTACATTACCGCATTTTATGCCATTTGTGACAACGTAGAACAGCAGAAAGTTGTAATTCAGACTTTGATCGATTACGGGGGCTGTGGACTGGTGCTCTGTTATGTGGGGACATGGGTCCAGCAGATAGATCAGGAAATTATCGATCTGTGTAATGAGGCAGGGTTCCCTCTCATTCAGGCTCGCCAGGATGTGTCCTATATTGAGATCATGAACCCGATCCAGAATCTTCTCTATAAGGAGAATGCACCTGCACTTGAGCCAAACAATGAGACGGGAATCAGAAATGATTTTCTTAACCTGATCATTAACGAGGAGAATATGAATGTGGTCTTCCAGCAGATGAATCAACGCCTGGAAAAACGCATTTCCTATTATGATACCTATGGGAAAATTATTTTTTCCGACAGGGATGATGCTGATATCCAAAAAGAAGAAGAGTACCTGAAATACAACTTCAATCATGTTCTTTATGCATGCAGTAAAAAAGGCTATACAGTGCAGTCTATAGAAGGAAAGGAATGTCTGATCGTTCTGATCCGTTCCCAGAAAAATTTGTTCGGGCTTTTTATTACAGATTATGATGAAACCTTTTCTGAAGAAATGGAGGAAAAGCTGATCCATCCTTTGGTGGTATCGGGCTCTCTTATTCTCAGACGAAAGAACAGGATGGCAGATTTAAGAGAAAAGGCAGTGCAGGAATATGCGGCGGACCTTCTTGTATGGAATTTCCCTTCCAATGAAAGAGCGGTGGAACGGGGATATGAGTTGGGGCTTACCATTCTGGACAAGAATTGTATTGTTTTGATCAATATTAATTCTATCCAACAGATGACAAGCCCTAAAGTACAGCAGGAAATACAGGACTATGTGAAACGGGTTCTGCTGGGCAAAATTGAAGAGTTCATGAAATCTTATAATACAGATAACTGGCTCGCCCTTCGGAGCGATACAATTATTCTGTTTATGGATAACCGGGACAGCAAGATTGATATGAAAAAATTCTGCGGAAGGCTCCTGGGGCTTTTCCAGGGGAAGCCAAATCTGTCGGTTTCCGTTGGTGTCAGCAATTCATTCACAGAGGTGACGAAAATGCCGGATGCTTATTTTCAGGCTTTTGAAGCTGCTGTCATCGGAAGAGAGCATTACGGTGAGAATAAGGTCATTTTTTATGATGCCGTCTATTTCTTTCAGAAGCTGCGAAAAATGGGCGCTCAGGATGAGACATACGAGGTATGTCAGCGTTTTATCGGCCCGGTGGCGTCCTATGATGAGGAACATGGGACGGAGCTGGTTGACACACTGCGTATTCTTTTGGAAAATAATGGAAATACTCACACAGCTGCTTCGCAGATGTATGTCCACAAAAATACAGTTCTGCAGCGAAGGAATAAAATTATAGAATTATTGGGCTACTCACCTTTTGAGATGCCTCACCTTTTAAATTTCCTGATCGTTTTTGATATTTTGAAGGGAAAATAGAAATGGATATTGGGTTGTTGTGTGCGACTGCACACAGCAGCCCTTTTTTTGTGTATGGCTACACGGAGACAAAGGGCGGACGGTTTTGTTAAGATATAAACAAAAGAGAGTACCGGTGCTGGCATCAGCGTATACTAACAAGGAAAGTCAACGTAAGGAGGAATGAAGATGGGTAGTGTGAACAACGTATCAGAAAAGAAAACAGTACATTCGTCAAATGATAATGCGACGCAGCGAGTGCCGGAAGCCGAACAGAAAGGCTTTTGGAGTGTGGCGTTTGTCTGTGCCGGATTTTGTATCTGTATGTCCGGATTATATACCGGTTCAGCCATTGCATTTGGGATGAATTTCCGGGATGCGATCATTGCGACTTTAGTAGGAAATATTATTTTGAGTGTTTATGGAGGATTGATCGGGGCAGCAGGTGCAAGAGAAGGAGTGTCATCTTCTATTCTGGCCCGCCACAGTTTCGGAAGAGAAGGATCCAAAGTGATCGGTATCTTATTAGCAGTTGTTATGGCAGGATGGTATGCTGTGCAGGTAGGGTTCTTTGGATCTACAATGTCAGCTCTTTTCCCGGAAGGAGGATTCATTACATCTCAATATGTAGCAGCAGCCTGGGGCGGTATTTTGATGATGCTGACCGCTTATTTCGGATATAAAGGATTAAATATTTTAAGTTATATAGCTGTTCCATTGATTTTCATTCTTTCTGTAGTCGGTGTCGGATTGGCGATCAAAGGAGCAGGCGGCTGGGCAGCTGTACAGAATGTGGTTCCTACAGAACCAATGACGATAGGAACGGCAATTGTTACTATTGTAGGATCCTTTGCAGGAGGAGCAGCGGCACAGTCGGATATTACCCGTTATGCCAAAGACTGGAAAGCCTCCTGGGGCGGTACTATTTTCGGATATCTGATTGCCAATACATTTATTATTATGTCAGGATATCTGATTACAGCGACAACAGGAGAAAGTGATCTCCCGGTTGCGTTCCTGGCAATGGGACTTGGCGTAGCAGCTCTTCTGATTCTGATCCTGGCACAGTGGACGACAAATGACAATAACCTTTATACAGCAAGTCTTGGATTATCCAACTGTCTGCCATTCCCAAAGAAGAAGATTGTTATTGTGACAGGTCTTCTGGCAACACTTACCGGTACCCTGGGGCTGGCAGATTACTTTTCAACATGGCTGAATGTCCTGGGAGTAGCGCTTCCGCCTGTTGCCGGAGTTATCATATGTGATTACTATCTGATCCGGCATCGCCATTATGAGTATGGGCCGGGAACAAAGTACTGCAAAGTAAATATTTGGGCTTTTGCAGGAATGATCATAGGTATGATAGTCGGATTTACCGTAAATGCAGGAATTGCTTCTATCAACTCTCTTGTAGTCAGTGTAGTGGCTTACCTGATCCTTATGAAAATATTCAGTAAGAGCGGACAGGGAATCATAGGGGAAGAGATCGAAGAAGAAGAGATTAGAGAATAGTATTGGAAATTAAAAATAAAAGCAAAATGTAAAAAATAAAATTTTATATATAAGGAGGACAATACTATGGCAAGTTATATGGAACTGGAACTGGCAAATGCATGTTACAAATTGATGCATGATCTGATTCAGGTAAAGAAAGGGGAAAGCGTACTGATTACAGCAGATTCCAAACCGGATTTCCGGGTAGTAGAAGAAATGGCAAAGGCTGCTGAAGTGCTGGGAGCAAAAACAATGGTTGCCTGGCATTCCACCCCGAAGGGATATGGCGCATTGACAATGCCTTATCTTCCGGATCCTTTGATTGCCTGTGTGGATAAGACAGATGTCTGGGTAGAAATGAATGATCAGTGGCTTCTGTATTCTCCAATATGGGATAAGGCAGTAAATAATGGAAGAACAAGACAGGTTATGCTTGGCGGACTTAGCATTGAGAGAATTGTACGTTGTATCGGAGAAGTGGATCTTGAGGCACAGCAGGCATTCCAGAACAGATTAACTGAAATGACAAGAGCGACAAAACGTATGAGGATTACCAATGCGGCAGGCACGGATGTAACGTTTGAAAATGATCCGAACCGCCCGATCGGAAATGAATGCGATTACAGTTTTGCAGGAGGACATTTCCTCATCGGACAGATCGGATGGGCTCCGAAGGAAGAGACGATCGAAGGAGTGATCGCATTTGACGGAACAATTTCCGGAGGAGGCGATGCAGAGCTTGGCCACCTTACAGAGCCGGTATCCTATATCGTAAAAGAGGGAAGGATCCAGGAAATCAAAGGCGGTGAGCAGGCAGATATTCTCCGCGCTTATTATAAGAAACTGGACGATCCGAATATGTACATAGCTGCACATGTATGTTACGGAGTAAATCCAAATGCAAAACTGGAAGGATGCACGACAGAGGACGAACGTGTATGGGGCAGTACAGAATGGGGATTCGGACATCAGGGATCCTGCTATTCCGGAGGAGCTCCCCGTGAAGCAAAGAGCCATATCGACGGAATCTGTCTGAACTGTACAATTTATCTGGATGACAAGAAGATTCTGGAAGATGGCAAATTTATTGAACCTGAACTGGCAGAGTTAGCGAAAAAGTTAGGGAAATAGCAGGGTATATGCAGCGCCCAAAGCTCATAAGCCCCCACTGGCTTTGGGCACTGCAGCTGTTGATTGGCTGTATAAAATGGCAGATGTGATACCGCATCTGCCATTAAAATTAGAAATGAAAAGGAGAAGGCAATATGAGAAAATTAAAAATATGTGCAGATCCTTTTCCACCTTATCAGTATATTGACAAGGACGGATGTGTAAAAGGAAGAGATTATGAACTTGTTGCCGGAAGGCTTCACAAAGCGGGCTATGAAACGGAAGTTTGTATTGCACCCTGGAATCAGATTTATCCTGAATTTGAAAGCGGCCAGCAGGATGTTCTGTTTCAGGCGCAGGATTCGCCGGAACGTCTGGAAAAATTTTATTTATCAAAGAAGCTTCGGGATGCTGTAACGGAAGTGGTGACTGCTGATAAAACATTAAAGGACATTCAAAATTATTCGGAACTGGAGAACTACCGTCTGGGAGTGATCGCAGATTTTGCAAATGGTCCTGAGATCGACAGCTTATCGGCTTCATGCAAAGTGGAATTTCCAGATGCAGCGGCAGTCCTTAAGGGAATTTATGACGGTGAAGTTGATTTCGGAGTGCTGGATCAGGGCGTGAAAGAATATCTTATGTCCGATAATGTTACGTTGTATCCTGCTCCTGCACTGACATACTACAGACCGTTATATGTCATGTTCCGTGAAGAGAAAGTAAGGGATGATTTCGATGCGGCCGGAGAGCAGGCATAAGGAGGAAAAGGTATGATTTTTGACGGTCATGGAGACATATGGACAGATGTCACCAACAAAAGGATCAAAAACAAAGAGAGAGATATTTTCCGTAAGTATCATCTGGAGAAATTCCAAAAAGGCGGTGTGAACGGAGGGATATTCGTTATCTGGCTCGATCCGCCGTATGATGCAGATCCTGTCAAACGTTCAAAAGAGATTGTAGAAAGTATCCAGTGCGAACTTCAAGATGCGTCAGATATTTTAAATCCGGTGAAGAAATTTTCAGACCTTGCAGCAGGAACAGCAGCAGGAAAAATCAATGCAGTGACAGGAATGGAAGGGCTAAGTCAGATCGGCGAAGATATAGACCTGATCAATTACTTTTATGACGAGGTTGGCGTAAGGCATGCCATGCTTACATGGAATGAAGAGAATGCCCTTGCAAGCGGATGGCCGGGGGATCCAAGGCGAGGATTGACAGAGGCTGGAGAAAAGGCGGTAAGAAGAATCCAGGAACTTGGGATGGTGATGGATGTCTCTCATATCAATGACAAGGGATTCTGGGATATCATGAATCTGGCCCAGGGACCGGTGATCGCATCTCATTCCAATGCCAGATCTGTGTGTCCTGCCATGAGAAATCTGTCAGATGATATGCTGAAAGAAATTGCGAGAACAGGAGGGCTGACGGGAATAAACAGTCTTCGGGAATTTATAGATGAAAATCGCGAGAAGCAAACGGTAGAGCGCCTTGCAGATCATGTAGAGTATATTGCAGAGTTGATCGGTATTGAGCATATCGGTCTGGGATTTGATTTTGACGATTATCTGGAAGAAGAGGCGCTTGGCTCTTTCAGTTCCAATTTGGACTCTCCCAGTGGAAAAGGGATTTCCAATGAAGCGGAAGCGGGAAATCTTCTGGAAGTGCTGCAAAAGAGAGGATATAATCAGGAACAGTTAGATGCCATTGCCTATAAAAATTTTTATCGTGTTTTTCAGACAGTATGGAAATAACAGACCCTTCTTTTTATGCCTGTAATCCGGCCGGATGATTCCGGTCAGATTGCAGGCATTTTTCTATACTCCCGAGGTGTGCAGTGATAGAAACGGCGGAATACTTTGGCGAAGTTGCTCGGACTGTCAAAACCGCAGGAAACAGATATATCAGAAATACTTCTTTCGGGTTCCCGAAGGAGAAGATCTGCAGCCTGCATGCTCCGGTATTTCAACAGATATTGAATAGGGGAGGTCTGGATTGTTTTTTGAAAACAGCGCAGACATTCCCGCTCTCCGATATCAGCAGTCCTGGCGATTTCCGGTAAAGTAATTTCGCTGGAATAATTTTGATGGATATATTCCAGCATTTTTTTGATACGCAGATCATTTTGACCTGAAGTGGAAGAAGAAATGACCATCTCTTCTTTGAATTTTTGGGAGAGGAAAAAGCAGATGCAAGATAGCTTTTCCCGCACAATAAATTCAAATCCAGGCGGTTCTTTTTTCATGACCTCAAAGGCAGCGCAGAAATCCCGGATGATTTCCGGGTACTTTGACGATGGGAATAAAAAGCCGGAGAAGGACGGGCAGGAAAGGAGGGGGTGCACATACTTTTTTGCAAAGACAGAGTTGTCTGTTCCGGTCACAAGAGAGGGAGAAAAAACAAGGGAGTGAAGCAGACAGCCTTCGAGGGAAGATGCAAAGTGCAGGGTGTTGGAATTGATAGCAAAAAGGTCCCCCTTCCTGACGCAAAAAGAAGAGGAAGGGATTCGCACTTCCATACTTCCTTCTGCTGCATAGACTAATTCCATTTCCTCATGCCAGTGCCATGGTATCGTATCTTCCGGATTGTCGGTATAGAAAGCGGCATAACCGGCACAGGGGAAATCTAAGGTGCCATGCATCTGGAGTTCTTTTAATCCCCGGTTCAGATTCAGCCCGCATTCGTGAAGCGCCATAAAAGTTCCTCCTTTTCCAGGTTTGTATTACAAAATCCGTTATTGTTGCAATTGTCGGTTTTTTTATATTATATGTCCAAAATTGGGTTGTTTCAACAGGAAAAAGTCGCTAATATTATGAGACGGAAAGTATGACGGGCTGCCGGAGCGGGGACATCCAAAGCAGTCCGGAGCAGACAGGAGGAAAACAATGTTTCAATTATTGTTAGCGATTATTTATCTGGCATTTATCAGTCTGGGGCTGCCGGATTCCCTTTTGGGTTCCGCGTGGCCCAGTATGTATCCGGAATTTTCGGTTCCGGTTTCTTATGCAGGAATTGTTTCCATGATCATTGCAGCAGGGACGATCGTATCCAGTCTGCAGTGTGACCGCCTTACCAGGAAGATGGGAACAGGGAAAGTAACGGCTTTCAGTGTATTACTGACTGCAGCGGCATTGTTTGGATTTTCTATCAGTCATTCTTTTGCGGAGCTGTGTCTTTGGGCTGTTCCTTATGGTTTGGGGGCGGGCTGTGTGGATGCTTCGTTGAATAACTATGTGGCGCTTCATTATGCCAGCCGTCATATGAGCTGGCTTCATTGTATGTGGGGAGTAGGTGCGTCTGTCGGCCCTTACATTATGGGATTTGCGTTGTTTCACGGACAGGGATGGAATATGGGGTACCGCTATATTTCGTTTCTCCAGCTGATTTTAACTGCTGTTTTGTTTTTTAGTCTTCCTCTTTGGCCAAAGTCCGCTGCCGGAGGAGAAGACAAGGCGGAAGAGAGGACGGTACAAGGAGAAGTTCTGACACTGCCTCAGATCATACGGATTCCCGGAGCCAAAGAAATTATGATTACTTTTTTCTGTTATTGTGCTCTGGAGCAGACAACCGGCCTTTGGGCCAGCAGTTATCTGGTACTGCATAAAGGACTTCCTTCGGAAACTGCCGCGAATTTTGCCAGTCTGTTTTTTATCGGAATTACAGTGGGACGAGGGCTGTCCGGGTTCCTGACGCTGAAATTGAATGACAGACAGATGATACGGCTGGGGCAGGGGATTATTCTGTTTGGAATTATCCTGCTTTTGCTTCCGTTTGGAAATGGAAGCGCGCTTTTGGGACTGATTTTTATCGGCCTTGGCTGTGCGCCCATTTATCCGTCTATTATTCATTCTACCCCGGGGTACTTTGGGGCGGATAAATCCCAGGCCATGATCGGTGTCCAGATGGCGTTTGCTTATGTGGGAACCTGCCTTATGCCGCCGGTATTCGGGCTGATGGCAAATCATATCAGTATTTCCCTTTTCCCTTTTTATTTGCTGGCCATTTTGTGTATCATGCTGTATATGCATGAAAGACTGCAGAATGTAATATCTGTCTTCCGCAGAAATGCTTGTTCTGCCGGAACATATCGTCTATAATAGGTGGAAGATAAAATACCGCTGTCAGCGGACTTAAGAAATCGTTTGAAGCGGGGCGGAAGAGGAGAAGGCAGCATGGACTATAATCAGGCAAGGATGGAATTTGAGCAGTATCTGAATGATTATGACCGGACAGACGGCAAAGTAAAGCTGAAGATTACTCATACATATGGTGTTGTGGCAAGAAGCGGCCAGATTGCAGAAAGGATGGGACTTTCGGCAGAGGACAGGGAACTTGCGAAGATGATCGCTCTTCTTCATGATATCGGAAGATTTGAACAGTTGAAGCGGTATGACAGCTTTTTGCCGGAAACAATGGATCATGCGGCATATGGAGCGGATATTCTTTTTAAAGGAGGGCTTATCCGGCGCTTTCTGGAGGAGGATACCTGGGATTCTATTATAGAAGAGGCTATCCGGAAACACAGTGACTATATTTTGTCCGGCATAGAAGATCAGAGGACTTTGCTTCATGCCAGATTGATCCGTGATGCAGATAAACTGGATAACTGTCGTGTAAAATTAGAGGATCCGCTGGAAACGTTTATGAATGCTTCAGCACAGGAAATTGGAGAACAGAAGATTACAGAAAAGGTTCGTGATGATATTTTAAAAGGGAAGAGTATATTGTCCTCGGACCGGATAACGGATATGGATTTCTGGGTATCTTATCTGGCGTACTTTTATGATCTTAATTTTAAAGAAAGCCTGGAAATTGTAAAAGAAAATAATTATGTGGGAAAAATAGCAGGGAGGATTCCATATTCAAACCCGGAGACAAAGGCTACAATGCGGAAGATTTCAGAAGAATTGGAGAAGTATATTGACGGACGGCTGAATATGTGAAAAAATAAAGCCACAGAGAATAATATGTTAAAATGATGCGGGAAAATGTGAAGGGTGTCCTGGTTCTATGGAATGCAGAACAGGTACCCTTCATTTTGCGCGATAAGCCAGGCAGGCGGCCGTCATGCTTGCATGAACGGACATTTGCCTGGCAACGGACAGCGAACGGCTTTGCCGTGAGCTGCCTGCGGTATCGAACAGATAAGCCGGGCAAGCGGCCGTCATGTAGCGAAGCGAAAGGAAAGATAAAATGAAAAAGAATATGAGAAAGGACATTTTAATTACGGGTTTTGCACTGTTTGCCGTCTTTTTCGGATCGGGAAATCTTATATTTCCGCCTCAGGTAGGTCTTTTGTCGGGACAGTATGTACCGGCGGCCATGGCAGGCCTTGCCCTTACCGGTATCCTGTTTCCTATGATGGCGGTGGCAGCTGTGGGGAATACAGGATATGACCTGAAGGATATGATGCGCCATGTTACGCCATGGTGGCACTATTTCTATATGGGGATCGGTCTTTTGGCAGTAATATTCGGAACGATCCCAAGATGCGGGGGCGTTGCCTATGAATCGGGATTGGAAGGAATCTTTGGCAGCATGCCGTCTTACGTGAGAATTGGTTTTCTGCTGTTATTTTTTGCTGTGTCCTACTATTTCGCCATGAATAAGTCAAGTGTAATAGATAAGATAGGGAATTACCTTACGCCGCTTCTTCTGGTCAGCCTGGTTGCAGTGATCATTCTGGCAATTGTTCACCCCATTGACAGGCTGGGGGAAGGGGAGATCACAAGCGGAACAGAGGCATTTGTCAATGCATTTCTGACCGGGTATAATACCGGAGATGTAGGAACGGGAATCATCTGTGCCGGGATATTTATTGAAGCGTTCCGGAATAAAGGTTATACGGAAAGAAAGGAATATAAAAAGGCCATGTTTGGTATCATAGCTGTCGGTTTTGCGCTTCTTTTTGTTGTGTATGGCGGGCTTGCGTATCTGGGCGCGCAGGGAACAAAAATTTACCCGGCGGATGTGGATACTACCTTTCTTTTAACTGACCTGGTAAGGCGGATGGCCGGTTATGGAGGCAGTGTGGTACTGTCGCTGGCTGTTATTTTTGCATGTCTGACAACCGCGGTGGGAATGATCGCCACAACAGGAGAGTGGGTGGAAGGATGGACGAAAGGGAAGCTGTCCTATAAGCTGGCGGCACTTCTCATTACAGCAGCCATTTTCTTCGTATCATCTACAGGAGTCAGCAATGTGCTTGCTATTTCCGGACCTTTGTTTACTGTGCTGTTTCCGATGTCAGTAGTTATGACATTTCTCGGCTTACTGAAAAAGTATGTTCCCAATGACGGGGCGTGGAAGGGCTCTGTCTTTATGGCGGCGCTGATGTCTGTTTTTGACGCTTTAAATGTTGCTCACGCCTCAGGACTTCTAAAAGCGGATATTTCCGGAGTGATGGAGAGGGTTTATAAAATTCCTCTGGCAAAGGAAGGTTTCGCATGGCTGATTCCTACAATAATCGGATTTGCAGTGGGAGCGCTGTGGGGAAATTTTGCAGATAAAGACAAGAGCAGCAGAAGATAAGAATCACAGAAAAAAGAACAGGGGAGGATAAAATGGAAAATAAAATTTTTGAAAATGCCAGAATTTTTACATCTGATGACGAAAATCTTTATGCGGATTCCATGATCGTGGAAGAAGGGAAAATAGCGTGGATCGGCAGGCGGGCGGAGATGCCTTCCTGCAGTTATGAAAGAGTGGATCTCAATGGAGCGTGCGTCATACCGGGACTGATCGATGCACATATGCATCCTGTGATGCTGGCAGATTTCTCGCAGCAGATATCGGCTCTCCCTCCAAGAGTAAATTCTATTGCAGAACTCATTGAAGAAATCCGGAGGGTGAGGAAAGAAAAGTTTGCAGACAAGCAGGATGGGAAATGGATCGAAGGATGGGGATATGACGAAGGGAAATTTGCGGAGCAAAGAGCGCTTACCCGGTATGATCTGGATGAAGGCTGCAGCGATATGCCTGTCTGTATCATCCGCACCTGCGGTCATATCCGGTGCGTCAACAGCAAAGCTCTGGAGATTGCCGGAATTGACAGGAATACACCGGATCCGGAGGGAGGAGAAATTGAGCGTGATGCAGACGGCGAACCGACAGGCGTCCTGAAAGAGAATGCGAGAAATTTGGTTACGCCATTTATGCCGGTTCCAACCAGGGAAGAGAAGGTAGAGAATCTGATAGCTCTGGGACAGCTTCTTCTTTCGCAGGGAATTGTGGGAGTGACAGACATGGGCAACCTGGATAAAGGGGACAATTATCCCCTTTATGAGGAAGCGGCAAAACGGGGCTGGGAACTGAAAACCGGGATTTACTATATGTGGGATTTTTTTGCCGAAGACAAAGACTTCGACCTTTCAGGAGAAAAGAGGGACCGGGATCAGCAGATATTTGCAGCGGGTCTTAAGCTGATCGGAGATGGAAGCGTGTCCGGACGGACTGCCTGGATGAGCCGTCCTTATCTGGGTCGGACAGAAGAGTACGGATTGCCGGTCTGTTCAGACGAGCTGGTAGAGTCGGCAGTTTCCTTCTGCAAAAGAAAGCACTGCCAGCTGTCTGTACACGCTATGGGCGGGAAGGCGATCAAACGGGCGGTAGACAGGCTTTGCCTGGAGGATGACTGGATGGAAGGCAAGGAAAATCTACCATATGCAAGAGTGGAGCACATTACAGATCCTTCTGAAGAAAGCATTCAAAAAGCGGCAGAAAAAGGAATTGCATTTGTAACACAGCCGATTTTCATGTATGCGGAGATCGAGAGCTACCTGAAAAATCTGGGAAAAGAGTGGATGAAAGAATGCTATCCGGTAAAACGGATGCTGGATAGAAAGGTGCAGCTGTGTTTTTCAACCGATGCACCGGCCACATCGTGGGCAGTTCCATCTGACCCTTTCCCCTGTATAAAAGCAGCCGTAACACGCAGAGCATGGGACGGAACAGACTGCGGCAGGGACCAGGCTGTTGATATTCAGACAGCGGTGAAACTATATACGAGAGAGTCGGCGAAAGCGGCTGGCTTTCCGGAGATGGGGCAGCTGAAAAGAGGATACAGGGCAGATTTTGTTGTCCTGGATCGAAATATCTTTGAAATTCCGGAAGAGGAAATTGATAAGATAAAAGTACAGAAAGTATTTATTAAAGGAAAAAGAATTTATGAAATTTGAACCTAAAAAAGACATAAAGAGAATCATCATCGTCTGTCTGGCAGCAGTGATCATGGCCTTGAATATCAAATCTTTCGTGCGGACAGGCGGATTATATCCGGGCGGAGCAACAGGGCTTACCCTGCTTCTGCAGCGGATGGGGGAATTGTTTTTTCATGTGACAATACCATATACCATTGTCAATGTAGCCCTGAATGCAGTGCCGGTCTATATAGGATTTCGATTTATCGGGAAAAAATTTACGCTGTATTCCTGTCTGATGATCGTGCTTACCAGTGTACTGACGGATATCCTGCCGGGATATGTGATTACTTATGACACGCTGCTGATCAGTATTTTTGGCGGGCTGATCAACGGCCTGGTGATCAGTATGTGTCTGATGATGAATGCAACAACAGGAGGAACAGACTTTATCGCCATATTTCTGTCAGAGCGGAAAGGGATTGATTCCTGGAATATGGTGCTGGGACTTAATGTGGTGATCCTTGCCGCAGCAGGTATTTTATTCGGATGGGACAAGGCATTGTACTCCATCATTTTCCAGTATACGTCTACACAGGTACTCCACATGCTTTATAAAAAATATCAGCAGGAGACACTTTTTGTAGTGACAAATAAGGCGAAAGAGGTTTATGAGGCAATCGCCAGGACAACAAATCACGGGGCGACTATTATTGAAGGAGAGGGCTCTTATGAGAAAAGAGAGCGTAAGATCGTGTATTCGGTCGTATCCAGTGCTGAAAGTAAGCGCGTGCTGAAAGCGATAAACGAAGCGGATCCCGAGGCCTTTGTTAATCTGATGAAAACTGAGCAGATTGCAGGGAAGTTTTATCAGAAGCCTACAGAATAGATATCCGATAATACAAAATAAGGGAAAAATAGGACAAAGATTTTCCTTTTTTCTTATATTACAATTGTTTCATATTAAGAGAAGATCACTGCATAGAGCAGGGATTTTCAGGAGGGAAAAAAATGAAGGAAGTAACCTTGGAAAGATTAAATGAAGCAATTGAAAATTTTGCATTTGAAGGGAAAATGACAGAGTGCCGTCCATATGGAAGCGGACATATTAACGACACTTATCTGCTTTCCTATGAAATAGGGGTAATGGGAAGGATCAAAGTTATTCTGCAGAGAATGAATGGAGAAGTGTTTGAAAAACCGGAAGAGCTGATGGAGAATATTGTAAATGTGACATCATACCTGAAAGAAAGGATTACAGAAAACGGGGGAGATCCGGAGAGGGAGACTCTGAATGTAATACCGACAAAAGATGGCAGCTCTTATTATAAAGATTCTGAAGGGAATTGTTGGAGATCCTATAAATTTATTACCGGAGCCACCAGCTATGATAAGGTGGAAAAGCCGGCCGATTTCTATGAAAGCGCAGTGGCTTTCGGAAATTTCCAGCGTCTTCTGGCAGATTTTCCGGCTGAGACACTCCATGAAACGATCAAAGGATTTCATGATACAAAAGCCAGATTTGCTGTTTTTGAGAAAGCAGTAGAAGAAGACGTAATGGGGCGGGCTGCATCTGTGCAAAAAGAGATTGCATTTGTGCGGAGCAGGGAAAAAGGTATTGCCAATTATTTCAGTGAACTTCTGGAAAAAGGCGAGCTTCCTTTGCGCGTTACCCACAATGATACGAAACTGAATAACATTATGATCGATGACAAGACCGGAAAAGGAATCTGCGTGATCGATCTTGACACGGTAATGCCGGGACTTGCTATGAATGATTTCGGAGATTCCATCCGTTTCGGAGCAAGCACAGCAGCGGAAGATGAGAGAGATTTAAGTCTTGTATCCTGCAGCATGGAATTATTTGATATCTACGCAAGAGGATATATCGAAGGATGCGGCGGTAAGCTGACAGAGCGGGAAATCCTGGAGCTTCCTATGGGGGCGAAGACCATGACATATGAGTGCGGAATGAGGTTCCTTACTGATTATCTGCAGGGAGATACTTATTTCAAGATCCACAGAGAAGGTCATAATCTGGATCGCTGCCGTACGCAGTTTAAGTTAGTGGAAGATATGGAACAGAAGTGGCATACGATGCAGTCGATTGTAAAGAAGTATATGTGAAAAAGATAACAGGACACGTAGTAAAGTTGCATTTTACTACGTGTCCTGTTATCTTTTTCACAGAATCTTCATTTTTGCAGGTATTGAAAAATATGTTCTGAAATGTTATCGTTAAAAAATCAAAACAAAAGGGAAGCGATAGCATGAGGCTGACAGTAAAAGATATAAAAAAATTGTGGGACAACGGACAAGCAGAGCTGGTAGCGGGCGAAAAAGGGCTGGACCGTACTGTAGTGGTATATGACATGATGGAACAGCCGGATATCAAACCATGGCTTAGGGCGGATATGCTGCTTATCACTACCGGATATGCCATCCGTAACGACAAAGGGGCGGTTCTTAATCTGATCCGGGATTTAAATGAAGCGGGGGCCGCTGCTCTGGCCATCAAGACACGATTTTTTGACCATTTCCCGGAAGAGGCCCTGAAGCTAGCAGATCAGCTTCAGTTTCCGCTCTTTTTTCTCAACAATGCCCTGGGATTTATTGAGGCTGTGTATCCGGTAATGGTTGCCATTGTGGAGGCTAAAAACGGGGTAGAAATGCGGACGCGCTATCAGATCGGACAGATTGAGAAAAAGGAACTGGATCGGAAATTTTATTTCGACCTGGTGCAGGAGAGGTTTGACCGGGAAGAAGAGGCGCAGATCAGGGCCAATTCTCTGTACTGGCCTATGATGCCGGTAAGGATGATGGAGATCTGCACGAAATATCCGGAAGAGCAGTGGTCCGGTCAGAAAAAGGAAAAAGCGGAACAGCTGGCGGAAACATTTTTTATGAAACAAAATCTCGGGTACACAGTGATTTCTCTTCCGGAAAAGATAGAGGTCCTGTTCTGTGAGCCGGGGCGGATTTTAGCCTTTAAAGAAAAGCTGGAAGAGTTTGAGCAAAGTTTGAAGAAATTATGTAAAATGGATTTTCATATACTTGTTTCCGATAGAATAGACGGGTATTTTGATATGCCCAAAGCCGCTCATCAGATATCGGAACTTTCGCAGATTGCCGGAAAAGATTTTGAAGACCAGAAGATTTTCTGGTGGGAAGAAATGAAATACGAAGAACTGCTGCTGGAAATTTCCAGGCTTCCGCAAGTGAGATCTTATGTAGAAGAACGGTTGTACAGTCTGGAAGAGTATGACAGGAAACATGGGACCGGTCTTGTGGAGACATTGGAAGTGATGCTGCAAAACGGAGGATCGAAAAAGCAGACGGCGGAAAAGTTGTATCTTCATAGAAATACTATGATGTACAGAGTAAAAAAGATTGAAGAAATACTAAAGTGTAATATAGGAGATTTTACAACTTTGCAGGAACTGGCATTTGTTTGTTTAGTAAGAAGATATCTGACAGAAAACGGGAAGGAAAGGATAAAAAATTGACAAAAGCTGTGCGCCGGGCACAAAGATTCTGACTAAAAATTGGATTCGGAGAATAAAGACTTCAATTTGATAAAGTGCTAAAATAAAGAGGTGTTAAGCCAATGTGGGTGATCGTCACATTGGCTTTCTTTGTACCTGGACGCTGTTTTGACTTGAAAAAGGCAAAGTGGCGAGTGAGAGAAAAGGAGGAGAAAATATGGACGAACAAGAGAAGAAATCGTTTGAGCAGCTGCATATTACAGCGGCTGAACATCCTAAAGCACTGGCTCCGCATGTTCTCATACTGAATATTATTATGAGTGTGCTTGGAGCAATTATCGGGCTGGAATTGATCGTACGTACCGGCGTGGCTCCTAATACGTCAATTGTCGGAGCGCTGTTTGCGATTATACTTTCCAGGATACCTCTGGCATTTTTGCAGAAATACAGGAGTATCCACAGTCAGAACATGATTCAGACTTCTATATCAGGAGCAACATTTTCAGCGGCCAACAGTTTGCTGCTTCCCATCGGTATTCCGGTTATTATGGGAAGAGAAGATCTGATGTTTCCAATGCTGATCGGCGTGTTTATCGCAACGATCATTGACGCAACAATCCTTTATAAAACATTTGATTCGGAAATGTTCCCGGCAGAGGGAGCATGGCCTCCGGGAGTTGCATCTGCGCAGTCTATTCTTGCGGTTGTGGAAAAAGGCCGGAAGGCAATGCTGCTTCTGGTAGGTATGGTGATCGGTATCGGCGGTAAAGTCATCGGTGTCCCGACAGACCTTCTTGGTGTGTCCTGGTTCGGAGACTTTGCGGCAATGGCAGCGCTTGGTGTCGGAAGTATCGTCATCGGTGTCCTTAATACCAACGGCTTTATTATTGATATTTTCGGAAAAAGTTTTCCGGTCGTTACAGATATTTTCGGCGAGGGAGCAGATCTTATGTCACAGACTATGTTCCAGTATATGCCTCACGGAATCATGATCGGAGCAGGACTCGTCGCGCTTCTTCAGGTCTGTAAAATGCTGTTCGCCAAAAAAGGCGATGATGCAAGTGCAGCGGGGAAATTCAGCCGCAGCATGGGAAATATGAAGAGCGCTCTTGGATGGGGATATGTGGCATATTTCGTCGTAGCGATTGCTCTGGCGGTTATTACCGGTATCTGGTCAGAGATGACACCGTTTAAGCTGGTGATCTGGATCATTTATGCAGCATTTGCGGCAATTGCTTCCGAGCTGATCGTAGGAATTTCCGCTATGTATTCCGGATGGTTCCCAGGATTTGCAACGGCGCTTATTTTCCTTTTGGTAGGTATGCTGATCGGATTCCCGAGTATGCCTCTGGCTGTGCTGGTTGCCTATACGGCAGCGACAGGCCCGGCTTTCTCTGATATGGCATACGACCTGAAATGCGGATATATCCTCAGAGGATACGGAAAAGATCCGGAGCTGGAAAAAGTAGGAAGAAAACAGCAGTTTATTTCAGAAATTGTAGGATTTATAGTTGCATTTGTTATGGTGGCTCTTCTTGCGCGGACTTACTTCTCGCAGGGGTTGTACGCACCGGTAGATGCGACCTTTGCAGCTACGATTGAAGCGGGCGCAGGCGGAGAAGTTGCAAAATGGCTTCTGATCTGGGCTGTTCCGGGGGCGATCATTCAGCTTCTTGGAGGTTCCAGACAGGTGGGAATCCTTTTTGCAACCGGTCTTCTGGTAGGAAGCACCATCAACGGTCTTACGATCATCGTGGCCTTGATCATCCGTGCGATCCTGGTAAAGAGAAACAAAGAAAACGAGCACACACTCAACATTCTGGGTGCCGGCGCACTGGCAGGTGCGGCTCTGTACAGCTTCTTTACGGCGACGCTTGCCCTTGGAAGCAAGAAAGAATAGCGGCTCTGTTCAAGTGTCGGCGTAAGGGATTTTCCTTTATGCCGGCATTTGCAGTATAAAGCAGATCATTTTAAGGAAAGAAGGGGATTTTCAAGTGGAGAAAAAGGAAGGACTTAAACTGACAGAAGAAGTACTGGATGATGTCCTCGCAGGAGGCACGATCCTTGGCGGAGGAGGCGGAGGAGATCCGGTAAAAGGAAGAAAATATGCAAAGATCGCGGTAGAGTATACAGATCTTCGTCTTATTCCGATTGAAGAGATTGATGACGACGCGGTTCTTCTGACCGCTTCCCTTGTGGGAGCTCCAAATGCCAAAGACCAGTTTATGACAGCCAGGGATCTTGCTTATACGATCGAGATGATCAAAAAGAATACAGATCTGAAGCTGGGCGGTATTATCACAAATGAGCAGGGAGGAGAGGCGTCTGTGAACGGATGGCTTCAGGCTGCCATTTCCGGTCTTCCCCTTGTGGATGCACCGTGCAATGGGCGTGCCCATCCTACCGGAGTTATGGGGAGTATGAACCTTCATAAGCAGAAGGACTACAAGACGGTTCAGGCATGTGTAGGAGGCAATCCGGAGACAGGAGATCATGTGGAGTGTTTCTTTGAAGGAAGCATCGAGCATACCTCAAAACTTGTGCGCATGGCGTCTATTGAGGCAGGAGGACTGGTGGCGGTTGCCAGAAATCCGGTGACAGCTGCCTATGCAAAAGAAAACTGCGCTATCGGCGGTGTCAGCTTTGCTATAGAGACAGGAAAAGCTTTCCGTAAAGGGCTGGAAACTTCTGTGGAGGAAGCGGTAAAAAATGTGTGTGAATTTCTCGGCGGTTCTATCCTGGCAAAAGGAGAAGTGAAAAACTTCTCTATTGAAACAACAGGAGGATTTGATGTGGGATATGCGGAAGTAGACGGCTGCCAGCTGACATTCTGGAATGAGTATGCCACAGCGGAAAAGGACGGAAAACGGCTTGCGACTTTCCCTGATCTTATTATGACCATCAATGCAAAGACCGGAGAGCCTGTTACCACAGCTATGATGGAAGAAGGACTGGAGGTCTATGTGATCGGGGCAGATAAGAAAAATCTGAAGCTGTCTGCCACCATGTTTGATCCGGAACTGTTGAAACAGACAGAAGAAGTGGTCGGAAAAGAGATGGTAAGCTACCTGTAAGCGGCAAAAATGCGAAATGTACAGCGCTCCATGGAAAGCATGGACGAAAAACAAAATAGAAAAGCAGAAAAAGGAGATAAAAGCCATGTTAATGAAACAGATTATTGAAGCGTACGATATCCTGGATGATGGAAATGTGACAGGGAAGAAAGTAGAAGAATATTTAAGAACGATCAAACCGGATGCAGACATCGAAGTATATGAACTGAAAGGGTCAAAAGGTTCCACAGATATGCTGAAAGTGCGGATCCCCGGATCCAAAGGAAAGACAAACGGAGGAAACGCTCCGACCATCGGACTCCTTGGAAGACTGGGAGGTCTTGGAGCGCGCCCGGAAAGGATCGGATTCGTATCCGACGGTGACGGAGCACTTGCAGCAGTTGCTCTTGCGGCTAAAATCCTGGATATGCAGAACAAAGGAGATATGCTGGAGGGGGATGTTCTGATCTCCACACATATCTGTCCGGATGCGCCGACACAGCCTCATGACCCGGTTCCGTTTATGGGATCTCCGGTAGAGATGTCACAGGTGAACCAAGAAGAAGTGTCAGACGACCTGGATGCGATTCTCTCTGTTGATACAACAAAGGGAAATCGCGTGATCAACACAAGAGGATTCGCCATTTCTCCTACTGTAAAAGAAGGATATATTTTAAGAACATCAGAAGACCTGCTGGATCTGATGCAGATCACAACAGGAAAACTTCCTTATGTATTTCCTCTGGCAACACAGGATATTACTCCTTACGGAAATGACGTACATCATATCAACAGCGTTCTGCAGCCGTGTACTGCAACAAAAGCTCCGGTTGTAGGAATCGCCATCACAGCAGAAGTTATGGTGCCGGGATGCGCGACAGGAGCAACCCATGCAGCGGACGTAGAAGAAGCAGCGCGCTTTATGCTGGAAGTTGCAAAAGCCTTCGGAAGAGGACAGTGCAAATTCTATGATGAAGCAGAATATGCACGTCTTGTAAAACTGTATGGAAAGATGGATCATTTACAGACACTGGGACAGGAATAAGAGGTGAATACAGATGAAAATTGGTGCGATCACCATCGGGCAGGCGCCGAGAGTCGATGTGACAGCAGACATTATGGATATTTTTGAAGGGCAGGCTGAACTGGTGCAGGCAGGAGGCCTGGACGGACTGACAAAGGAAGAGATTGCAAAGTTTAAACCGGAGGAGGGAGACTATGTGCTGGTCTCCCGTCTGACGGACGGTACTTCTGTGACCTTTGCAGAGCGCTATATCCTGCCGAGGCTCCAGGAGGCTATTGACAGGATGGAGGAGGACGGCTGCAGGCTGATCATGTTCTTCTGCACAGGAAAGTTTCCGGAAACACTGACGTCCAAAAACATTCCTCTGCTCTATCCCTGCGATATTCTGGATCGGATTGTTCCTCTGATGACAAAGAAATCCAACATTATCTGCATGACTCCGTCACCCCTGCAGCTTGCGCAGACAGAAGGAAAATGGAGTCAGTATGTGGATAAGGTGACATCCATCGCAGCATCACCTTACGGAGAGTGGGAAGATCTGGAGAAAGCTGCGGAGCAGGTGAAAGATATGGACGCTGATCTGATCGTCCTGGACTGCATCGGTTATACACAGGAAATGAAGCGTATGTTTGAGGAGAAGACCGGGAAAATGGTCGTCCTTCCGAGAACGCTTCTGGCACGCGTTGTATCAGAGCTGACAGATTTGAAAAAGAGAGGATAGACATACCATGAAAGACTTAGTAAAAATTGCAGAGCAGGTACTTGTTTCCTGTCTGGGAGTAAAAAAAGAAGAATCCGTACTTGTGATCACTGACGACACAAGAAAAGAGATCGGCGAGGCTCTCTATGAAGCATCCTGCCATCTTGGCTGTGAAGGAATGCTGCTTGTGATGAAGGAGAGAGAAGTAAGCGGACAGGAGCCGCCTAAAGCAGTGGCAGAAGCCATGAAAGCGGCGGATGTCGTCATTGCGCCTACTGCCAAATCTCTGACTCACACAAGTGCAAGGATCGAGGCTGCGGCAGCAGGAACCAGAGTTGCGACCATGCCGGGAATCACAAAAGAAATGTTCAGCAAAGGTGCTATGACGGCCGATTACGGCGAAGTGGAGAAACTGACGGCAAAGATCACCGATATGCTGACAAAGGCAGACAATGCAAGAATTGAAAAAGACGGAATGGTATTGAACATCAGTCTGAAAGGAAGAGACGGCGTGCCAAGTCCGGGAGTATATAAGGAAGCCGGGAAATGCGGCAATCTTCCTTCCGGAGAAGCGTACATTGCACCTCTGGAGGACGGATCCGACGGCGAGATGATCATAGACGGTTCCATGGTGGGAATCGGAAAGCTGGAAAGCCCGCTTCACATGAAGATCAGCGGCGGCAAGCTTCGCCAGGTGACAGGAGAAAAAAGTGAAAATCTGGACATCCTGCTGAAAAACGAAGTGAACGGTACTCTGTGTGAACTGGGTATCGGAACAAACGAAGCAGCGATTCTGAACGGCATTATTCTGGAAGATGAAAAAGTGTACGGAACCGTACACATTGCGTTTGGAACCAATACATCCTTCGGCGGGGTAAACAAGGCAGAATGCCACATGGACGGCATTATACTGAAGCCGACGCTCTATCTTGATGATGCACTTGTTATCAAAGAGGGAGTGTTCCAGGTATAGAAAAAGGCGAACCCTGCAGCAATGGAAAAGCTGCGGGGTTTTTTATAAAAGTAAAAGGAGGAAGCAAAATGAGTCAGCATGAAAAGAAGTTTAAAGTAGGACTGATCCGGGTTCTGACCTGTGAGGATCCGGAAGTATTATATTCCCATCAAAGACAGATCATGGAGAAGTTTCCCACTCTTGATGTGGAGACAAAATGTATTCCCGACCAGCCAGAGGGGATCCACAGCCCCCGGCTTTGCGAGATCGCGGTTCCGAAGATCGTGGAAACGGCGAAATCCTTTCAGAATGTGGATATGATCATTGTAAGCTGTGCAGATGATCCGGGCGTACGTCAGATAAGGGAGGCGCTTCCGGGGATGCCCGTAACCGGCGGCGGAGAGACAACAGTGGCCCTGGCCCTTCGGTATGGCTCGAAAATCGGAGTCCTTGGGATCACGGATTATGCTCCGGACGCTTATGCAAGACTGCTTGAAGGGAAAATGATCCTGGAAAAACCGGAAGGTGTGGACAGTACTCTGGATCTGATGACTCCGGAAGGAAGAAAGCAGGTGATCGCTTCCGGAAAGAATCTGAAAGAGAAAGGGGCGGAAGTGATCGCCCTTGCATGTACAGGTCTTGCCACCATTGGCGTGGCAAAAGAACTGGAAGAGGCAACCGGTCTTCCGGTGATCGATCCGGTGCTGGCAGAAGGTCTGTTCGCTTACTATGAGAGCATCCGCAGATAAAAGAGAACGAAAAAGGGCGGCGAACCTTTAGGAAAAAAAGGAAGCCGCCGCCGGGAAAAAGTGTCCCAGAAACAGTGTGATGACCGGGAAGAAGAGAGCGGGGAGCATATTGCCCACCTTCAGGATCTTGCCGAAGGTCGTGTTGACACCGATACAGAAAATGAGGGCGGATCCTACAAAAGAAAGCTGGGCGATGAGAGCATCGCTTGCAAAAGATCCGGCCACGGCTGCAATGGCAGTAATACTTCCCTGGTAGACAAAGATTGGGATAGCGGAACAGATCGTGCCCTTGCCGTAGATGGAGGCGTTGACAAGGACGATGACAAAGTCCAGGATCGCTTTTGCCGTGAGCATGGAAATGTCATGGTGAATGCCGTCCTCGATGGAGCCCACGATTGCCATGGCGCCGATGCAGATGATAAGGGATGTGTTTACGAAACCATCCACAAAGGAGGAGTCGCCGTGTGAATGGAAGAAATTCCGGAGCCACAGCCCGAAATGCTCGATCCTCCCTTCGATATCAAGCAGTTCTCCTGCCAGAGAACCAAGTGTCATGGAAAAAATAAGAAGCATGGTCCCACGGGTTCCTATGTTACCGTTTTCGATTGTCAGCATGTAGGAGAGCGTGCCGGAAATACCGATAAACAAAATGGCAATGCCGCTTCCTTTCATGAGAATATCCTGTACATTTTCCCGCAGGCCCTTTTTGAAAAAAAGGCCCAGAAGTCCTCCGGCGATGACAGCCAGGGTGTTGATGATCGTTCCAAGTCCAAACATAGAAGTCCTCCTTTGTATGTGAAGCGTACGATTCCTGACATGGAAGCAGAACGCTTTGGTGTCATATCATATGCAACAGAAAATATTTTAACGAATCCGCTGAAAAAAGTAAATACTTTCGGCGGCAGATGAGGTGAAGAACATGGAGATATTAAAAGCAATTGAGCAAAGACACAGCATCCGTTCTTTTCAGGAAAAGAAAGTGCCAAAAGAGGTGCTCATCAAACTGGCGGACGCAGCCCAGAGAGCTCCTTCTGCCAGTAATCTGCAGGCATGGAAATTCCTTTTTGTCACAGAAGATGCGCTCAGGGAAAAGGTGGATTTTTTCAGTCCGGGACTTTCGGGGAAGCCGCCGGTTATTCTGGTAATCTGTTCCGATATGGAAAAGGCGCTGAAAAAAGGCGGAGAAAATTCTAAAATCTACGGCTGCATGATGGATGCCTCCATGGCAGCGGAAAATCTGATGCTGGCCGCCCTGGAGTATGGTCTTGGCACATGCGCCATTAAATCTTATAACGATACGGCCATAAGGAAGATCCTTAATATCCCGGAGGAATACCGGATCGAGGCGCTGATCTCCATCGGTTACCCGAAGGGTGAGCCAAGATGTCCGGCAAGGCCGAAAGCAGAAGACATCGCATTTTTTAATACATTTGAAAAGGAATAAAAACCAGAAAAAACGAAAAGGAGAGAAGAGAATGGACAGCAAAGAACTTGAGCTTTTGATCTATCTGATCACAAGTGCGCAGGGTCTTCCGGGAGAGCCGAGGATCTATGGATCCATCCGTCTTACAGAGGCGGCGTCCAAGCTGTGTCAGATCATCCTGGAAAAAGATCCGCAGAATGAGGGAGTGAGAAAACTGGCGGAGCGCATTGACAGGGATAAGGGAAAAGCCCTGTCCCGGGAAGAAGATTTCTTTGGGATGCTGGAGGAGGCTTCCGGTCTTCTGGTAGACTGTATGTAGCGCTGGTACAAATCTGAAATATCTGCTATACTGTTAGCGGCGGCTTATTGCTGCCGCTTTCCTGTCTGACAGGAAATGATTTTCTTTATTTCAGAAAGGAGATACGTATGGCAGTTAGAGGAAGTGTATTATTATATAATTTCAAAGATAAAGAGAGAACAGATAAAGTAAAATTTATTTTTGTCCTTATGGGAATTAAGATCAAGACTGTGGAGAAGGAGGACTATCTCCAGAAGATCGGCGCCCTTGCAGGAGTGGAGGGCATAGAGCGCACAGAGGAGATCTATGAAGGAGAAGGGTTTGACGAGGAAATGCTGGTGCTGAATCACCTGACAGATCCCCAGATGAACCGGATGCTCGCCTATCTGAAGAAAGAAGGGCTGCAGATCCCTTTGAAAGCGGCCCTGACCCCAACCAATGTGCATTGGAATACATTGGAGCTTCATAACGAGCTTGTAAGGGAGCATGAAGAAATGCAGAAGATGATCGCGGCAAAGAGAGCCGGCGGTAAAGAGGAAGAAAACAGAAATGATGGAAAATAGCGGAATCATTGACGGATTGGAATACGCAAGGAGAGAAGGCGGGATACTGCTGGAAAAGTGTCCTGCCTGCAGCGGATCGGTCATCATTCCGGAACAGATAGAAGGGGAGCCGGTCCGCTGGGCGGCTCCCTATGCGTTTTCAAGGACAAATGTTACGTCTGTTGCATTGCCCCGCTATATGGAGCAGATTGGAAATTATGTGTTTTACCGGTGCTTTCATTTGAAAAGCCTTTCTTTTTCCGACGCCTTGAATGATGTGGGGGCAGGAGCCTTCACAGGCAGCGCCATACGGAACATTGAGATACGGCTCTATAAGGGAGAGAAATCCGTACTGAAATTTATTGCCGATGAGATCAGGTACGCCCTTACAGTGACGATGCGCTACTGCCGGGAAGACGGATCGGAAGAAAGAGCAAAGCTGATCTTTCCGGAGCACTATGAAGAGGCTGTGGAAAATACTCCGGCAAGAATTGTAGAGACCCATTATCACGGTTCCGGAGGAGACTACCGGCAGTGCTTCTATGACAGGGAACTGAATTACAGCGAGTACGACAGGCTGTTTCCAAGAGCGGTGGCTGAAGAGACAGAGGAAACGGCGTCAGAGATGGCAGCCCTGCGCCTTCGATACCCTTATAAGCTCTCCCAGGCGGCAAAGGCGGAGTATGCAGAATACGTCAAAGAGCACCTGATGGCGGCAGCGTCAATCTATATTGACAGAGAGGAATCGGACATGCTGCGGTTTTTCGGAAAAGAAGGTTTCTGGAGCCGGGATACGCTGGAGGGTGCGATCGAGAAAGCGGCGGAAAAAGAAAAGACGGAAATATTAAGTGTGCTGATGGAAGAAAGACACCGGTATTTCCCAAAACAGAAAAAGGTATTTGAGTTATGACAGAGGAAAGAACAAATGCGGAGAAACTGAAGGGAATCGGAAGAGAAATTCTGGTTCTTGCAAGAAATGAGCTCTATCTTAAGATGAGGTTTCTTGACGTGGCTTTAAGCAGTTTCTATTTTGCGGCAGATCCGGCAGCCGATCCGGCAGGGACAGACGGATTTTCCATTTGTTATCATCCGGAGAATCTGAGCAAAATGTATCGTAAGGATGCGGTATTGGTGAACCGGCTTTATCTTCATATGGTACTCCACTGCCTGTTTCATCATTTAACCCGGAGAAACGGGCGGGATGAAGATCTGTGGAATCTGTCCTGTGATATTGTGGCGGAATCCATGATCGACAGTATGCAGCACCGGCCGGTCTTAAGATCCCGGTCTTTTCTGCGAAGAGAGACGTACCGGAAGCTGAAGCAAGAGATGAAAGTACTGACTCCGGAAAAGGTATACGGTTCCCTGGAAAACTGGAATCTGAGCGAAAGAAAGCTTGGAGAGCTGGCGGAAGAATTTTATACGGACAGTCATATTTACTGGCCGGACGATGATGAGGAAGATCGCCGCCAGGAGATTGAGAATCAGTGGCAGAATAAGACGGAAGAGATGGAGACTGACATGGAGACATTTTCCAAGGAAGCTTCCTCGGCATCCGGGAATCTGCTGGAACATGTCAAAGTAGAGAATAAAGAGCGGTTCAAGTACGGAGATTTCCTGAGGAAATTCGTGGTTTTAAGAGAGGAAATGGCAGTGGATGATGATTCCTTCGATTATTCCTTTTACAGTTATGGACTTAGGCTTTACGGCAACATGCCTCTGATCGAGCCGCAGGAATGGAAAGAGACGAAGAAAATCGAGGACTTCGTGATCGTGATCGATACCTCCATGTCCTGTTCAGGAGAACTTGTGCAAAAATTTCTGGAAGAGACTTATACGGTGTTAAGTGAGCAGAACAGCTTTTTCCGGAAAGTGAATATCCACATTATCCAGTGTGATGACACCGTGCAGTCGGATCGGAAGATTACGAATGAAGAAGAGCTTAGGGCATACATGGACGATCTCGAACTGAAAGGAGAGGGCGGGACGGATTTCCGCCCGGCTTTTGCCCATGTGGAGAAGCTTCTGGAGCAGAAAGAATTTTCACAGCTTCGGGGACTGATCTATTTTACAGACGGACAGGGAGTTTATCCGAAGAAAATGCCTCCTTACGAGACAGCCTTTGTCTTTATGAAAGAGGATTATGAGGATGTGAATGTGCCTGCATGGGCCATGAAATTGATCCTTAATGAGGAGGATGTCCGGAAAATGTCCGGAAAATCAGAGGAGAGAAAAGGAGATACAGCATGAATATAAAGCGAGCCAAAAAAGAAATTCAGGACTCCGTTACGGCTTATCTTAAGAAAGATTCCTACGGAGAATATATGATACCGTCTATCCGGCAGCGCCCCATCCTTCTGATGGGACCTCCGGGGATCGGCAAGACACAGATCATGGAGCAGGTGGCAAGGCACTGCGGCATTGCCCTTGTCTCCTACACCATTACCCATCATACAAGGCAAAGTGCAGTGGGGCTTCCTTTTATCAGAGAGAAAACTTACGGAGAGAAAACATATTCCGTCACGGAATATACCATGAGCGAGATCATTTCCTCTGTCTATGAGAAAATGGAAGAAACAGGATTAAAAGAGGGAATCCTCTTCATTGATGAGATCAACTGCGTCTCGGAGACACTGGCGCCTACTATGCTGCAGTTTCTGCAGTGCAAAACGTTCGGCAATCAGAAAGTGCCGGAAGGGTGGATCATCGTGGCAGCCGGAAATCCGCCGGAGTACAATAAATCCGTGCGGGAATTTGACGTGGTGACACTGGACAGGATCCGCCGGATCGATGTGGAAGAAAACTATGAGGTGTGGAGAGAATACGCCTATCGCGCCGGGATCCATCCTGCCATCCTCTCCTACCTGGAAATCCGGAAAGACTGCTTTTATCGGATGGAGACAACGGTGGACGGCAGGACATTTGTAACAGCCCGGGGCTGGGAGGATCTCTCAGAGCTTTTAAAGGTGTACGAGGCGATCGGCAAAAAAGCGGACCGGGAAGTGGTGCATCAGTATTTGCAGCACTGGAAGATCGCCAAGGATTTTGCCAATTATCTGGAGCTTTTTCACAAATATAAAAAGGATTACGGACTGGAGAAAATCCTGGAAGGACACTATGGAAAAGATACCCTGGACAAGCTGAAATTTGCTTCCTTCGACGAGCGTTTAAGCGTCGTGGGGATGCTGATCGGGAAGCTTAGCGAATTGTTCCAGGCAAGTTACCTTGCAGACCAGTATGTAACCAGGCTGTTCGGATGGCTTAAGAAGTATAAGGTACAGGGAAATCTGGCTGATATCAAAGAAGAGGCGGAGAAAGAATATGAGAAGCTTCGCCGGGCAGGACAGCTGACAAAAGAGGCGGATCATATGCTCCGCAAAGTCGCGGACACACTGGAGCGGTATGTTGTGATCCTTAAGGAAGAACATCTGGAACAGGATGAGCAGAAAGACGAGGCATTCGAGAGAGTCCGGGCAGAGTTTGCGAAGGAGGCTGATAAGCGGCAGCAGGCTGTGGATGCGGCCGGAGAAGCGCTGGATCACGCCTTTGACTTTATGGAGGATGCCTTCGGGGACAGTCAGGAAATGGTCTGCTTTGTGACCGAGCTGAATACCAATTACTACAGCATCCAGTATCTGAAAGAAAATGACTGTGATAAATATTTTAAATACAACAAAGGACTTCTGTTTGATGAAAGAAGAGAGAAGATCTTAGAAGAATTAGAGGAAATGTCATAGAAGAACATCCTTTTGGCGCCGGTGCTAATATTTCCGGCCTTACTCCGCACAATACAGGGCAAGGCCTCGGCTTTTACGGATTTCATATTCATGAAGGAAGCGCCTGTACCGGAACCACTTCGGATGAATTTGCCGATACAGACGGCCACTATCAGACCCGGGGTAAAATGCATCCGGAACATGAGGGGGATCTGCCTCCTCTTCTATCCGATAAGGGAACAGCGTGGATGATGGTCTATACCACCCGCTTTTTTCCGGAGGAAGTGGTGGGGAAGACAGTTGTGATTCATGATATGCCTGATGATTTCTGCACCCAGCCGTCGGGAAATTCAGGAGAGAAGATTGCCTGCGGACAGATCGTGGCAGAAGATCCTGATATACGATAAACATTTCCATGTAACAAAAAGCCTCCTGTCTGCATATGCTGGAGTAGAAAGACTGTGCAAATAGGAGGATTTTTATGGCATATTCAATCATGCTGGATGCAGGACACGGAGGACGGGATCCGGGAGCAGTGTACAACGGGCGTCAGGAAAAGGACGATACCTTGCGCCTGGCGCTTGCTGTAGGGGAAATTTTGCAGAACAGAGGTATTGATGTAGAATATACACGTACGACAGATGTCTATGAGACACCATATGAAAAAGCGATGGAAGCAAATCAGGCAGGAGTGGATCTCTTTATTTCCATTCACCGCAATTCTTTTCCAAGAGACAACGAGGTGTCCGGTGTGGAATCGCTGGTGTACGATCTGTCGGGACTGAAGTACCAGATCGCGGAGGCGATCAATGAGGAGCTGGCAACTATAGGGTTTGTGGATCTTGGCGTCAAGGCAAGACCGAATCTGGTCGTGCTGAAGAGGACAAAAATGCCGGCTGTTCTTGTGGAGGCCGGATTTATCAATTCTGACACCGATAACATGTTGTTTGATCAGAATTTTGATGACATTGCACTTGCCATTGCCGAGGGAATCCTCGATACCCTGCAGCGGAACGGACTTATTGAAGGAAGTGCAGATACGTCCGGAAGCGTAAATGGCAGTGGGAACAGCGGCATGACAGGGGGAAATACAGACAGTCAATATGAAAATAATGAATTTGAAAATGCAGTAGTCCACGATTATCGCGTGCAGGTAGGGGCTTTCCGCAACCGTACTTATGCAGAGAGACTTAGAGGGGAACTTTTGGAGCAGGATTTTCCGGCGTATATTGAGGATTCTGACGGCTATTTAAGAGTTCAGGTGGGCGGATATGACACATTGGAGGAAGCAGCCGACATGGAACGGCGGCTGAAACGGGCAGGTTATTCCACTGTGATTGTGTCCTGATCCCATATGGAGATCCTCCCGCTTCCGATAGTCTCTGTTTTCCGGTGCTGGTAATTTTTAAAAACTTTAGGTATAATAACCACATATAATAGCAGCCGCGTGGTTATTATACCTGGGTGCTTTGGCCTGCAAAGCCGAAGATATATCAGAATTTTACATAGGAACCGGAGGATCGAAAATGGCAGATAAATTAAAATTTCAGGAAAAATTAAGCGGAATTTTGCATCTGGCAGAAGAAAAGCAGATGCATCTTAATATAGAGGAAATCGAAAAATTCTTCGAGGAGGAAGCGCTTTCTGCCCAGCAGATAGAGCTGGTGTGCGACTACCTGCTTTCACAGAAAGTGGCTGTATCGGGATATGAAAAAAAGCCCGGAGTGATTCGGCAGGCGGAGGAAGAAAGAGAGGAGCTGACCCGGGAAGAACAGGAATACCTGGAAAGTTATCTTAGAGAAATACACGAGATGGTGCCGCGTACACCGGAGGAGAGCAGGCTGGCAGCCTACATGCCCCTTGTGACAGAGGAAGCGCTGAAGCTGCCAAGACAGGGAGTTTTCCTGGGAGATGTGATCCAGGAAGGAAATGTCAGTCTTGTCGGGGCGCTTTTGGCATATGCTCCGGGAGAAGAGAAGAGGGAAGAAATCCTCAAAGAGATAAGAGCTTCCATGCGCGCGCTTTTGGAATCCCAGCTGGAAATGAAAAGGCAGGACCGCAAGATGGTAGACCGGGTATCTGACCTGGAGGCGACAATCCGGGAAATGAGCGACGGACTGGGCCGTAAAGTGGATGTAGAGGAAGTGGCAGAGAAAATGGGCGTGTCAGAAGAGGAGATCGAAGATATCCTTAAGCTGGCGGGAGAAGAATGGAAAGAAGAATAAGAGAAGGAATATATAAATGAAAGAGCAGCTCAAAAGTTCTGAAATGACTTAAGGGCTGCTCTGCTGTTTGTATTAGAAAAAGATTATTTTTTAATTCTCTTCGGACTTGGTTTCCGTCTTTTCCGGCAGATACATATGTACCAGTTCGATCCGGTTTTTATCAAGCTTCTCTACCACAAGGCGGATGCCTTCGTCTGTGGTGATCTCATCTCCTGCCTGGGGAAGACGGTCCAGATGTTCGATGATAAGACCGCCGAGAGAATCGTAATCATCCGATGAAAGATCCAGATCAAGCTCATCATTGAGATCTTCCAGGTTGAGAGATCCCTCTACAAGATATTCTCTCTCTCCGACCTGGCGGACAAGATCTTCTTCGTTTTCATCGTATTCATCCCGGATCTCACCAACAAGTTCTTCCAGAATATCTTCCAGTGTGATAAGACCGGCGGTCTCTCCGTATTCATCCAGGACAATGGCGATATTGAAGGAAGAATCTCTCATTTCTACCAGAAGTTCAGAAATATTTTTATACTCATAGGTAAAATAAGCTTCTCTTAAAATATCACGCACATGAAATTCCTTTTTGCTGTCAAATAGGAGCAGATCCTTCATGTTGATGGTTCCGATCACATGGTCAGTAGTCTCTTCATAAACCGGAAGCCGGGTAAATTTATCTTCCCGGAAAATTTCCAGAAGTTCTTCATAAGTACTCTCCACATCAGCGAATGTAACATGAACGCGGGGAACCATAACATCTTTCGCTTTAGCGTCATTGAAATCAAAAATATTGTAGATCAGTTCCTTTTCTTCGGATTCGATCACCCCGTCTTCATGGCTGACATCTACAATTGTACGCAGATCACTTTCTGTCATGGCTTTTTTTGTATTTTCCGGATTTATTCTCAAGATAAAAAGAATTACACGGGACAGACTGTTTATAATAAAGATGACAGGAGTCATCAGCTTTATAAAAATACGGATGATCGGCGCATAGATCATGGAAATGCCCTGGGCGTGGATGGCAGCGGTGGTCTTGGGAGTGATCTCTCCGAAAAGGAGGATCAAAAGAGTAATAAGACCGCTGGCAAAAGCAACGGCTGAGCCGCCGAAGTGATAGGCGATCGTTGTTGTCAGGGAAGCGGCAGCAGTGTTTACCACATTATTTCCGATCAATATAGCGCTTAATAACTTGCTGGAATCTTTTGTAACATCCAGAATAGCCTCTGCCCGCTTGTTTCCTTCATCGGCAAGGCTGCGGATACGAATTTTGTTGACTGTTGTAAGAGCAGTCTCTGCAGATGAAAAAAATGCAGAGAGCATCAGCAGAATAATCAAAATAATAATCTGTATGGCGTCGCTGGGGTCCATGAAGTTTTTTCACTCCTCTTTCATAATTTTATAAGATTTCAGGGCTCTGCCTGTAAGCGTATAACACGAAATTACTATACCGTATTTTATGTAATTTTGCAAGTCCACGTTGAATTTGCGGGGGTTTTAGTGTATGATGGACAATGAAAAAAAGGAAAGAAAGGCTATATTATCATGAATCAGGATTTTATTTCCCGACTTGAACATATATTGGAAACAGAGCAGATTCTTCAAAACGAACCCATGGATCGGCATACCACATTCCGCATCGGCGGTCCGGCTGACTTGTTTGTCGTTCCGTCTGACAAAGAGCAGGTCCGCAAGATTGTACAGATATGCCGGGAAGAGGGCATGCCATATTATATTATAGGAAATGGAAGTAACCTTCTCGTGTCTGACAAAGGATACAGAGGGGTTGTAATTCAGCTTTATACCCGGATGTCCGGAATTTACCCGGATGGGGATAAGATCTGCGCCCAGGCAGGTGCTTCTCTGGCAAAGATTGCGGCAGCAGCCCTCAAGGAGGGGCTGACCGGATTTGAATTTGCAGCAGGGATTCCGGGAACACTGGGAGGAGCCTGCATTATGAATGCAGGTGCATATGGCGGTGAGATGAAAGATGTGCTGGAAGAGATCACAGTCCTGACAAAAGAAGGAGAAATCAGCACAATTTCCCGGGAAAATCTGGATATGGGGTATCGTACCAGCGCGGCGGCCAAGAACGGCTGTACTGTTCTGGAAGCGGTTATAAAGCTTGAAAAAGGCGACAAAGAAGCAATACAAAAGAAAATGGAAGAGCTGAAAGAAAAAAGGATCAGCAAACAACCGCTGGAATATCCCAGCGCCGGAAGTACCTTTAAAAGACCGAAAGGATATTTTGCCGGTAAATTGATTCAGGACGCAGGACTTAGGGGCTGCCGGATCGGCGGGGCCATGGTCTCCGAGAAACACTGCGGATTTGTCATCAATGCAGGAGGAGCAACCGCGGCAGATGTGGATGCTCTGATCAGACATATTTCAGAAAAAGTAAAGGAACATGCAGGAGTTACATTGGAGCCTGAAGTGAAGAGGCTGGGAGAATTTTAAGTATGAGATTTATTATTGTGACAGGCATGTCGGGAGCGGGAAAAAGTACAGCTTTGAAGATTTTGGAAGATACAGGATACTATTGTGTAGACAATCTTCCGGTAGAGCTGGTGCCGAAGCTGGGCGAGCTGCTTTTGCTTCCTGGCTCGTCCATCAGCAGGATTGCTCTGGGGCTGGATATCCGAAGCGGACACAGTTTTGAAAAGCTGCAAAAATCGCTGGAGCAGCTGGATGAGATGAAGATCTCATATGAGATCCTTTTTCTGGAAGCTTCGGACGAGACTTTGATCAAACGCTACAAAGAGACAAGGCGCAGTCATCCGCTTGCGGGAAACGGCAGAGTAGATCAGGGCATTACAGAAGAGAGAAAAAGACTGGCGTTCTTAAAAAGAAAGGCAGATTATCTGATCGATACCAGCCGTCTTCTGACAAGAGAGCTGCGGGAAGAAATGCATAAAATTTTTATTGAAAACAAAGAATATAAAAATCTGTACATTACGATTCTTTCTTTCGGTTTCAAGTACGGTCTGCCAAGTGATGCGGATCTGGTGTTTGATGTGCGTTTCCTTCCCAATCCGTATTATATTGATGATCTTCGTGCTAAAAGCGGAAATGACCCGGAAGTGCGGGATTATGTGATGGACAATGAAAAGGCAGTGATCTTTCTCGATAAACTGACAGATATGGTAAGATTTCTTATTCCGAATTATGTGCAGGAGGGGAAGACACAGCTGGTCATTGCGGTGGGCTGTACAGGGGGGAAACATCGGTCTGTCACCCTTGCCAATGCGCTTTATCAAGTGCTTGCGGAAGAAGAAAGAGATTACGGTATAAAAATAGAGCACCGCGATATTGAAAAGGACGCGGTGACAAAAGCAAAGTAGGGATAGTTATGTCATTTTCTGGGAAAGTAAAGGAGGAATTATCCGGAATTTATCCTCGGGCAAGACATTGTCAGCTGGCTGAACTGGCGGCTTTGACGGGGATGAACGGATTGTGGGAGGAAGAAGAAGGCGGCAGTCTGCGGCTTATCCTCCATGCGGAAAATATAGCCGTCATAAGAAAATGCTTTACATTACTGGAAAAAACATTTAATATAAAAAATGAAATTGCCCTCCAGATATCTGTGAGAAGGAATTTATTAAAAGACAGCAGCAGTTATGTACTGCGGGCCGAAGGAGGCGCTCTGGCTGCCATCAGGCAGGCGGAGGTACAGGCAGTCTGCTGCAAGCGTGCTTTTATGAGAGGCGCATTTCTGGCGGCAGGGTCTATGAGTGATCCGGGAAAATCCTATCATTTTGAGATCGTCTGTGATCAGATGGAAAAAGCACAGTACCTGCAGCGCATTATGAACAGCTTTGAGCTGGATGCCCGGATCGTTTCAAGGAAAAAGCATTTTGTCATCTATCTGAAAGAGGGAGAGCGTATCGTAGATGCGCTGAATATCATGGAAGCCCATGTGGCTTTGATGGAACTTGAAAATGTAAGAATATTGAAAGATATGAGAAACGCAGTGAACCGTAAAGTAAACTGCGAGACAGCAAATATTCATAAAACAGTATCTGCAGCGGTTAAACAACTGGAAGATATTGCTTATATACGTGACACCGTGGGATTTGAGCAGCTTCCCTTAGGACTGAAAGACGTTGCCCTTACACGTCTTGCATACCCGGAAGCAACATTAAAGGAGCTGGGAGATCTTCTGGAGACTCCGGTAGGGAAGTCGGGAGTGAATCACCGGCTTAGGAAATTAAGTGAAATGGCAGATAAGTTAAGGGGAATCAAGGAGGTACATTATGATTAAGAAACCGGTAACAATCAAACATCAAAATGGTCTGGATGTGAGACCAATTGCCCTGCTTGTTCAGGAAGCCAGCCAGTATTCCAGTCGGATATACATAGAGGTGAACAACAGGAAGATCAATGCAAAGAGTATTATGGGTATGATGAGCCTTAACCTGGGTGAGGGTGAGGAAGTTACAGTTGCTGCTGAAGGAGAAGATGAACTGGATGCAGTGGATGGCGTAGAGAAATTTCTTTCAAACCAGAAATAAAAGAATCAGAATAAAGAGTTCCGCTTTCGGGGCTCTTTGTTTATGCCTTAGATAGTAAGGAGGGAATGAATATGAAGAAGCTTCTTTTTGTTTATAATCCTCATGCAGGGAAAGGACTTTTAAAACCTAAGGTATCGGATATTATAGATATTTTTGTAAAGGCAGGATATGATGTGACAGCATATCCCACACAGTCTTACCAGGATGCTTACCGAAAAGTTACAGAATATACAGATCCGTATGATCTCGTGGTATGCAGCGGAGGGGATGGTACCATTGATGAGGTGGTGACGGGAATGATGGGAAGAGAGAAAAAAATTCCGATCGGCTACATCCCCACAGGAACTACAAATGATTTTGCCAATAGTTTGAAAATCCCCAGAGATATTCTGCGGGCGGCGGACAATGCGGTTAATGGAGCACAGTTCCCCTGCGACATCGGGCAGTTTAATGAAGATATTTTTGTGTATATTGCCGCTTTTGGACTCTTTACTGATGTATCTTATCAGACAAACCAGACGGCGAAAAACCTGCTGGGTCATCTTGCCTATGTTCTGGAAGGGACAAAGCGTATTTTTAATATCCCATCCTACCGGATCAAAGTTACCCATGACGGCGAAACGATAGAAGATGAGTTTATTTTCGGAATGGTAACGAACTCCAGATCTGTAGGCGGGTTCCGCAACATGGTAGGAAAGAATGTTGCGTTCGATGACGGAGTATTTGAGGTGACTCTTATAAAAATGCCGAAAAACCCCATAGAGCTTCAGGAGATCATCACAGCTCTCCTGCTGGAACAGACCGACAGCAAGCACATGTATTCTTTTAAGAGCGGGCATCTTACCTTTGAATCGCTGGAGGAGATTCCGTGGACGCTGGATGGAGAATTTGGGGGAGATCATGATTTTGTGGAAATATATAACCTGAAGCAGGCGCTGAATATCATGGTTCCCAAAAAGCATGTAGAGGAGCTGTCCGTGTCAGGCAAGAAAGAAAAAAATAAGTAGAATTTTGGAATATTTTTTAAGAAACTACTTGCAAAAGGACAGGCCATATGATATTATATTATTCGGTCACGTGATGGACTGCAAACGCAGAAGTCACGGCTGAATATGGCTCCGTGGTCAAGAGGTCAAGACGCTAGCCTCTCACGCTGGAATCAGGGGTTCGATTCCCCTCGGAGTCACTTGGAAAGCCTTGGAAACAAGGCTTTTTTTGTGCTTAAAGAAGTGGTATGTAACGAGACGGCAGAAGCATTGTACGGGAAGCCGAAGATATAGTATAATATGATGGAATCAAAGAAAAATGAGAGGAATATACAAATGAAAGCAGGACAAACCGGTTCGGAAAAACGGGAAGGATATATATATGGCATAGACGGACTGCGTGCAGTAGCGGTACTGATGGTTTTCGCCTATCATTTGCGATTGCCATTTGCGAAAGGCGGTTTGCTGGGGGTTACGGTATTTTTTGTTATATCCGGATTTCTGATTACAAGGATTTTGATCACAGAACTGGAGAATACCCATACGATAAATTTAAAAAATTTCTGGCTCAGGCGCATGAGAAGGCTGCTGCCGGCTGTTCTGACGATGCTGCCTGTATTGATCTTTGTTACTGCCATATTCAATAGGGTATTGTTCACAAAAGCCTGCTCTGACTTGCTTTCTGTACTTTTAGGATATAATAACTGGTGGCAGATCTTCAACAATGTTTCTTATTTTGAAAATGCGGGAGCTCCTTCCCCGCTGACGCATTGCTGGTCATTGGCTATTGAAGCGCAGTTTTACCTGGTGTATCCGCTGCTTCTCATATTTTTATCTAAATTGCGGAACAAAAAGAAAAAAATGATGATTGTGACCATTTTGCTGGCTTTTGTATCTGTGATTCTGATGGCAGTTTTATTTGACCCGGCCAAGGATCCAAGCAGAGCATATTATGGAACAGATACCAGAGTCTTTTCTCTTTTGTTTGGATCCTTCTTAGCTTTTGTCACACAGGATGGAAGGTTGGAAAGGAAAGTTGCAGGACTCATCAGGGAAAGCGTTGGCGTGCTGTCTTTCGCAGGGCTTTTGTGTATGATGGCAGCTATTGACGGATACAGCAGCTTTTTGTATAGAGGAGGACAGGCGCTTGCTTCCCTGTTAGCTCTCTTTGTTATCTTGGCAGTACTGAACAAAAGAAGCGTTTTAGGGAGAGTTTTAAGCATTTTGCCGCTGAAATGGATCGGAGAACGTTCTTATGGTATTTATTTGTGGCATTATCCTATTATACTTTTGCTTAGCGGAGGTAAAAAAGCAAGCTGGTGGATTGGCCTGATTGCGATTCTCCTGACTTTTCTTGCGGCTGGATTCTCTTACCGTTTTATAGAAACGCCAATTCGTCATGGAGTGATCAGGAAAAATCTTGATATTATCAGAAGAGAGCCAAGAACAAGGAGAGAGCGTAAAAGACAGATTCGTTTTTTGAGAAGAGGCTTGAAAATTACAGCATTTGTCCTGAGTGTTGGAGTCAGTTCCATACTATGTGTAGCTCTGGTGCCCCGCAAGAGTGTGCTGAGTAACAAAGAAGAGTTAGAGGCGCAGGCTGATCAGGCGAAAGCAAAGCAGACAGATAGTGAAGGAGAAGAAAGTAAGTCAAGAAAAGAGATGACAGACGAGGAACTTCTTGCGGATCTTGATTTGCTGCTTATGGGAGATTCCATAGCCCTGGGAGCATCCGATGAATTTTATGCAGCTTTTCCAAACAGCATTTGTGATGCAGCAGTCAGCAGATATACAACAGAAAGCTTTGATCTGTATGATTCTTATGTAAATGAAAAAGGATGGGCTGGGGACGGAGTGATTTTTGCGCTTGGAAGTAATGGACTTCTCTATGATTCACTAGGTACAATGCGCGAAAAGCTGGGACCGGACATGCCGTTTTTTGTATTCACTGCCAGAGCGCCTTATACGACCTGGGAGACATCAAATAATGAAGAGATTTATGAATTTACAGACTCCACAGACAATACTTATCTCATTGACTGGTATGGTGTAAGTGAAGGACATGCAGAGTACTTCGACGCGGATGAGACTCATCTGACAGAAGAGGGAGCAAAAGCGTATATAGAATGCATAAAGGAAGAGGTGCTGAAAGTTTATAAAGAAGAATGAAAAACCCCGGATCGTTTGGCGGTCCGGGGTTTTTCTGAATGTATATATGGGAAATGAGTAAAAAGAGAGCGGTTTTAAACAGATTCTGCAATTTCTTTTGTTATTTTGAGGAACTTATCCACATCTTCCTTGCCGTGGCAGTGGAGAGGTGATACACGGATTGCTCCAGGGATTCCCAATGTCTCTACGATTCTCTTAGAATACATGCTGCTGCGTACACGCTCAAATACTGTGACGCCGCGTTTCATATATTCAATGACACATTCCGGATAATCAAGACCCTTGATGCCCATGGCAATGATCAGGTCCTTCCATGTCAGATCTTCCATATCTACATACACTTCCACATTCGGGATATGGCGAAGTCCCGGAACTTCCTTGGTTCCTTCCAGCATCCGGTACAAAATTGCCCGCTCCTGCATGTGAATGCGGTTCATACCTTCAACGAAAAGAGTACGCTTGTCTGTACTGTGAATAAAATGTTCACCGATAGAGCATACATAATTGATAACTTCCATAATAGCGGCAAAGTTACCGGGAGTCGGCGTTCCAAGTGCCCATACATCTGCGTCTTTGTGAGTCAGTTTGTGGTGCATCATAGTAGCTACACGGTCAGATACATAGGCAAATCCGCATCCTCTTACACCGAAGAATTTATAAGGAGCGATATTGGCGGCGTCTACGCCCCAGTCCTCCACATCGATCACAGCGTGAGGAGCATGCTGAACTGTGTCAGTGATCACATAAATTTCGGGATTGATCTCTTTTACCCGACGGACAATCTCTTTAATATCCATGATGTTTCCGGAAATGTTGGAAGCAGCCATAATGCTTACCAGACAGGTGTCCTTGTCAACATGTTTCAGCACTTCCTCAACATCAATTCCTCCGGTTGTCTGGTTTGCAGGAACTTCGCGGAACTCTCGTCCTGTTCTTGCACATGCATATTCCACGGCGTCGTGTGCGGAAGGATGTTCCAAACAGGATGTCACTGCGTTTGTTCCCCATTTTACATTTTCAAGAATAACGTCTACGACCTGGAACATTGTCTGGGAAGCGGAAAGTTCTGTTACCAGTGCGCCGGTTTTTGCACCAAATATTACTTCCAGAATTTCTTTTGTTCCTTCGGAAACATAATGAGCCAGCTTAAGCCCCCTTGCATAATTTCTTTCCGGACAATCCGGGAACTGTTCTGCTGCTGTTTTTGCTTCTACTGCTTTGCGAAGCCTTAATGAGCCGCCGGAGTTCTCGAAGAAAAGCCGGGGGCCATATAAGGGATCCTCGTCCGCATAGCAAAATTGGTTTTTTAAATGTTTCTGATACTCATCAGGAAACCAGATTCCGTGTTCTGTGTTCATGATTTCTCCTCCTTTTTTAACAGGAATTTTAATCGTTTATTGTTGCCTTCATCATAGCATGGGGGAAAGAAATTGTGAAATGAAGAATTTTATTGTATAATATTAATAAATTCTATATTTTGAGAAGACGATACAGGAGGCAATATGAACATATCCGAGATAGAAACCTTTTTGATGATCGTAAAAACAAGAAATATCAGTAAGACTGCGGAAAATCTTTTTTTATCTCAGCCTACAGTAAGCCACAGGCTGAAATCTCTGGAGGATGAACTGGATGTAAAGCTCATTACAAGGAAAAAGGGATATAAACAGATTGAGCTTACTGCGCAGGGAGAAGAGTTTATCCCCATAGCGGAGCGATGGGTATCGATCTGGAGAGAGATGCAGCTTTTGAAACACAGACAGGACAGGCTCTATTTGACTGTAGGATGTACAGACACGATGAATGCAGTCCTTATGGATCTTTACCACAAAATATTGACAGAAAAGAATCCGGCTATGAATCTCCATATGGAAACGCATTATTCTTACGAGCTGTATGGGCTTCTGGAAAATCATGAGATTGATATCGGGTTTGTTTATCATCATCTGCATTTTCGCAATATTATAGCAGAACCGGTGCTAAGAGAGAAGATGTATATTGTGCAGCCGGAGAATGCCAGAATCAGAAAACCGTCTATCCATACAGACGAACTGGACCCTTCGGATGAGGTATTTGTAAGTTGGGATGGAAATTTTCGGATATGGCATGACCAGAGGATCGGTCAGGGGAAACTTCCTAAGGTATGGGTAGACAGTTTCGGACTTCTTGATCATATGCTGGAGGAAGACGGAGTGTGGGCGATTGTACCGGCGTCGGTAGTGGATCGGATCTCGCAGTTGAAACCTATTTATATCAGCCGGATCGCCAATGAGGTACAGCCGCCGGAGCGTACGATTTATAAGATCAAACACAGATATCCCAATGAGGCTACTCTGAAAGCGGTACAGATTTTTGAAGAAAAGATGGAGCGCTATCTTCTGGACAGGAATTGGGGATCTTTTGAGAAAAAACAGGAATCAGATTAAATATAAAAAGAGTAAATATATGATACTAAAATAATTCATAAATCTGTTTTGGCAGACACGCGGGAAAAAGACGCGTGTCTGTTTTTTTGAAAAAAGATACTATTTAAGAGATTTACAGATAATATAAGAGTTTTGAATGTAAAACAGAGAGAAAAACAGAAAATAGCAACAAATAAAAATGACTTCTTGAAAAATGGAGGAAAAATAGAAAATGTTAATAATTCATAGACAAATAATCTATTTTTTATTAGAAAATCCCTATGCTATACTAGCTGTAATTAATAAAGAAACGTGAAAATTAAGTGTGACAAATAGACAAAACGCACAAAAATCAAAGTGAGAGAAAGGAGTGAAGGTCATGGAGGCAAAATTTCTGACGGGCGGCGATGAGTCTTTATATGTACAGCTTGGGGACGAAATCAGCCTGGAAGTCAACGGAAGAGTAAAAAGCCTCATGCAGAAACTGGAGGCGGATCCGGTGGACGGTATTGCGGAGATGGTTCCTACCTATGCCACACTGATGATCCATTATAAGCCGGAAAAGATTCTTTACGGACAGTTGGTGGAAGAAGTGAAAAAGAGGCTGGATGCAGGCGGGGAAGAAAAAGAAGAAGTTTCGCAGATCGTAAAGGTTCTTCCTATTTGTTATGATAAGGAGTTTGCGTGGGATTTGGAAGAGTGTGCATCATTTGAGAAGGTATCGGTAGAGGAATTTATCCGGATGCATTCAGAACATGAATATTATGCGTATATGCTGGGAGTTGCGCCGGGACATGCGTATATGGCGAGATTTGAGGAACCGTTCCATTTCAAGAGAAGAACGGAGCCGAGAGTACATATTAACGGGCGCTCCATTGTGGCGGCGGAGAACCAGTCAAACCTGATTCCATTCGATCAGCCATGCGGCTGGAATATCGTGGCAGGCACACCCTGCAATATCTGTGACTATTCCAAAGAGGAACCTTTCCTTGTCAATGCGGGAGACTGGGTGAAATATCAGCCTGTCAGCAGGAAGGAATATGACCAGATCCGTTCTGATGTAGAGCGGGGAACTTATAAACTGGAGACATATGTAAAAAAGGTGGTGAAATAGCATGGGAATTATTGTAGAAAATCCGGGTATACAGACCACCGTACAGGACGAAGGGCGCTTCGGCTACCAGCAGTTCGGAGTATCGCCAGCCGGCCCCATGGATACCCAGTCCTTCTATATTGCCAATATTCTGGCCGGAAACAGGAGAGGTGAAAGTGCGCTGGAGATTACTTTTATGGGACCGGAGCTGAAGTTTGAGAAGGATAATATCATTGCGGTGACAGGAGCCAATGTATCTCCAAGTGTGAATGGAGAGGCGATTCCTATGTACCAGGCAGTTTTGGTACATGCCGGAGATACTCTTTCCTTTGGCGTTGCCAGCGGAGGGAGCCGGGCTTACATAGCATTTTCCGGAGGGCTTGATGTGCCCGTTGTTATGGGAAGCAAGGCGACATTGATGAGAAATAAACTTGGCGGAGTGGAAGGCCGCAAACTGGAGAAAGGTGACAGGATCGGCTTCTGCTGTCCCAGGACAACACTTCCTAATATGGAGATGCGCAGGATGGAGCCGGAGGTATTTCCGCAGGGCGATATTACCTTAAGGGTAGTGACCGGACCACAGGACAGTGCATTTACTGAAGAGGAAGTGCGGAAATTCTTTTGGTACAGTGCAGTGATCACCAATGAATCTGACCGGATGGGGATCAGGCTGGAAAGAGAAGAACCTCTGAAGCATATCAAAGATGGAAATATACTGACAGACGGCGTGGCGTTCGGCTCCATTCAGGTGCCTACCAATGGACAGGTCATTATCATGATGGCGGATCGGCAGACGACAGGTGGTTATACGAAGATCGGAACCGTTATTTCGGTGGATCTGCCTAAGCTGGCGCAGGCACAGCCGGGATATAAGGTTCATTTTGTGAGAGTGGGGATCCAGCTTGCACAGGAACTTTATTTAAGAAATAAGAAGAAGCTGCAGAATCTGGAAAAGAAGCTGGGCCAGAGAAGTTAGCGGAGGAAAATCGTATGAAGTATGAAAAGATCATTGATCTTCTGCGTGAAGTGGAAAAATCCGGGGTAGAGGAATTTGAGCTGGAAAAAGAAAACTTTCGTATCCGCATAAAAAAATCATCCGGAAGCAGCCGGGAACCGGAGGGGGAAGCACAGCCGGATGCCTCGGTTTATGGTTCCGGCAGAAAGACCGAAGATGCAGAAGTGTCTATCCAGGAGGGAACGATCATAAGATCTCCTCTTGTAGGGGTGTTCCATTCAGCAGGAAGCCAGGAAGGAGAGACATCCGTAACCCTGGGAAGCCGTGTGGAGGCAGGGCAGGTGCTTGGAGCAATAGAGGCTATGAAACTGATGAACGATGTAGTATCAGGATGTGCAGGGACGATCTCGGAAATATTAGTGAAGGATAAAGAACTTGTAGAGTACGGACAGCCTCTGTTCGTGATAGAAGAGTAGGGAGTGAAGACATGTTTCGGAAAGTATTGATCGCGAATCGCGGAGAGATCGCAGTGCGGATCATACGTGCCTGCAGAGAAATGAATATCCGAACAGCAGCAGTATACTCTGAAGCAGATGCCGATGCAATGCATGTCAGGCTGGCGGATGAAGCGGTGTGCATTGGACCGGCTGCTCCGGCGGAGAGCTACCTTAATATGAAGCAGATCATAGGAGCTGCCCTGGCTCTGAAAGCGGAGGCAATCCATCCCGGCTTTGGATTTCTGTCAGAGAATGCGGAATTTGCCAGGATGTGTCAGGAATGTGGAATAGCATTTATTGGCCCGTCCCCGGAGCTGATCGAGAAGATGGGAAATAAATCCGAGGCAAAGCAAACCATGAAAGAGGCCGGGATTCCGGTGGTGCCGGGAACGGATTTTCCTGTATCCGGCGGGGAAGAAGCACTGGAAGAAGCAAACAAGATTGGTTTTCCTGTTATGATAAAGGCCTCTGCCGGCGGGGGCGGCAAAGGGATGCGGCTTGCTTATACACAGCAGGAATTTCCGGCTCTTTTCCATGCAGCGCAGCAGGAAGCGATCAACGCGTTCGGGGACGGTACTATGTATCTGGAACGGTATGTACAGGCGCCGAGACATGTGGAAGTACAGATCATAGGCGACCGGTACGGCAATGTAGTACATCTGGGGGAAAGGGATTGTTCTATCCAGAGAAGGCATCAGAAGATGATCGAGGAGTCACCATGCGCCTTTATTTCTCCGGAAATTCGGGAAAAAATGTGCTGCACGGCAGTGGAAGCGGCCCGGGCAGTGGGATACGAAAATGCAGGAACCATAGAATTTTTGCTGGATCAGTCGGGGGAGTTCTTTTTTATGGAAATGAACACAAGGATCCAGGTAGAACATCCGGTCAGTGAACTGGTTTCCGGTGTTGACCTGATCCGGGAGCAGATCCGCACAGCAGCAGGGCTTCCGCTAAGTGTGAAGCAGGAAGATATTGTATTCCGGGGACATGCTATTGAGTGCAGGATCAATGCAGAGGATCCCCTTCACGGATTTATGCCCTGCCCGGGGACGGTAAAAAAGATACATCTGCCGGGAGGGAATGGGATTCGTATGGACACGGCTATCTATCCGGGTTACCGGATTCCTCCGTACTATGATTCCATGATCGTAAAAGTTATCACGTTCGACAGGGACCGTACAGGAGCCATTTCCAAGATGAGCAGCGTCCTTAGCGAACTGATGATAGAAGGGGTGGAGACAAACAGGGATTTTCTGTATGATGTGCTGCATCATCCGGATTTCCTAAGCGGTATGTTCCACACAGACTTTATTGAAAGAAATTATGAACTGTAAAAGAAAGGAAGGAATTATTATGAAGATTGTTGTATTAGACGGATATACTTTGAACCCTGGAGATATCAGCTGGGGAGGAATGGAAGCCCTTGGCGAGGTTACAGTGTACGACCGTACAAAACCGGAAGATATCATAGAGAGGATTGGCGATGCAGAAGTAGTTTACACAAACAAGACTCCGATCACCAAAGAGACATTGGATGCCTGCCCGAGTATTAAATTTATCGGAGTTCTGGCAACCGGATATAATGTCATCGATATTGCAGCTGCAAAAGAAAAAGGAATCCCGGTATCCAATATTCCTACATATGGAACGGCAGCAGTATCACAGTTTGCGATTGCCCTTCTTCTGGAGCTTTGCCATCATATCGGAGAACATTCGGATGCAGTAAAGGCAGGAGAGTGGAGCAGCAATCCGGACTGGTGTTTCTGGAAACATCCTCTTGTTGAGCTGGATGGAAAAACAATGGGAATCATTGGATTTGGCCGTATCGGACAGGACACGGGAAAGATCGCACAGGCGCTTGGCATGAAAGTTCTTGCTTATGACGCGTTTAAAAGACCGGAGCTTGAAAGCGACACATGTCATTATACGGACCTTGATACACTTTTGAAAGAATCCGATGTTATTTCTCTGCATTGTCCGTTATTCCCGGATACAGAGGGAATCATCAACAAAGATACGATCGCAAAAATGAAAGACGGCGTTATGATCATCAACGATTCCAGAGGTCCTCTCATTGTGGAACAGGATTTAAGGGACGCTCTTGACAGCGGCAAGGTTGCGGGAGCTGCTCTGGATGTGGTTTCTACAGAGCCGATCAAAATGGACAATCCGCTCCTTGGAGCAAAGAATGTCATCCTGACTCCTCACATTGCATGGGCTCCAAAGGAATCCAGGCAGAGACTGATGGATATTGCAGTGGCAAATTTGAAAGCATATGTGGACGGACAGCCGCAGAATGTCGTAAACGCATAAATTATTCAGACATGAGTGAGATTTGACCGGGAAATTGGCGGATCTGTACAGCGTGTCTGAAGAAAATAAAGGAAATTAATAAAGGAGGAAATAATTATGTATCATGTGGATCTGAACAGTGACATGGGCGAAAGTTTTGGAGCCTATAAGCTTGGGGGCGACGAGGAGATCATCAAATACGTGACGACCGCAAATGTTGCATGCGGATGGCATGCAGGCGATCCGATGGTGATGGACAAGACAGTACGCATGGCGAAAGAGAGAGGCGTTATGGTAGGCGCTCATCCTGGCTATCCGGATCTGATGGGATTTGGCCGGAGGAAAATGGTTCTTTCTTTCCAGGAAGTGAAGAACTATGTGAAATATCAGATTGGAGCCCTGTCTGCCTTTACAAAGAGCTATGGTATGAAACTTCAGCACGTGGCTCCTCATGGCGCAATGGGAAATCAGTGCCAGTATGATGAAGAGATTTCCACTGCTATTGTTGAAGCGATTACAGAAGTGGACAAAGATCTGATCGTATATTATTGTGCAGGAGCCGTTCTCGGGCAGATCGCAGAGAGCAAAGGACTTCGCACCGCTTCTGAAATTTTTGCGGACCGTGCTTATATGGATGACCTGTCATTGGTACCGAGAAAAATGGAAGGATCCATGATCACGGATGAAAATATCGCTATCGAAAGATGCGTGCGCATGATCAAAGAAGGAAAAGTAACATCCATCAACGGTAAAGAACTGGATATTAAAGGAGATACCCTCTGCGTGCATGGCGACGGACCAAAAGCGCTTGCGTTTGTACAGAAAATACGGGAAAGATTTGAGAAAGAGGGAATCGAGATCAGACATCTGTAGGGTGATACCAAAAACAAAGGAGTGAAAGAGATGAGTAAAGAAAATAAGAAACAAATGTCTGTTGTAAAGAAAATGATGATTGCCCTTGTGGGAGGCCTTGTTGTCGGACTTATATTTATGTTTATCCGAAGCAGCCTGCTTGATTCGGGAAATGAGGCTACGTGGAACCTCATCAACAAAATTTTCTTCCAGGATATTACAGCGGAGGACGGCACGGGAGCGCTGGGACTTCTTTATATTATCGGCCAGCTCTTTATGAGGGGCCTTCAGGCAGCCATCGTACCTCTGGTACTTGTATCCTTAAGCCTTGCAATGTGCAGTATTTCCAGCTCCACCAAGCTTGGAAGGATTGCGGGACGCACGGTACTCGGATTTATATGCTTTTATATTGTAGGTGCATTCTGCGGCGGCGTTGTGGCATATCTGATGAAATCAGCGGGACTTTTCAATGTAAATCTTCCTGCAGAAGCGGTTACTGATGCGGCTACTATTGAGGCGTTTAACCCTCTGGCGACTATTGTGACGGCTGTTCCTTCCAATATCACGGAAGTATTCAGCAGCAATAACAGTATTCTGGCAGTTGTTGTAGTAGCTATTGTGATCGGTCTGTGTCTGCAGGCGCTCGGAGAAAAAGGAGAACCCCTTAAAAAAGTGTTTGAAAGTGTCAGTGAAGTTGTCAATATGTATCTGACATTCCTCATTAATAAGGTGGGTCCGGTTGCAATCTTCTGTCTGGTATCCCGTACATTTGCTATCTACGGTACAGAATATCTTGCTCCGGCCGCAGCCTATATTGTAGGAGCGATGATCACACTGTTTATTCTGGTAGTAACACTTTATCCGATCGGTATCTGGCTGACAACAAGACTGAATCCGATCAAATTCCTGAAGAAGATCGCGAAAGTAGGTGTATTCGGATTCTCTGTAAACTCTTCTGCAGCTACATTGCCTCTGAACACAAGAACAAATCTGGACGAGCTGGGATGCAGCCAGGAAATTACAAGCTTTGTACTTCCTACCGGTATGACGATCAACATGAACGGAACAACGGTTATGCACATGTTTGCAGTTACATTTATTGCAACATCTGCAGGAATCGATGTGACACCGGCAAATCTGGTTGTGGTCGCATTCCTTTCCATCTGTGCAGCAATGGGATGCCCGGCTATTCCGATCGCCGGAACTACTCTGATCGTAACGATCCTTTCCGGCATGGGCTGGACATCAGATGCATGTATGATCGCTTATGCGCTGGTCGTAGCAATTAACCGTCCGGTTGAAATGGCTCTGCTGCCTCTGAATGTTATCGGTGACGCTGCTACAAATGTTATTGTAAATGCAAAAGAAAAGGAATTGAACAAAGAGGTATACAACAGCTAAAAAGCTGTTAAAACAGAATGTCTTGTCTTTTCTTCTGTGATGATATATAATAAAAAAAGCGAAAGTTTACATTATGTCGGTCTTTGCGCCGGCATAATGCAGTATAAGGAAGTGGAGGAGACAATATATGTTAGTATCAGCGAAAGAAATGCTTGAAAAAGCAGTAGAAGGCCATTATGCAGTAGGTCAGTTCAACATCAACAATCTGGAGTGGACAAAAGCAATCCTGCTTACAGCAGAAGAATGCAAATCTCCGGTCATCCTGGGAGTATCCGAAGGTGCCGGAAAGTATATGACAGGATTCAAGACTGTTGCAGACATGGTAAAGGCTATGATCGATGAACTCGGTATCACTGTACCTGTAGCTCTTCATCTGGATCATGGAACATACGAAGGATGCTACAAGTGTATCGAAGCGGGATTTTCTTCTATTATGTTTGACGGATCTCACTATCCGATCGAAGAAAATGTTGCAAAGACAAAAGAACTGGTTGCTGTATGCGCTGAGAAAGGAATGTCCCTGGAAGCAGAAGTCGGCTCCATCGGCGGTGAAGAAGACGGAGTTGTAGGAATGGGCGAGTGCGCTGATCCGAACGAGTGTAAAATGATCGCTGATCTTGGCGTTACAATGCTTGCAGCAGGAATCGGAAATATCCACGGAAAATATCCGGAAAACTGGCAGGGATTAAGCTTTGAAACTCTGGATGCCATCCAGAAGCTGACAGGAAAGATGCCGCTGGTTCTTCACGGAGGAACAGGAATCCCGGAGGATATGATCAAGAAAGCAATTGATCTGGGAGTTGCAAAGATCAATGTAAACACAGAGTGTCAGTTATCTTTCGCTGCCGCTACACGTAAATACATTGAAGATGGAAAAGATCTGGAAGGAAAGGGATTTGATCCTCGTAAACTCCTGAAACCGGGTACAGATGCAATTATGCAGACAGTAAAAGAAAAGATGGAATTATTCGGCTCTGTTGGGAAAGCCTAAGAGCGAAAAGAGAAATGAAGTGGAATAAAGGTGTTCCGGCCGGGAGGTCGGAGTGCCTTTTTCTGGTTAAAGGGAATGTTCAGACGACATAGCCCTCATCAGCTCTTTAAACAGATAGAAAGAAAGGATTACGGAAAATATGAGTGAATTATTTAATGTGGCAGATATTTTCGGAGAAAATGTATTCGATGATGCGACTATGCAGGAACGTCTGCCGAAGAAGGTCTACAAGGATCTGAAAAAGATGATTGAGGAAGGCAAGGAACTGGACCTTGCTACAGCGGATGTGATTGCGCATGAGATGAAGGAATGGGCGATTGAGAAGGGCGCAACTCATTACACACACTGGTTCCAGCCGCTTACAGGTGTAACTGCAGAAAAACATGATTCCTTTATTTCCGCACCTATGGAAACCGGAAAAGTGCTGATGAGTTTTTCAGGTAAGGAGCTGATCAAGGGTGAGCCGGATGCTTCTTCCTTCCCGTCAGGAGGACTTCGGGCGACTTTTGAAGCGCGCGGATATACTGCGTGGGACTGCACCTCCCCGGCCTTTGTCCGGAAAGATGCAGCCGGTGCTACTTTGTGTATCCCAACTGCATTCTGTTCCTACACAGGAGAGGCGCTGGATCAGAAAACACCGCTTCTTCGCTCCATGGAAGCGATCAACGAGCAGTCTCTTCGTCTGATCCGCTTATTTGGAAATACAAGGGCGAAGAAGGTAACGCCTTCTGTAGGACCGGAGCAGGAATATTTCCTTGTTGATGCAAAGAAATTTCTGGAAAGAAAGGACCTGATCTATACAGGACGTACCTTGTTTGGCGCAATGCCTCCCAAGGGACAGGAGCTGGACGACCATTATTTTGGAACCATTCGTCAGCGTATTGCCTCATTTATGAAAGATGTCAATGAAGAGCTGTGGAAAATGGGCGTGACATCCAAGACACAGCACAACGAGGTTGCTCCTGCGCAGCATGAACTTGCGCCGATCTACGCTAAGGCGAATGTGGCTGTCGATCACAATCAGCTTGTTATGCAGACCTTAAAGCGGATTGCTTCTGAACACGGAATGAAATGTCTCCTTCATGAAAAACCGTTTGCAGGTGTCAATGGTTCCGGAAAGCATAATAACTGGTCACTGACAACAGATGAGGGCAAAAATCTTCTTGATCCGGGCGAGACTCCTCATGAAAATATTCAGTTCCTCCTTGTGCTCACCTGTATTTTGAAAGCAGTGGACGAACATGCGGCGCTGCTTCGTGAATCAGCCGCCGATCCGGGAAATGATCACAGACTGGGAGCAAACGAGGCGCCTCCGGCTATTATTTCCGTATTTCTCGGAGAGCAGCTGGAGGATGTGCTGGAACAGCTGGTTACCACAGGGGAAGCGACTCACAGCCTTAATACCGGAAAACTGGAAACAGGAGTGCGTACACTGCCGGAGCTGGCGAAGGATACTTCTGACAGAAACCGGACTTCACCATTTGCGTTTACAGGAAATAAATTTGAATTCCGTATGGTAGGATCCAGGGATTCTGTCGCGGGGTCGAACATTGTGCTGAATACAATTGTTGCAGATGCGTTTTCACAGGCATGTGATGTGCTGGAAAAGGCGGATGATTTTGAAAAGGCGGTTCATGATCTCATCAAACAGTATGCAACTGAGCATTACCGCATTGTATTTAATGGGAACGGATATTCTGATGAATGGGTAAAAGAGGCGGAAAGAAGAGGACTTCCTAATATTCGTTCCATGGTAGATGCAATTCCGGCCCTGGTAACAGAGGAAACCATCAGTCTGTTTGAGAAATTCCATGTATTTACCAGAGCAGAACTGGAATCACGTGCAGAGATCAAGTATGAAAATTATGCAAAGGCGATCAATATTGAGGCCCGCACTATGATTGATATGGCCAGCAAACAGATCATACCTGCGATCATCAAATATACGAGATCCCTCGCAGATACAGTCAATTCAGTGAGAGAAGCCGGTGTGGACCCGCAGGTACAGGCTGATCTGTTAAAAGAGATTACCGTACTGCTTGGACAGACGAAAGAAGCGCTGGATGTGCTGAAGAAAGTGACGGAAGAGGCTGCGGCCATGGAAGAAGGAGAAAGACAGGCCAGATATTATCATGATTCTGTCTTCCCGGCGATGGAAGAACTGCGCCGTCCGGTAGATGAGTTGGAAATGATCGTGGATAAAGAAGCATGGCCGATGCCGTCTTATGGTGATTTGCTTTTTGAAGTATAAGGGTGCCGGAAATAGTCAGCGGTATGCAAATACTAAAGTTTAGAAAGATATAAGAAAATAATCATAATCCTGCACTTGGAATTGCGGCAAAGATATGATATTATGACCGCAGGCAGTCAACCTGAAAGGAAGGAATTTGCAGATGACGCGGGAAGAGTTTTTGAAAAAGCTGAAAGAAGCTTTGGAAAATGATTTAAGCGGCCGTATCGTACAGGAAAATGTAAGCTATTATGAATCTTATATTATAGAAGAAATACGAAAAGGGCGTACAGAAAGTGAAGTGATCGAAGAACTGGGAGATCCCTGGATCATTGCCAGGTCTATTATCGATATGGCAGAAGGAGAGCCGGGAACCAGGGAGGCGTACTATGAGTCTGCAAAAAGCAGTTCAAGGCAGGAAAGAAAGGCGGACAGATATGCAGGCGGCATGGGAAATAATGGAAATATTCATGTTTTTTCCATGGACAGTTGGTGGAAAAAACTTCTGGTAATTCTTGGAGTGATAGGAATTTTCCTTATTATTATTGCCGTGATCGGCGGGATTTTCAGCCTGCTGATGCCGATCATTGTGCCAGTCCTTTGCATTGCCCTGATTTTTCGCCTTATCAGCGGGCGAAGACGATGATAAATTTACTGTAATAATGAATAGGCGGCGTTTATGCGCCGCCTATCAGTCTATAATCGAAGCTATAAATATAAAACGAAAAAGTAAAAGACCGATGGGGGAGCCATCGGTCTTTTGAGGGGAGTATAAATAATTAATAAGGGGTTGTAGAAAGTATTCTTTCTACATGACTAAGTATAATATAGGATGGATGAAAAAGCAAGAAAAAAATTAAAAAAAACTTAATAAACAAAAAATCAGAGAAAAATACATAGGAATTCATATTTCGGGGATAATATTGCTGTAACCAATCAAATAGGAGGTAACAAAAATGGCAAAGAATTACAGCAATAATTCAAATGGTATGGGAAATGCAGAGAATGCTTATGAATCAAAGAAAAATGCATACAACAAGAATGCATCCAAGAGTTCTGCATCGTCCAATAAGACTTCCAATAGCCAGAATTGCAGCGACAGCACAGACAGCTATTAGATCGCTCAAAAAAAGAACAGGGTAATTTTAATTGGGGGACGGGGTGTTGAAAAATACCCCGTCCCCCAATTAAAATTACCCTGTCCCCAATTGACAAATTTCTTAAGAAACAATAAGATGATAAGAATAGAACAAAATTTATGGAGATTACTATGGATAAAATAGAACTGATCGCTCCCTGTCATTTTGGTCTGGAAGCAGTATTGAAAAGAGAAATTCAGGCGCTGGGGTATGAGATTTCATCTACAGAAGACGGAAGAGTTTCGTTTTATGGAGATTTGTCCGCGGTCTGCAGGGCAAATATTTTCCTTCGTACTGCGGAAAGAGTGCTGCTGAAAGCAGGAGAGTTTAAAGCGGAAACGTTTGATGAACTGTTTGAGAAAACCAGAGAAATTCCCTGGGAAAATTACATACCTGAAAACGGGAAATTCTGGGTTGCCAAAGCAGCATCGGTTAAAAGTAAGCTTTTCAGCCCGTCTGACATACAGTCCATCATGAAAAAAGCGATTGTAAGAAGGCTGCAGAGTTCCTACCATAAAGAGTGGTTTGAAGAAGACGGCGCCTCTTATCCGCTCCGGGTGTTTTTGAAAAAAGATATGGTGACTGTAGGGATCGATACGTCAGGAATTTCTCTGCATAAGAGAGGATACCGGGAGGTGTCGGGAAAGGCTCCTATCACGGAAACGCTGGCTGCGGCGCTTATTATGCTCACGCCATGGAGGGGAGACAGAATATTGGTGGATCCCTTCTGCGGCAGTGGTACTTTTCCTATCGAAGCCGCGATGATGGCCGCGGATATCGCTCCCGGAATGAACCGTTCTTTTACAGCCGAGGACTGGACGAATCTGCTCCCTAAGAAAATGTGGTATGAGGCAGTGGATGAGGCTGAGAGCAGGATAAAAGCAAATATTGAGACAGATATACAGGGGTATGATATCGATGGTGATGTGATCCGGATCGCGAGAAGAAACGCCAGGGAAGCAGGTGTGGATCACCTGATCCATTTTCAGGAAAGAAATGTCCGCGATCTTAGACATTCCGGAAAATATGGCTTCATTATTACCAATCCTCCTTATGGCGAAAGGCTGGAAGACAAAAAAGATCTGCCGCAGCTGTACCGGACTTTTGGAGAGAGTTTTGCCGGACTGGACACATGGTCTGCCTACATGATCACGAGCTATGAGGATGCACAGAGATATTTTGGCAGAAAAGCAGATAAAAACAGAAAAATTTATAATGGAATGCTGAAAACTTATTTTTATCAGTTTCTGGGGCCGAAGCCGCCAAAGAAAAATAATAGTAGAATGGATGGATGCTAAATGAAAACAATTATATTTGCAACAGGAAATAGAAATAAGATGGAAGAAATCCGGATGATCCTTAAGGATCTTGATGCGGAGATTTTGTCACAAAAAGAGGCGGGAATAGATGCTGATGTAGTGGAGGACGGAACCACATTTGAAGAAAACGCGCTGATCAAAGCAAGAGAAATCCGAAAGATTGCATCAGCTATGGAAAAGTATAAGGAAGCAGTGATCCTGGCGGATGATTCCGGACTTGAGATCGATTATCTGAATAAGGAGCCGGGAATTTATTCTGCAAGATATCTCGGAGAGGATACTTCCTATGATATAAAAAATAATGCTCTGCTTGACAGGCTTGCGGGCGTGCCGGATGAAGACCGGACTGCCCGGTTTGTGTGCGCTATAGCGGCGGCATTTCCGGATGGTACAGAAGAAGTTGTAAGGGGGGCAATGGAAGGGAGGATCGGTTATGAAATTGCAGGAGAACATGGTTTTGGTTATGATCCTATTTTCTTCCTGCCGCAGTATGGATGCACAAGCGCCCAGCTTGATCCGGAAAAGAAAAATGAGTTGAGTCACAGAGGAGAAGGGCTAAGAAAAATGCGTCGGATACTGGAGCAGCGTTAAAACAAAGGAGCCGAAGAGTAAATATGAGGATACTGGTAGTAAGTGATACACATAAATCCCACCGAAATCTGGAGAGGGCATTGGAAGAAACCGGACACATTGATATGATGATCCATCTGGGTGATGTGGAAGGAAAAGAAGACTACATAGAGGCTTTGGCAGACTGTCCGGTGCACATTGTCAGTGGGAATAATGACTTTTTCTCTCAATTGCCATGGGAGGAAGAATTTTTTATCGGGGATCATCATGTATTCATTACGCATGGACACGGATATTTTGTAGGAATGGGCGAGGAGCGTGTAAAGGAAGAGGCCAGAGGACGAGGAGCAGATATTGTCATGTATGGGCACACCCATATGCCTTCGCTGACGATAGAACCTGATCTGGTTACGCTGAACCCGGGCAGTATAGCTTATCCCAGACAGAGGGGTAGAAAACCAAGTTATATTGTAATGCAAATGGATCCTGACGGGAAAATAAACTATGAGATCCGCTATCTCGAATAAAAAGGCTGAAGTGAAAAGTTTATTTCCACTTTGAAAGACGGGAAAAGAAAAGTGGCAATTACTCTTACAAAAATGAGTGATTGCTGCTTTTTCTGTTTTATTAAGTAGAAATAAGTGTTACACTAAATGAAGCAAACAACAGGCTGCTTGAAAAAGACAGGATTTTTAGACATGACAAAAAAGCGGACTTTAGTCGGTATTTTTAAGGGTGTAGGACTAAATTCCACTTGTCGGGGATGGTATTTCCTTTCTTTGACAGCCGCCTGTTGTTTTTGATCAGGTAGTTTTCCTTACTTGTTTCTCTGCTTGAGCAGGTATGGTTTTAAAATGATCTGATCCTTTTCGATTGGATGGATGCCGAAAGCCAGCAGCTTTTCGTACAGATCCTGATACATAAATTCCGTCAGTTCCAACGGACTTTTATTGCCAAGCAGCTCGCAAGGGGAGGAGTTTACGTGGCTGAGGACCAGATTCAGCCTGGACTGGCCGGTCAGCCCGAGTTCCCTCAGATCCGTTCCTTTTGGAAGGATGTAACGGAGTTCTATATGTTTATTCTCCAACGTGCCTTTTTGTCCTGACTGCATGGGATCGCAGTAAAACACCCTTGTCCGTCTTGTGCCATCGTGAGATGCCTCCATGGCTTCGGCGGCAGAAAACTCCGTCCCACGATCAGTTAGTAAAACATGGACATATTTGCGGAACAATTCTGTGCCAAGAATGGATTCCAGTATGTCAATACCTTCCTTCATGGAAGCGGAGGTTTTTTCGTTGCGATATAAAGCGAGAAGGATGCCGGCTCTCACAAATTTAAATGTCTGAAGGAAAGGACCGTTTGTCTCATCGTTATAGACCGTATCCATTTGGACAACAAAGACCTCGGGATGATCGGAGAGATAGGATTGATAATCTTTGTAGGTTCTGCCTTGGAGATACTTTCTGTCGGTGCGTTTCTTATAAGTTTTTGCCTTTTTCTTCGGCAGTTTACGTGATACCTGCCTCCGCAGATCCATGACAGTGATTCCCGCAATCTCGTGGAAAACACCGTTTTCGATATAGTTGTAAAGCGTTTTTTCTGAAATGCCGAGTTCCGGATGGTTTGTAACGATCTGATAGGGAGACTGGCCCTGCTTCAGGAGCGGAGCGATAATAGCAGCCATCTGTTTTGCTTCCTGTACTGTAAGATTGACACCTTCCCGGGAGTCGATCAGAGTAGTGCGGTAATCCATATGGGCATCTTCCGGAGAGTACTGGTATTTATCAAAACGGCAGCGTGACCAGTTGGAACAGCCGTTGCAGGCACCAGGGGAGCGGTCGCGCCTTGAGCAGCGGAAAGGACTGTACTCCGGACAGTCAGGTGTACACTGACGGCCATAGACACATTTTTTATAGTGAGTGCACTCCAGGGGCATCTTACACTTATGGGTAAGAGTCCTGTGAAGTTTGATCTCTTTGCCAACAGTAGACTTATCCTTGCCGATGGTCTGGGCGATGGCCGTTTTCGCGGAGCCGTTCGTAATGCCGGCGAGAATGATACGCCGTTCCTCTAAAGTTAAATGAGAAAAAGAGTTTTGAGTTTTCATAATAGACACCAACCTTTCCGGCGACTGCCTAGCATGAAAAGTGTAAGACTAAATGCTGCATATGGGGAAGTGGAAATGAGTGAAAGACTAAAATCTACTTTTACCTATTCAAAGTGGAAATAAACTTTTCACTTCAGGCTCGAATAAAAAGTGATAAATCCATAAGAATCTTCTTGACAGGAATAGTTAGTTAGTGTATACTAACTTGTGCATGAAAGAATGAACAAAAATTTATAGATAGATTCAGCAAAGGGCTGTTCGCATACAGTCAGGAGGATGAAAAGATATGAATTTATTGGATGCCAAAGAAGGCGAAGAGTATATTGTAAAAGATATTATGTCAGACGATGAAGAATTGAAGTCTTTTTTGTTTTCTTTGGGCTGTTACAGCGGTGAACCCATTACGGTGATCTCACGCTTGAAAGGCGGCTGTGTCGTTTCTATTAAAGATGGGAGATATAATATTGATACTGATTTAGCTCAGGCTATTTCAATATAAAAAATGGTGAACTGGTTCACTGTTTTTTTAAACAAATATGTTAGTTATAGCTAATTAAAATTAGTAAATGCTAATCAAAAGAGTGAAGGAGGAATTTGCATTATGAGGATTGCTTTTGCGGGAAATCCAAACAGTGGAAAGACAACAATGTACAATGCACTGACGGGAAGAAACGAACGTGTGGGAAACTGGGCCGGTGTTACAGTGGAGAAGAAGGAAAGCTCGATCAAAAAAGCTTATTATGATGGGACAGAAGACCTGGTGGCGGTTGACCTTCCGGGAGCCTATTCCATGTCTCCTTTTACTTCGGAAGAAAGTATTACAAGCAGTTATGTAAAAGATGAAAAACCGGATGCTATCATTAATATTGTGGATGCTACAAACTTAAGCAGAAGTCTGTTTTTTACGACGCAGCTTCTGGAGCTGGGTATTCCGGTGGTGGTAGCGCTGAATAAAAGCGATATTACGGCAAAGAAAAAAACAGAGATTGATGAAAGACGTTTGTCTGAAAAACTGGGCTGTCCGGTAGTGAAAACGGTCTCCACTTCTTCCGGTCATGAAGGGCTGAAAGAAGCGGTAAATCAGGCGGCTGCTTTAAAGGGGGCAAAACAGGAGGCACCTTATATACAGGCGGATATCAACCTGAAAGATAAGAATGCGGTGGAAGCTGCTGACAGAAAACGTTTTGAATTTGTAAACGGAATTGTAAAGCAAGTAGAAAAGAGAACCGTTTTTACAAAAGATAAAAATGCACAGGATAAAATTGATGATGTAATTACACATAAAATTGTCGGGATCCCGATTTTTGTCGTTGTTATTTTCCTTGTGTTTTACATATCGCAGACTACACTGGGTACCTGGATCGCCGACTGGCTGGTTGCCTGGATAGAAACCTTCCAGGGCTGGGTCGGAGGACTGATGGAAAATGCCAATCCGCTTCTGCAGGCTTTGCTGGTGGATGGTATCATTGGCGGCGTCGGTGCGGTTGTCGGATTCCTTCCACTGGTAATGGTAATGTATTTTCTTATTGCTCTTTTGGAAGACTGTGGATATATGGCTCGTGCAACTGTAGTGCTTGACCCGATCTTCAAGAGAGTAGGACTTTCCGGAAAATCTGTGATTCCTATGGTAATTGGTACAGGATGTGCGATTCCCGGCGTTATGGCTTCCCGTACGATCCGCAACGAGAGGGAGCGCAGAACAACAGCGATGCTGACGCCGTTTATGCCGTGCGGAGCTAAAATCCCGGTTATTGCTTTATTTGCAGGCGCATTTTTTGCAGATGCCTGGTGGGTATCTGCTACGATGTATCTGGTTGGTATTTTACTGGTTCTTTTAGGAGCGCTGCTTGTTAAGAGGATTACAGGGCAGAAATACCGGAAATCATTCTTTATCATCGAGCTGCCGGAATATAAAATTCCCAGCCTGAAGAGAGCATGTATTTCTATGCTTGAGCGTGGCAAAGCATATATTATAAAAGCCGGAACAATTATTTTAGTGTGCAATACAGTGGTACAGATCATGCAGACATTTAACTGGCAGTTCCAGGTTGTTGAGGAAGGAGCGGCAGATACTTCTATTCTTGCAAGTATTGCGCATCCGTTTGCAGTTCTGTTCATTCCTCTTGGATTTGGGGTGTGGCAGCTTGCAGCGGCAGCTATCACAGGATTTATTGCAAAGGAAAATGTAGTAGGTACTCTGGCAGTTGTCTATGGTGTTACAAATCTGATCGATACAGAAGAATTGGCCCTGGTCGGAAGTGGAAACGAAGTAGCGACGATCATGGGACTTACAAAAGTGGCAGCCCTTGCTTATCTGATGTTCAACTTATATACGCCGCCCTGCTTTGCTGCTCTGGGGGCAATGAACTCGGAGATGAAGAGCGGGAAATGGCTGTTTGGCGGTATTTGTCTTCAGCTTGCAACCGGTTATACAGTAGCGTTCCTTGTATATCAGATCGGTACGCTGGTAACGACCGGTTCTCTGGGAACCGCATTTATTCCAGGTTTGATCGCAGTTCTCGTGTTTGCGGCAATCATTATATGGAGGATTCGCCGGTCAGACAGAGAGTTTGTGGGAGAATACAGTTTGCATGTAGCCAAATAAGTGGCATAATGATAGCGGTGGGCAAGGAGATTTGTCCGCCGCTTGACATTGAAAAAGGAAAGGATGACATTTATGACGAATATTATTGTGATCATTATTCTGGCGGTTGTTATCGGCAGCGCGGTTTCGTATCTGATCAAAGCGAAAAGAAACGGTGTGAAATGTGTCGGATGCCCGGCGGGAGGAAGCTGCTCTGCTGCTAAGATGAAAAAGAAGAAGCTGGACGGTCCGGTGATTGGAAAAAAGACAATAGAAATTACCGGAATGCATTGTGAACATTGTGCGATGAGCGTGACGAAAGCATTAAACCAGATTGACGGCGTCCGGGCTGATGTCAGCCTGTCCAAAGGCAGAGCAGTCATTTCCTATGACCGGGAAGTTGCGGAAGAAGTTTTGAAAAACACAGTGGAAAAGGCGGGCTACAAGGTTTTGGGGATCTCTTAGCAGCTATGGAAAGAGAGTGTTTTTTCGCCCGGAAGCGGAAAAAGAACTGAAAATATGCTTGTGATAAAAAACTAAAAAAAATTGTTGACAATTATTACTTGTTCATATATAATCATTCTTGTGCCACGTAAGTGAGCAGAATAAAATAGACATCGGGGTGTGGCTCAGCTTGGCTAGAGCGCCTGGTTTGGGACCAGGAGGTCGCAGGTTCAAATCCTGTCACCCCGATATTTATGCGGGTGTAGTTCAATGGTAGAACACTAGCCTTCCAAGCTAGATACGTGGGTTCGATTCCCATCACCCGCTTTCTTAAAGCCCTGAAGTGCTTTGAGAAAAATGAGTCTGTAGCTCAGCTGGATAGAGCAACGGCCTTCTAAGCCGTAGGTCGAGGGTTCGAATCCCCCCAGGCTCGCTGGATCAGACTTTTGTCTGATCGACCATAAGCCGTCCATCAAGACGAGCCAAAGGCAGAGTAAGATTGGAAACGGCGAAGTGCGGACAGGTTATGAGAGATATGATCTGATCATATAATCTCAGCGCCGAGTCAGTCCATATTGTCTTGGATCAGGTCTGGCAGATGGAGAACATAGGATATGGTGGGTATAGCGCAGTTGGTTAGCGCGCCAGATTGTGGCTCTGGAGGCCCAGGGTTCGAATCCCTGTATCCACCTTAACCCGAAAGGGCTATTGGGCTATCGCCAAGCGGTAAGGCACAGGACTTTGACTCCTGCATTCGTTGGTTCGAATCCAACTAGCCCAGTTTTATACGGGCGTGTAGCTCAGGTGGTAGAGCACTTGACTTTTAATCAAGTTGTCCGGGGTTCGAATCCCCGCACGCTCATTATTAAAAAACAGCGGAAAGCCAATCGAAAGGCTTTCCGCTGTTTTTTGAACGTGCGGCGTTAACCTTCGGGAAGAAAGCTGTCCCTCTCAGTTGCCTGGGTAAATATAAATTAAATTATGTTAAATCTAAATCAAATTATTACTTGACAAAGGATGGATGGGTGCGTAAACTATTATCTGCAGGCTTTAGCGGTTTGCTATATAGAAACTTTTATTATTATGCGGATGTGGCGGAACTGGCAGACGCGCTAGACTTAGGATCTAGTACTTCGGTGTGCAGGTTCGATTCCTGTCATCCGCATTTTTTATTTGAGAGGAAAGTTCGCAGCAAGGTTTCCCTGTGAAACAAAAAGCCTTCCAGCCGGGAGAGAGTGAAATGTATAGCAGATTTTGTAAGATAATTCTTGCCTTATGTATGATATATATTAGTGTTTTTGTGTCCTTGGAAATTCCGGTACAGAGCCTGGAATATTCGGTGGCGGATGAACAGAAACAGGAGGTTGTTGCCTCAAAGACAGGAAAGCATATTGATTTTCAGAGTATGGATTCCTGGGATTTTCTGCAGCACCAGGCGGTTCTTAAGGTAGAGTGCGGCCGGAGAATGAAGGCCGGTTTATCTAAAATATCTGTATTATTCTGTCTGATTTTCTTTGCATCAGCAGTCTTTTTTGCGTGGGCTTTTCTGAAAAAAGTTTATGGAGCATATTTGCAGTCTTATTTTTATCCTTTGGCACGTTTCTTGTGCGATTTAGTTATCCAACAGAAAAAAGACGGAAAAAAACGCGCTGCTTTCATTTGATCGAAGTATATTGCGTATGTTTCAAAAAGAAAGCAGGTGGAAAATTGAATAATGACAGTTTTTTTCGGCGGCAGCCTCCGGGCCGCCTTATTACTGCAGGCTTTGCAGCGGTGATCCTTGTCGGGGCGCTGCTTCTTTGTATGCCGTTTTCTGTCAGAAGCGGGGCAGAAGTTTCTTTTATTGACGCTTTGTTTACATCTACCAGTGCAGTCTGCGTGACCGGACTGATCGCTATAGATACGGCGGATCATTTTACGGCATTCGGACAGGGGCTTGTGGCCGTTCTGATCCAGATAGGAGGTCTGGGCGTAAGTTCCGTAGGTGTAGGTCTGATGCTGGCTGCCGGCAAACGAGTGAGTATCAAGAGCAGGCTTTTGGTAAAGGAAGCTTTGAATATTGATAATTATCGGGGGATCGTACGTTTGGTTAAGGCGGTGCTGTTTATGACAGTGAGTTTTGAAGCGGTGGGAGCGCTGCTTAGTTTTCTTGTCTTTTCACGGGATTATGAACCGCTTCATGCAGCCGGGATCAGCATTTTTCATTCAGTGGCTGCCTTTAATAATTCCGGATTTGATATTTTGGGAGGATTAAGAAATCTGATTCCTTATCAGGAAAATATTCTGCTGAATTTCACTACCAGTTTTCTGATCCTGGCAGGAGGGCTCGGCTTCCTTGTAATCTTGGATATTGGGCGGCATCGCCGTTTTAAACTATTATCATTTCATTCCAAGATCGTGATTGTTACCAGTGCAGTGTTGGTGGCGGCAGGAATGTTTCTTTTAAAGTGGACAGAAGATATTTCATGGCTTGGAGCGTTTTTTCAGAGCGTTTCGGCGAGGACAGCAGGCTTTTCTACGTATCCTATCGGTACTTTCAGCAATGCAGGCTTGTTTGTACTTTGTATCCTTATGTTTATAGGGGCCTCTCCGGGATCGACAGGAGGAGGAATAAAAACCAGTACGTTTTTTGTTATGATACAGGCAGCAAGAAGTGCATGTACGAAACGAAATGTCAGCGCTTTTCACAGAGAAATCTCTCAGAAAAACGTTTCTAAAGCATGTATGATCACCGTTCTGTCTATAACAGTTGTCTGCATCGCTACATTTTTCATGTGCATATTGGAACCGGACTGCAGCTTTATCCAGATATTTTTTGAGGTAGTTTCCGCTTTCGGTACAGTGGGTCTGTCCACTGGCATTACGCCGGAACTTTGTACGGCGGGCAAGCTGGTGATCATTTCGGTCATGTTTATCGGAAGACTGGGAGCATTCACCTTACTGACTATGTGGATCAGTCGTCCGGAATCTGCAATACGCTATTCCGAAGAAAGCATTGCTATCGGATAAAGAGATTGGGAAAGGCAGAAATAAAGTAGAAAGGAATCAAGGCGGATGATGAAGAAAAGAAAAACAACAGCTACATATGGAGTGATCGGACTGGGACGGTTTGGAACAGCTCTGGCTGTTACACTGGCGCAGTCGGATAATGAAGTGATCGTGATCGACAGAGAAGAAAGTACGATCAGAGAGATGAGGCAATATACAGAGTATGCGTTTGTATCGGATGATCTTAGCATGGAAACTCTGGAAGAGGCGGGGATCCAGAATTGTGATGTGGTAATTGTCTGCATCGGAGAAAAAGTAGATGTCAGCGTCCTGACTACAATGAGTGTCATTGAAATGGGTGTGCCTCGTGTGATCGCAAAGGCTCTTTCAGCAGAACAGGGAGCGGTATTGAAGAAATTGGGGGCTGAAGTAGTATACCCGGAAAGAGATATGGCGCTTCGTCTGGGGAGAAGACTTTTGTCAGGTAATTTTTTGGAGTATGTTTCTCTGGATGACAGTGTGGAGATTCGCCAGATCAGGATTTCCGGAAAACTGGCAGGCCGCAGTATAGAAGAGATAAAGCTGCGTCAGAAGCACGGATTGAATATTATTGCGATTGAGAGAGAAAATAAAACAATCATTGAATTTGAGCCGGAATATCGACTGGATGAGTCAGATATTATTGTAGTAATCGGGAAAGTTGATAATATTAACAACTTTGAGAGAAATATATAAATGTAATTGGAAGGGGAAAATATGGAAATTTCATTTGGATACTTCTGGACGGGAATCACAGGAAGTCCTGTGCTGGCAGTGACGATACTGCTTACATTAGGAGTTATTTTTGTAAATGGCTGGACAGATGCTCCCAATGCGATCGCAACCTGTGTGGCAACCCGGTGTCTTCGGGCAAGGACAGCGATATGGATGAGTGCATTTTTTAATTTTCTTGGGGTATTTGTGATGACCCAGATCAACAGTTCAGTAGCATCAACGATCAGTAATATGGTGGATTTCGGTAACCAGACTCATGAGGCTCTCATCGGGCTGTGTGCTGCACTTTTGTCTATAGTGATATATAGTGTGGGAGCTTCCTGTTTCGGTATACCTACCAGTGAAAGCCACAGTCTGATTGCCGGACTTTCAGGTGCGGCGATCGCCATTCACCATGGAGTGGAAGGGATCAACGGTGCAGAGTGGATCAAGGTCATATACGGTCTGGTACTCAGTCTTGCTTTGGGATTTGCTACAGGGTGGATCATATGCAGACTGATCACGGTATTGTTCCGGAATATGGAAAGAAGCCGGGCAAATCGTTTTTTCGGCGGCGCACAGATTGTAGGAGCTGCAGCCATGAGCTTTATGCACGGGGCGCAAGACGGACAGAAGTTTATCGGTGTTCTGTTTCTGGGGATTGCGTTTTACAATGGCAGTTCATCGGTAAGCGGGATGGAGATACCGGTGTGGCTTATGCTCCTTTGCAGTATTGTTATGGCAATGGGAACAAGTGTAGGCGGAGAGAAAATTATTAAATCAGTAGGAATGGATATGGTGAAGCTGGACAGATACCAGGGCTTTTCGGCAGACCTTGCAGGGGCGCTGTGTCTTTTGTATTCCAGTCTGTTTGGAATCCCGGTATCCACGACCCACACAAAAACAAGTGCGATTATGGGTGTGGGCGCAGTAAAACGTCTGTCTGCCATTAATTTCAATATTGTAAAGGAGATGATGCTGACCTGGGTATTTACCTTCCCGGGATGCGGCTTGATCAGCTTTATAATGGCAAAACTATTTATGGTGATTTTATAGAAGAAGCAGATAAGGAGAAGAAAAATGTCAAAGAAACAGGATTTATTTTATTTTGAAAATTTTATAGAGTGTACGGAGCTTTCCTGCAGGGCGGCACATTTTCTGAAGGAAACTTTAACAGATTTCCGGTCGGATGAGATGGAGAAAAATCTGGATCTTCTTCATGCTATAGAGCATGAGGCAGATGAAAAAAAACATCAGATGACGGACAAGCTGGCAAAAGCGTTTATCACACCGATCGAGAGAGAAGATATTGTCTCTCTTAGCTATAATATTGATGAGCTGACGGATAAGATTGAAGAAGTCTTTATCAGGATTTACATCAACAATATCAGAGAGATAAGGGAAGACGCGTTGAAAATGCTGGATCTCATTATCAAGTGCAGCGAGGAGGTGCGCTGCCTTTTACAGGAGTTTGCAGATTTCAGGCATTCCAAAAAATTAAAAGAAAGTATTATACAGATCAATTTCTATGAGGAGCAGACAGATAAAGCATATATTGACAGTATGAGAAGGCTTCACACAGAAGAAAATGATGTGAGGGATGTGATTGCCTGGAGGGAAATTTATACTTATCTGGAGAAATGTGCAGATGAATGCGAGCATATTGCAGATGTAGTGGAAAGTGTAGTGATGAAAAATTCATAACAGATAATTTTTCCCGGGAAAACGGGTGAAAAAAAGAGAGATATATGTTAAAATTAAAAGTCACAGTAAAACAGCAAACAGGAAAGGACGATCATATTATGAAGATTCTGATTGCATCAGATATACATGGCAGCGCGTATTACTGCAGGCTTTTGTTGGAACGGTACCGTGAGGAAAAAGCGGACAAGCTGCTTCTTCTCGGTGATATCCTCTATCATGGCCCGAGAAATGACCTGCCCAGGGATTATGCTCCCAAGGAAGTACTTGCTATGCTGAACGAAATAAAAGAAGAAATTCTCTGTGTCAGAGGAAACTGCGACACAGAGGTGGATCAGATGGTGCTGGAATTTCCCATTCTTGCAGAGTATTGTATTCTGTATGATGAGGGCAGAATGATCTTTGCCACTCACGGACATCAGCATAATGTAAAGAATCCTCCCATGCTGAAAAGAGGAGATATTCTCCTGCACGGCCACACTCACGTGCCGGTATTGGAAGAATTTGGCGGGAAATACTACATCAATCCGGGTTCCGTATCTATTCCGAAGGAGAACAGTCCGCACAGCTATATGATACTTGAGAATGGAAGTTTTACCTGGAAAACGGTGGAAGAAGGAGAGGAATACAGATATGCTGGAAGTAAAGAACTTAACATTTAAGGTCAATGAAAATGGCGTAGAGAGGAGCATTGTAAAGGACATCAGTTTCACAGTGGAGAATGGAGAGATGCTGGTGATCACAGGCCCGAACGGCGGAGGAAAATCTACGCTTGCCAAGGTTCTGATGGGGATTGAGAAAGCGGACGCGGGACAGATCCTTCTGGATGGCGAGGATATTTCCGAATACGATATCGATCATCGTGCCAAAGCGGGAATCGGATTTGCTTTTCAGCAGCCGCCAAGATTTAAGGGGATGACGGTAAATAAACTTCTTTCTTTGGCGGCAGGCGAGACATTGCCGGAGCACGTTTGCTGTAAAATGTTAAGTGGAGTGGGACTGTGCGCGAAAGAATATCTGAACCGGGAAATTGACGGGACTTTGTCCGGAGGAGAGATGAAACGTCTGGAGATCGCGACAGTGCTTGCAAAAAGTCATAAGCTCTGTATTTTTGACGAGCCGGAGGCCGGCATTGATCTTTGGAGCTTTTCCATGCTTGTACAGCAGTTTGAGAGAATCCATAAAAAGAAAGATCAAATGCTGATGCTGATTTCCCATCAGGAGAGAATTATACGGATGGCAGACAGGATCATGGTGATTGAAGATGGAACGATCAAAAAGATCGGGCCAAGAGAAGAAGTTCTTCCGACACTTTTGACAGATGGAGCCGGTTGTGCCTGCATGGAACAGGAAATGTAAAGGATCCGTTAAGGCAGACGAAAGAAGGGAGCAGATGGAAATGACATTGTTGGATAAGATTACAGAAAAAGTACTGAAACAGATAGACAGCAGTTCCGGATTTAAGCAGGAGGGAGCCTACAATCTCCGGGAAAACGGAGTGTCGCTCTGTCACGGAGATACAGAACACATTAAGATCAAAAGGAAAGAGGATAAACCTGGAATAGATGTCTATATTGACGGTTCTGCAAAAGGGGAGCAGGTGCATATCCCTGTTGTTGTAAGTACGTCCGGAATGGTAGATATTGTGTACAATGATTTCTATATTGCAGACGGCGCAGATGTGACTATCGTGGCCGGATGCGGGATCCATAACAGCGGATGCAATGAAACACGGCACGACGGCATCCACGCATTTCACGTAGGAAAGGGTGCGAATGTACGTTATGAGGAGAAGCATTACGGCGAAGGGGAAGGAACCGGAGCAAGAGTGCTCAATCCGGTGACAAAGATTTATATGGAAGAAGATTCTGTTTTTACATTAGATACAGTGCAGATCAAAGGAGTGGATTCTACACAGCGTGAGACAGAAGTGACAATGGGGGCAGGAGCACGTCTTTATGTTTTGGAAAAGCTGATGACTCACGACGAACAGAAAGCGGAATCCAATATGGCCGTCTATATGAAGGGAGAAGGAAGCTCTGCCCAGATTATTTCCCGGTCTGTGGCAAAGGGCGGTTCTGTGCAGGTATTTCATCCAAGGGCTGTCGGAGAAGCCAAATGCCAGGCACATATCCAGTGTGATTCCATTATTATGGATCACGCCAGAGTACAGTCCATTCCGGAAATTGATGCCCGCCATCTGGATGCAGCGATCATCCATGAGGCGGCTATCGGAAGGATCAACAATGAACAGCTGATCAAGCTTCGGACATTCGGAATGACTGAGGAGGAAGCGGAAGGAGTCATTGTAGAGGCGTTTCTTAACTGATCCGCAAGAAAGAGAAGGGGAACAGATATGAATATGACAGAAAAGGCGGCGGCGCTTCTTACTGAGGTAAGGAGCCGTTCGCCTCTGATACATAATATTACCAACTATGTGACGGTCAACGACTGTGCTAATGTGACGCTGGCCATCGGCGCTTCCCCCATCATGGCAGATGACGAGAAAGAGACTGCGGATATTACAGCAATTTCCTCGGCTCTGGTACTGAATATCGGAACCTTAAATCACCGGACCATAGAATCGATGATCCTTGCAGGGGAAAAAGCCAACGAGTGCGGGATACCGGTTGTTCTGGATCCGGTAGGGGCGGGAGCGTCTCTGCTTCGGAACGATACGGTAAGAGAACTGACCCGGCAAATCCGTTTTTCTGTTATCCGTGGAAATCTCTCGGAGCTGTCCTATGTGGCAGGACTGCCGTCATCTACAAAGGGAGTAGACAGCTCTGACAGGGATACTGGAAATGATGCGGCGCAGGCGGCAAGAGAGGCGGCTGCCAGACTGGGATGTACGGCAGCCCTGACTGGAGCGGTGGATGTCATTACGGACGGAACAGAACTGGTGAAGATCCATAACGGTCATCCAATGCTCTCCAGAGTAACAGGAACAGGCTGCATGACGACTGCTTTGGTGGGCGCTTTCCTGGGCGCGGGAGGAGATCCTTTTACAGCGGCGGCATCAGGTGTAGCGGCAATGGGAATAGCCGGTGAACTTGCATTCCGGGAGGCAGGAGAAAAGGGAACCGGAAGTTTCCATATGGCTGTTATAGATGCTTTGAGCAGACTGGATGAAAAAACAGTGAAGGAGATGGCGCGATTTGAAGAAACAGGAAATTGATTACACGCTCTATCTGTGCACAGACAGAGATCTGATGAGCACAGACACCATTGAGGAAGCGGTAGAACAGGCAGTGAAAGGAGGATGCACGGTTGTGCAGCTTCGGGAGAAAGACTGCTCCTCTCTGGAATTTTATGAAACTGCCCTTCGGGTAAAAAAAATAACAGATGAATATAAGATACCGCTGATCATCAATGACAGAGTGGATATCGCGCTTGCCGTAAATGCAGACGGAGTCCATGTAGGGCAGGATGACCTGCCGGCGGCGTCTGTGCGCAGGATCCTCGGTGGAGACAAGGTGATCGGCGTGTCGGCAGGGAGTGTCCGGGAGGCAGTAAAAGCCCGGGAGGACGGCGCGGATTACCTGGGAGTAGGGGCCATGCATGCTACCAGCACCAAGACGGACGCAGATGTTACCACAGTGGAAGAATTAAAGAAAATCCGTGAGATGGTGGATCTTCCTATCGTTGCCATCGGCGGTATGAATAGGCAAACCCTTCCGGAACTGAAGGGGACGTGCGTTGACGGAATAGCAGTCGTTTCAGCAGTCATTGCCGCCGATGATATTGAACGGGCGGCAAGCGAACTTTCTGAAGCGGTTCGAAGTCAGAAAAAGCAGGAAAGAGAAGGATCATGATAACATACGGTGGAAAAGACTGGGAGGGAGCGGTATTCGACCTGGACGGAACGATTCTTGACTCCATGGGAGTCTGGGAGATCGTGGACAGGCGTTTCCTGGAGAACAACGGGCTTCCCTTTGAAAAAGACTACATACAGGATCTGCTTACCATGCATTTTGCACAGGCGGCAGAATATACAAAGAAGCGATACGCAATGGAAAAAAGTGAAGCTCAGATCATGGAAGAATGGTTCGCTATTGCGAAAGGGATGTATGCCGGCGAGGTGGAGCTTAAGCCTCATGCGGCGGAATATCTTGCGGCTTTAAGAGAAAGAGGAGTAAAAATCGCTGCTGCTACATCTTCGGATCCTCTTCTTTATGAGCCGGCTCTGAAACGGAACGGGGTTTATGATTATTTCCAGGCATTTGCACTGTCATCAGAGACAGAGCATGGAAAGGAAACGGCGGAGGTATATGAGCTTGCGGCAAAGAGGATCAGGGTTCCTCTGGAAAAATGCATTGTGTTCGAGGATATTCTGAAAGGGGTTCAAAATGCACGGGCAGCAGGATGCTATACAGTGGCCGTGGAGGATGCATCCTCGTCCCATGATGCAGAAAAGATACGCAGAGAGGCAGATATCTATATCTGTGATTATTTACAGCTGAAGGAGATAGAACAGTGAAGAGGAAAAGTGTGCTTACAATAGCCGGAAGTGACTGCAGCGGAGGAGCAGGCATTCAGGCAGATCTTAAGACGATGCTGGCAAACGGAGTGTACGGAATGAGTGCAGTGACAGCCCTTACGGCACAAAATACAACCGGAGTATATGGAATTATGGAATCCACTCCGGAGTTTTTGAGGAATCAGCTGGAATGCATCTTTCAGGATATCTTTCCGGACGCTGTCAAGATCGGTATGGTTTCTTCCGTCCTGCTGATCGAAGTGATCGCGGACGAACTGGTGAAGTGGAAGGCAGAAAATATCGTAGTGGATCCGGTCATGGTAGCCACCAGCGGAAGCAGCCTTTTGCAGGATGAGGCCAAAGAAGCGCTGGAATCAAAGCTCCTTCCCCTGGCGGCGGTGATCACGCCCAATATTCCTGAAGCGGAGGTACTCTCCGGTATTCAGATTGACAGTCCTAAGAAGATGGAGGAGGCGGCCTCCATCCTGGGAACGCGTTATCCCGGAGCCGTACTCATTAAAGGTGGACATGATATGAATGATGCCAATGATCTGCTCTTTTGGAGAGGGAAAATGATCTGGTTCAGGGGAGAGAGGATCGACAACCCCAACACTCATGGAACAGGGTGTACGCTCTCTTCTGCTATCGCCAGCAATCTGGCAAAAGGCTATGGAATGGAAAAGAGCATAGAGAGGGCGAAACAATATATTTCCGGCGCCCTTGGAGCAGGGCTTGATCTGGGAAAGGGAAGCGGACCTATGGATCACGGATATGCTTTGCCGGCATTTGAAACAAAGGATGTGTCGTATGAAGAAGAATAAAGGAAACAGCAGATGGAAGGCAATGGGCAAAGCGCTTAAGATGGAGCTTCGGGAGCACAAAAGTTCCTTTTTGGTGTATGTGATCCTGCGTGCGCTTGTCATTTGTGTAATGATTCTTCAGATCTTTAACCGGAATTTTGAAAATGTATTTCTCTGTATACTCACATTGATCCTTCTGATCGTGCCGAGCTTTATACAGGTGAATTTAAAGATCGAGTTTCCCACCGGATTGGAAATTATTTTGCTGTTTTTCATATTTGCGGCGGAAATTTTAGGAGAAATACAGGCATATTACATAAAGATACCGGAATGGGATACTGCTTTGCATACTACAAATGGATTTCTGATGGCGGCGATAGGATTTTCGTTGGTAGATATTTTGAACAGGAATGAACGTTTTTCCATTAAACTGTCTCCTTTATATGTGTCTCTTGGAGCGTTTTGCTTTTCCATGACCATCGGAGTGGTCTGGGAATTTTTTGAATTTGCCATGGATCGGTTTTTCGGTCTGGATATGCAGAAAGATACGGTTGTTCATTCTATCAGCTCTGTTATGCTGGATCCGGCAGGAGGCAATCATCCTGCTGTTATAAGAGATATCACGGATGTAGTGATAAACGGAGAAAGCCTGGGACTTGGAGGCTATCTGGATATTGGCCTTATTGATACTATGCAGGATCTGTTTGTCAATTTTATTGGGGCGGCAGTGTTTTCTGTTATCGGATATTTCTATGTAAAGAACCGGGGAAAAGGAAAATTTACCGGAAGGCTGATTCCGAGACCGAAGAAAAAAGAGCACGATTATTTGAAGCAGGTGCAGCGGGAAGAGGACACAGAATAATCATAATTTAAACAAAAAAACCTCACTTTTTTTCTCTATTATAAAAAGAAGAAAGTGAGGTTTTTTATGAAGAGAAAGGAAAAAATAGCGGCGGCGGTTATGATCCTGGGTGTGATTGCATGCGCTGTGGGCGTTTCGGTGGGCATGTACAGGGAAAAAGCGGAAGATAAAGAAACACAGGCTGATGATCAGAAACAGCAGTTACAAAAAGAGGAGATCAGGAAGATATATAATACGGACAGCCAGGAGGAGATCCGCGAGGAGTTGGATGACAAAAAGGAAGAGAAGGAATATTCCGAGAGCGACATGCTGGTAGAGTATAATCCTTTTGGCACAAATACGCTGTCTCTCTATGTATATTTTGAAAGTGAGCAGGCAGAAAATGTAAGCTGTACCATTCATGTAGAAGATGAAACTATACCGGATTATACGCAGCAGCTGACGGAGGACGGAAGCTATGTGACAGAGCATGAGTATCAGGTGCTGGGACTTGTGCCGGATCATCAAAATGAAATTATTTTTACCTTTTCTCTTCCGGACGGAAGTTCTTACCAGGAAACGATCACTTATGACATGGGAAGTCTGATGGGAACAGAAGAAACTGTATTGAAAAGTCAGGATGGAACAAGCGAAGAAGAGCTGGAGAACGGTCTGTATGTCATACTTGAAAATGACAGTTCCGGTCTGGATTTTATGTATTATTATGACAATAACGGGGTGATCCGCGGAGAAGTTCCCATCATCGGCTACCGGAGCCACCGGATTTTATTTGACGATGACAATATGTATTACAGCATCTCGGAGACAAGGATGGCGCAGATGGATGAGCTGGGCCAGATCACACAGGTATATGACCTGGGACAGTATGAACTGCACCATGATTATGTATTTGATGATGCAGGTAATATTTTGATCCTGGCCAGTGACACAGGCCAGGACAGTGTGGAAGACATTATTCTCCGGCTGGATACAGAGGATGGCACGGTAGAGGAGGTGCTGGATCTGGAAGATCTGTTCGGAAGTTATAAAGAATCCTGTACAGAGAACAGTGATGGCGAGCTGGACTGGATGCATATTAATACCATTCAGTGGATGGGTGAGGAAGAAATCCTTTTAAGCTCCAGGGAAACCTCTTCTATCATTAAAATAGGAGATATCTATGGTTCGCCTCAAATAGACTATATTATCAGCGATCCGGCAGTGTGGGAGAATACGGACTACAGCAGCTATGTACTGGAGAAAGACGGTGATTTTCCCAGTCAGGCAGGACAGCACAGCATTACGTATGTGGAGGATTCTTCTTTACCGGAAGGCCAGTATTATATTTATATGTTTAATAACAATATCGGCGTGAGTGAGACAAGACCTGAATTTGACTGGACCGTGATCCCGGGCGTACAGGATTCGGCTTCGGACGGCACGGCTTCCTATTTCTATAAATATCTGGTGGATGAGGAAAAAGGCACCTATCAGCTGACAGAGCGGTTTGAGCTTCCTTACTCAGGGTATGTGAGCAGTGTTCAGGAAATCGGAAATAATATTGTGGCAGACAGCGGTATGCAGGGAGTGTTTGGAGAATATGACAGCAGCGGTGAACTGATCCGGTCATTTACAATGGAAAAAGAATCGTTTATTTACAGAGTATATAAATATAATCTTTAATCCTGAGAAAAGGCATACATATTTTTTCCCCTTTTTGTTCATATTATGAATGAGATATCTGCGGAAACGCGGAAAAGGAATTATGCGGAAAGGAAAAGAGGGATCAGATATGGAAGTGTGTACAGAAAAACTGCTGGAAGAATGCAGCCAGGGATGCAAGATGGCGATCAACAGCATCAATCAGATACAGGAGCATATTGAAAATGACAGATTATCTGATGTAGTAAGCAGATATAAGAAAAAACACAGGGAACTGGAAAAGGAGGCGGCTGCTCTTCTGGAGGCAGAAGGAAAGGCGGAACCCTCCGTGAAGGCAGCCGCGTCCGCTATGTCATGGATTACTACAAATGTAAAACTTATGATGGATGAAGGCAGCGGACAGATCGCAAAACTTTTGATAGACGGATGTAATATGGGCGTTCAGGGGATTACGGAAAACATCCATAAATATAAGGAAGCCTCCAAAGAAAGCAAGTCACTGGCGCAGAAACTGGTGAAGCTGGAAGAGGATATGATGAAAGATATGAAAGAGTTCCTTTAAACAGGGACAGGGTAAAAATACCCTGTCTCTTTTTAACGAAATCTTAACATAAAACAGAAGATTTGAAGGGAAAAAACCATTGCATTTTTTGACAAAAGGTGTATGATAAAGTATATCGGCAATTCATACAAAAAGGAGGCTTTTTATGGACTCTGTTATCAACAAATTGACGGAAATTGAAGAAGCTGCTGATGCCATTGTGGCCCATGCAGAGGAACAGAAAGCGGTTCTTGACAAGGAGTATGAAGAAAGAAAAAAAGCGTTTGACAAAGAATTGGAAGCAAAAACTCAGAGTGAATTAAGTAAGATTCAGGAGGAGCTGGAGAAAGATAAAAAAAGGCTGCTGGACGGCCAGTCCGGCGCGAATGCCGGCAGTATCCGGCTGCTTCTAAAGGAGTATGACGAAAACCACACAAAGTATGCACAGGAAATACTGAAGCGGATTACAGAGGTGTAGCTTATGGGAAATATACTTGCCTACAGTGGGATCGTTACGAAAATACGTGCAATGGAGGCAAAGCTGCTCAGTCCAAAGCAGTTTGAAGAGATCAGTGCAATGAAGAGTGTGCCGGAGGTTGCGGCATATTTGATGGAAAAATCCTCGTATGGGGAGATACTGGACGGGATGCCGCCGGAAATGCTCCATCGCGGTAATATTGAGAAGCTGCTGCTGTTGTCGCTTTATAAGGATTACACGAAAATCTACCGTTTCGGCAGTCAGGATCAGAGACGTTTTCTCAGGCTTTATCTGAAACGGTATGAAGTGGAGCTCATTAATTACTGTCTGAGGATTGTCATAAATCATTACAGTGAGCCTTTTGATCTGCAGTACAAAAAAATGTTTTTTGATAAATACTCGCAGATCAATATTGACAGCCTTATCCACGCAAGAACGACAGACGAGCTGGTGGAAAATCTGAAAGGAACGGAATATTACGAGCCTCTGAAAAGGCTGCAGAACGGCCGTGCCGTTACCTTGTTTGATTATGATCTGGCGCTGAATTTGTACTATTTTACCGCTATATGGAAAGAGCGGAAAGGAATATTAAAGAGAATTTTGAGTGAGAAGGAGCTGGAAATTTATATCAAAGACTGCGGAGCAAAGATCAATATGCTGAATATTCAGTGGATTTATCGGGCAAAGAAATATTTCAGTCTTTCTTCTGCAGACATATATGCACTTCTCATTCCTGTTCACTATAAGATCAGTACAGATCTGGTGAAAGAAATGGTAGAGGCTCCTTCGGTGGAAGAGTTTTACCGCGCTTTTGAAAAGACATCTTATGCAAGACATTATGACTTTGAAAAAGATCTGACAATAGAGAGAATGTATGCGGATTACCTGCATTATCTGTATGTGACAGACCGGAGGAGAAACCCTTATTCCATTGCTTCTGTCAATACGTATCTCTTTTTAAAGGAAGAGGAGCTGCAGAAGCTGACCACCGCAATAGAATGCGTACGCTATGGTGTTTCGCCTGAAGAGACGCTGGAGTATATAGGAGGGCGGAAAACATGATTGTTAAGATGAAATTTATCAATATATCAGGGCCAAGGGATGATATTGACCGGGTGATGGACCTGTATTTGTCCAGATATGAGATACAGCTGGAATCAGCGCTTTCCGAGCTGAAAACAGTGGATAATCTCCGCCCCTTTGTGGAGATCAATCCCTATAAAGATGCTCTTTTAAAGGCCACGCAGTTTGTCGGCTTTCTGGAAGATTCGGACAGGATAGAACCGGACACCAAGATGGGGCTGGATGATATTTTTGAATTGATCCGCGCTACCAATGAAGAATTTCTTGCTATGGAAGCAAAGAAGGATTCTCTGAAGAAAAAGCAGGAAGATGTGCAGTCCAGACAGAGAGTGATAGAACCTTTCCGCCCGATTGACGGGGAATTAGATAAGATTTTAAGTTATAAATATATCGCCTACCGTTTTGGAAAACTTCCTGCAGAGCAGTACCAGAAAATGGAAAAGTTTTTGATGAACGATCTGGGCGCTATTTTTGTCAAAGGGCAGCAGGATGAAAGTATGGTATACGGCGCTTACTTTGTTTCTCCGGCGGAAGCCCACAAAGTAGACGCAGTATTTCGGTCCCTGCATTTTGAGCGGATCGACATACCGGCAGCGTACAGGGGAACACCTGAGCGTGTCTGCCAGGAATTGACAAAAGAAAGCTTTGATATCCAGAAACAGATCGGCGATATTGAAAAGGAAGAAGCAAAGCTGCTCACAGAAAAGGCTGCAAAACTTGTGGGAGCAAAAAAACGCCTGGAGGAGCTGGCTCACAATTTTGATGTGCGCAAGATGGCAGCCAGGGTGGAAGATAAAAAAGAAGATTATTATATTTTGTGCGGCTGGATGGCGGATGACGACGTAGAAAAGTTCATGGAAGAGGCAAAGGATGACGATAAAGTGTTTATTGTAGTGGAAGATGACCACGATAATTATTTCGGGGAGCCTCCTACCAAATTGGAGAATCCGAAGATCTTCCGGCCCTTTGAAATGTTTGTGGGTATGTATGGCCTTCCGTCTCACGATGAGATGGATCCCACAGTGTTTGTAGGACTTACTTATTCCTTTATTTTCGGCGTTATGTTCGGTGATGTGGGACAGGGACTGCTCCTGGTGATCGTGGGAGCTTTGATCTATCATTTTAAAAGGCTTCCTCTGGCCGGGATCATAGCGACAGCCGGAATCTTTTCCACGATCTTTGGTTTTATGTTCGGCAGTGTCTTCGGCTTTGAAAATATCATAGATCCGCTGTGGATCAGGCCGATCGATCATATGACGACGCTGCCCTTTGTAGGTAAACTGAATACAGTCTTTATCGTATCGGTGGCTTTTGGTATGGGACTGATCATTGTAGCGATGATCCTGCATATTATAAATGCGGTCAGGGCTAAAGATACGGCATCCACCTGGTTTGACGCAAACGGGGTGGCCGGACTTGTGTTTTATGCATCGGTTGCGGCGGTGATCGTCCTGTTTATGACAGGACATAATACTCCGGCGGGAATTGTACTTGGGGTAATGTTCGGTGTGCCTCTGCTTCTGATCCTTTTCAAGGAGCCATTGACAAATAAGATCAAGAAGAAAACGGCTAAAATGGAAGAGAGCAAGGCGATGTTCATTGTGGAAGGTTTTTTTGAGCTGTTTGAAACATTGTTAAGTTACTTTTCAAACACTCTTTCCTTTGTCCGTATCGGAGCATTTGCCGTAAGTCACGCAGCCATGATGGAAGTTGTCCTGATGCTTGCGGGCGCAGAAGAGGGAAGTCCCAACTGGGTAGTCATTGTCCTCGGCAACCTGTTTGTATGTCTGATGGAAGGGTTGGTTGTCGGCATTCAGGTACTCCGTCTGGAATATTATGAAATGTTCAGCCGTTTTTACAAAGGAAGCGGACGGGCGTTTGATCCATATACAAAGACGAAAAACAATAAAAAGTAGAGAAGGAGGAGAGCGAATATGACTCTTGCAGCCAGACTGATTCTTATTGCAGCTTTGATTTTAAGTATTATCATTCCTTTCGGATATTATCTGATCGGGGAAAAGAACAAGGGACGGTATAAACGGGCTCTTGGAGTGAATGTATTTTTCTTTTTCGGAGCGTTTGTGATCGGAGGCATTATGATGTTTTCCGGAATGGACGCACAGGCGGCGGAAGCAGCGGGAGAAGCTGCCTCTATGGCGACAGGACTTGGCTATATCGCAGCTGCTCTGGTTACCGGTTTATCCTGTATCGGCGGCGGTATCGCTGTGGCAAGCGCAGCAAGTGCGGCGCTTGGAGCAATCAGTGAAGATTCCAGCGTTCTTGGTAAATCACTGATCTTTGTAGGACTTGCAGAAGGTGTCTGCCTTTACGGGCTGATCATCTCCTTCATGATCCTGGGACAGCTGTAGCATGAAAATGTATTTAATCAGTGATAATGTAGATACCTATACAGGAATGCGCCTTGCAGGCGTTGATGGGGTTGTAGTTCATGAAAGAGAAGAACTCTATCATGCGCTCCAGAATGTTCTGCAGGACAAAACAGTAGGCATTGTTCTTCTGACGGAGAAATTCGGCAGAGAATTTCCGGATATCATTGATGAGTTCCGGCTGGAGAGAAAGATGCCTCTTCTGATCGAGATTCCTGACAGGCACGGAACCGGCCGCAGTAAAGACTTTATCACTTCTTATATTACAGAAGCAATCGGACTGAAATTATAAGACAGTAATCAAAAATAAGGAGGGATTCCTCTTGACATTAGAAGAAAAGATCGCACACATCCGAAGTGTATCCATGGAAGAAGCCAGGACAGAAGGAAATTCCATTATCAGCTCCTATAAAGAAGCATTGGAGAAGGTGTTTGAAGATCATAAAAGAGAGGCACAGCACCAGGCTCAGACCCGGATCAAAGCAGAGACGACCAATGCCAGACTGCAGAGAAACCAGGCTATGGCAAAGGCGCAGCTGGATCTGAAGCGGGAGCAGAGCAAAGTGCAGCAGGAGCTGAAGGACAAAATTTTTGATGAGGTGCATCAGCTTATCGCAGCATACAGAAAAACACCGGAATACGACCGTTTTCTTGCGGATTGCATTAAGAACGCACTGGATTTTGCCGGGCGGGAAGAAATGACAATTTATATTGATCCTTCCGATCAGGAGAAAAAGTCTGCTTTGGAAAAGGAAACAGGGGTGCTTCTTACGATCAGTGCGGAAGATTTTATAGGCGGGGTGCGCTCTGTCATCCGCAGCAGAAATATTCTGATCGATCATTCTTTTAAGACAGCTCTTCAGAATGAATATGATCAGTTCATGCTTCAGGGAGGTGAGGGACTTGGCTAATACCGGGAAAATTTACGGGATCAATGGTCCTGTCATCTATTTGAAGGGAAATACAGGATTCTGTATGTCGGAGATGGTATATGTCGGTGAAGAACATCTGGTAGGAGAAGTCATTGCCCTTGATAAAGACAGGACAACGATACAGGTTTATGAAGAAACATCCGGTCTTAGACCGGGGGAAGAAGTTATCGCATCGGGCGGACCTGTCTCAGTAACATTGGCTCCCGGCATACTGAATAATATTTTCGATGGAATCGAACGCCCTCTGGAGAAGATATCCGAGAGCGGCGGAGCATTTATCACCAAGGGAGTTTCCGTGGATTCCCTGGATAAGACAAAAAAATGGAGTACCCATATCACAGTAAAAGAAGGAGAATATCTTCACGGAGGAGATATCTTTGCAGAAGTGCCGGAAACCCGGGCTATTGTCCATAAATGTATGATCCCGCCTGATGTGGAAGGTACTGTCGTCTCAGTTGCAGAAGATGGAGACTACACCATAGAGGAAACGTTGATCGTGGTGGAGGGAAATAACGGGAAAAGAACTGAGGTCGCCATGGCACAGAAATGGCCGATCCGGACTGCCCGTCCTGTAAGCCAGCGGTTTTCCGCGTCTGTTCCCCTTGTGACAGGCCAGAGGATCATTGATACCATGTTTCCCATTGCAAAGGGAGGAACGGCGGCAATCCCAGGAGGATTCGGAACAGGAAAGACGATGACGCAGCACCAGATTGCAAAATGGTCGGATGCGGACATCATCATTTATATTGGATGCGGAGAGCGTGGAAATGAAATGACCCAGGTTCTGGAAGAGTTTGCCGAGCTGACAGATCCAAGAACGGGGAACCCTTTGATGGACCGGACCACGCTTATCGCCAACACATCCAACATGCCGGTGGCTGCCAGAGAAGCCAGCATTTACACAGGTCTTACTCTGGCGGAGTATTATCGGGACATGGGATATGACGTGGCGATCATGGCGGACTCTACATCCCGGTGGGCAGAGGCATTAAGGGAGCTGTCCGGACGTTTGGAGGAAATGCCGGCGGAAGAAGGTTTCCCTGCTTATCTTGCCTCAAGGCTTTCGGCGTTTTATGAAAGGGCAGGTATGATGCATAATCTGAATGGAACAGACGGCTCTGTCTCTATTATCGGGGCAGTGTCCCCACAGGGAGGAGATTTCTCGGAGCCTGTCACCCAGAATACGAAGCGGTTCGTGCGGTGTTTCTGGGGATTGGATAAGAGTCTTGCCTACTCCCGACATTTCCCGGCGATTCACTGGCTTAGCAGTTACAGTGAATATCTGGGAGATCTGGCGCCCTGGTACCAGGATAACGTATCGCCGAAATTTGTCGATTACAGAAACCGCCTGATGGCGCTTCTCAATCAGGAGAGCAGTCTTCTGGAAATTGTCAAGCTGATCGGAAGCGATGTGCTTCCTGATGATCAGAAGCTGATCCTGGAGATCGCCAGAGTGATCCGTCTGGGATTCCTGCAGCAGAACGCTTTCCATAAGGATGACACCTGCGTTTCTATGGAAAAGCAGTTTTTAATGATGGATACCATACTTTATCTCTATAAACAGGCAAGAGCGCTGGTGACAATGGGGCATCCCATGTCTGTTTTGAAAGCGGAAAATATTTTTGAGCGTGTCATTTCCATTAAATATGATGTTCCGAATGACCGGCTGGAAATGTTTGCACAGTACCATCGTGACATTGACGCGTTTTATCAGCGCGTATTGGAAAAGAATGCGTAAAGGGGGAAATAGATCATGCCAATAGAATATCTTGGACTTAGCAACATCAATGGCCCTCTGATCGCCATGGAAGGGATACAGGATGCCTTTTATGATGAGATTGTGGAATTTGTTGTAAATGGTACGGAAAGAAGAATCGGACGTATCATTGAGCTGTATGAAGATAAAGCCGTGATCCAGGTGTTTGAAGGGTCGGAAGGTATGTCCCTTAAGAATACCCATACCAGGCTGACCGGGCATCCTATGGAGATCGCGCTTTCCAAAGATATGCTGGGACGGACGTTCAATGGGATTGGCCAGCCTATCGATGATCTGGGACCCATCGTCTCCAGATTGAAGAGGGATGTCAACGGCCTTCCGCTGAATCCGGTCAAGAGGGAATATCCGAGAAACTATATCCGGACAGGGATCTCGGCGATTGACGGACTCACCACGCTGATTCGCGGGCAGAAATTGCCTATCTTTTCCGGGAACGGACTTCCCCATGACCAGCTGGCTGCCCAGATCGTAAAGCAGGCGTCCCTCGGAGAGGATTCCAATGAGGAGTTTGCCATTGTATTTGCGGCCATGGGTGTGAAACATGACGTGGCGGACTTTTTCCGAAGGACATTTGAGGAGAGCGGGGCGGCAGACCATGTTGCCATGTTTCTGAACCTGGCAAATGACCCGGTGGTGGAACGTCTGATCACGCCAAAGGTAGCGCTGACGGTTGCCGAATACCTGGCGTTTGAGCAGAATATGCATATCCTTGTTATATTGACGGATATGACATCCTTTGCAGAGGCCATGCGTGAAGTTTCTTCCTCAAAAGGAGAGATTCCCAGCCGAAAAGGATTTCCCGGCTATCTGTACAGTGAGCTGGCGGCCATTTATGAGCGTGCGGGCATTGTCCGCGGCGTAAACGGTTCCGTGACACAGATTCCCATCCTGACTATGCCGAACGATGATATCACTCATCCGATCCCGGATCTGACCGGATATATTACAGAGGGGCAGATCGTTCTGGACCGCAATCTGAACGGACAGTCTATCTATCCGCCTATCAGTGTCCTTCCATCTCTTTCCCGTCTGATGAAGGACGGCATCGGCGAGGGTTATACAAGGGAAGATCATCAGGATCTTGCCAATCAGCTCTTTTCCGCCTATGCAAAAGTAGGAGATGCAAGGAACCTTGCTTCTGTTATCGGGGAAGATGAACTGTCACCTATTGACAAGGAATATCTTGCTTTCGGAAAAGAATTTGAAGAAAAATATATCGGACAGGGTGCGGAGGAGAACCGTACCATTGAAGAGACATTGAATCTGGGCTGGGAGCTTTTGGGAAGGCTTCCGAAAGAAGAACTGGACCGTGTGGATACAAAGATACTGGATAAATATTATCATCCCACAAAACGGGACGAGGGCGTTACTACAAGCGCAAGTCCGGGTTCCATTGCCAATCAGTAGAGCAATCTTATAAGTATTCATAAGAAGGGAGGGACGTTATGGATCCGCGTACATTTCCGACCAAGGGAAATCTGATGCTGGCGAAAAACTCGCTGGCCCTTGCCAGGCAGGGATATGAGCTGATGGATAAGAAGAGAAATATTCTGATCCGCGAGCTGATGGAACTGATTGACGAGGCCAGGAGCATCCAGGAAGAGATTGACAGCACCTTTACCTATGCGTATCAGTGCCTGCAAAGAGCCAATATTGAGAACGGGATCAGCACAATCTCTCAGATTGCTTATACGGTTCCTATTGAGGATTCCGTAGTGATCCAGACGAGAAGTATCATGGGGACAGAGATACCTCATGTGAAATACACACCCTCCGCTGCCGTTCCCACTTATGCATTCAGCACGACAAAGGAGTCGGTAGATCAGGCGGTGGAGGCCTTCCGTAAGGTAAAAGACCTGACCGTCAAGCTGTCCATGGTAGAGAATGCAGCCTACCGGCTGGCAGCCAATATTAAGAAAACACAGAAGAGGGCGAACGCCCTTCAGAATATCACAATTCCTATGTATACAAATCTTGTGTATACCATTACCAATGCACTGGAAGAAAAAGAACGGGAAGAATTTACCCGTCTGAAGGTCATTAAGAGACGAAAGCAGGGGTAAATAGGGAGAGGGATTTCTTCATTAGGGATGGATTTTTTTGAAAAATCCATCCCTAATTTTATATGTAAAACCGAAAACAGCTGTAAAATTTTAAGTTGAATTTTATAGCTTATCTACATATAATAAAGACAGAAAGAATACTGTAAATAGAAAGAAGGGATTTATATGCCGAATATTTTACCGGTATCTGATTTGAGAAATTATAATGAAGTTTTAAAAAAATGCAGGACAGGGGAGCCAGTATTTCTGACAAAAAATGGAAGAGGACGTTTTGTAGTACTGGACATAGAGGATTATGAGCGTGATCGCGCGGAGAAAAAGTTGTTAATGAAACTGCAGGAGGCAGAGGAGGCAGTCAAAAGTGGTGAAGGCTGGCTTAGTCTGGATGAATTAAAAGAACTTATGCAGGAGTAAATTATGCTGAAATTGCGGATTAACCCGTTTGTTGCAGCGGACTTAAAAGAGATACGTGATTATATCGCTGAAGATAATCCGGAATACGCTGCAAAGACGATAAAAGAAATTTATGCTAAATTTGAGAACATTCAAGTATTCCCTGCAATGGGGACAGATCTCTCTAAAAAGGTCAGCTTTCAAACAGACTACAAATATACTGTTTGGAAGAACTATGTGATTATTTATAAGGTGGTAGAAGAGTATGTGGAAATCTATCGAGTGGTAAATCGCTACAGAGATATTATGAGGATTTTTGAATAGAGGAATTGATGGAGATTAATGAAAAAAAGATGTATTATTAGTTTTATAGTGGTTACCATTTTATTATCTGCTTGTCAAAAGACGCCGGAGGAGGCGGTGGTGACAGATAAATCCCAAGGTCTTCCAGAGGGGAGTGCGATTCCAGAGGAGAAGGATACGCCCAAAGATTTAGATTTGCCCAAACACTGGCAGGAGACTTTGGTAAGAGGGGATGGATTTGTGACTTTGGAGTCGGATTATGATATCGAAATTCCGGAAGTTTACAACACCCCGGTTTACGCTTGGGAAGCTCTGCCAATGACTGATGAATTTCTGGAAAGGCTCTGCGATTATTTTGCGAACGGGGATCGGATTTATGAATACCAGGGTATGACAAAGAGCGAGTTGGCCGAGAAAAAGGAAGAGCTGGAACAGCAGAAAAGCAGCGCTTCATATTTGGAATATGATGCAATAGAAGAGGCGCTTAAAGCGCTGGACAAGGCGCTTGAAAAGGCTCCAGAAAAGAATGGGGAAAGAAAGTATATTGAACCGAAACTGACAGAACCTCAGATGACAAAAGAAGAGCAAAGAGGCGCAAAAGTCTTTATTAACGATGGCTATTATCCCTGGTATTATGATACGGACAAAAAGATTGGATTTCTTGCAAGAGTAGATCGGATAGAAGGATGTGATCCTTTGATCCGTGCAGTGAGCTATGACAAAGATGTAGGAAGTGTTTCTGCTTTTTTGTATCAGCAGGGCATTTGGACAGATCAAAAACAGGCAGAAAGAAATCTGGAAATGAGAGCTACGATTGGAACAGAGGAAGAGTCGGAATCATATGAACGTACTTTGAGTATGATAGAGCAGAGCACATGCGAAGATTTTACAGAAGAAGATGCCAAGGAGATGGTAGAAAATATGGTGGAGGATTTGAATATCCAGGATATGGAAGTGAGCGATTGTGTCAAAATGATCGGATCTTCAGATACAGAAAACTGGAACGAGTTGGAGTTAAATGCCCCTGAACTAGAAGCAGGATATTCTTTCCGTCTATATCCGCAGGCCGGAGATGTGAAAGGCTATACGCTGCAGCGATCTAAGCAATATGAGAATCTTCCGGAAACTTCCTATGCACCAACATTTCTCACAGCCTGCATTGAGATAATGGTTACAGAAGACGGCGTCAAGAAATTTGAATGGGACTATATCTCTGAAAAGAAGGATATGATTGCAGCAAATACGATGCTTCTTTCTTTCGATGAGATCAAAGAAAAGCTGGCAGATCATCTCTTCTATGCAGAGCTGTCCGTAGAAGGTGGCGAGATTCCACCGGATGCCTCCTATATTTATGACGTGAAAGACGTACAGCTTCGCGCGGCCAATGTCAATGCCTATGAGGATCCCGATGCAGCTTGGCTGGTGCCGGTGTGGGTATTTAAAGTGGGACGTACTGGAGTCTATGAATATGATGAAGGGAAAATCGAGGAAAGCGTTTTGCCGCCAAGCGTTGTTTTGATCAATGCTATTGACGGAGGCTATGTTTCGGTTCCCTTATAATCATGATATGGATACAGGAACGGAAATTTATTTAGATTTCCGTTCCCGTATCCATATTTCTATGACATATATCAATATCTGTAAACCGCAAAAGAAAGAAAATCCTGCAAGATGTGGATTCTCTGGATATTCAAGATAAATAGTTCTAAGAGTTAAATAACCGATGCAGAAAATTAAGATTATATTATCTGTTATTTTACGTATGTTCATTTTTTCCCCAACCTTTCACATTGATATATTGTTTCCGGTTCTGTCTTAAACGTAAAACTAATTTGATATCGTCTCCAGTCTTCACTTAAAAGTTTATCTAAAGTATATCATACAACTGGCATAATGTCTTCAGATTATCTATATCAGGATGAAGTAAACGAATTGTCAGTTGATATGAAAAAGACTACGTCCAAGAAGATATGACTTCAGACCTATTTTCTTAATCATACAACCGGCTTTTCTTTTTTTCAAGTTTATATATTTCCAATCTGTTCTCGGATGGCAAGGATCTTCCGCACTGTGGAATTTCCTGCCAGAGTTCCATGTAAAGCCTCTGCGTACCGCTGGGCCTCCCTCTGCTTCGCCGTATACTTTTTCTTCTGCCGCTCATCTATCAAGCCGTCTGTTCCTGTTGCCACGCAGGTTTCCAGTTCCCGATCCCTCCGGTAATTCACCAGATCGATCACTTTTTCCCGGCCATAATTACGGATAAAACAACGCAGCTTGCACATCCGGTCTGAGCCTGTTTCACTCCAGCCCATTGGCCTTGAGCTCATGCGTTCAGATAAAACGCTGCTCACATGTCCTTCCGCGCTGCACCCCAGTACGTACTTATCATGAAATGCCCTCTCGATATACTCCCAGTTTCCAACAAGATATGTCCTGCAGTCTTCTACCGCACGGTCGCTCCCTTCACAGTGGTTCTGGATCCGGGTCAGAAGCTTTTTGGCTGCCAAGAGCTTATTTTTATAAATATACTTATAGAACCGGCCTTTTGTGATTCCTTCTTCTTCCAGCGTATACCGGGCTACCCGGTTAATGTATTTCATCAGATGGAACCGGTCTGCTACAAGTCTGCTTTTACTTACATAGCCGGCGGCTGCTCGGATCCAGCTCCCTCCATCGCTGTTGATATACACGCATTTCAGTACATCCAGATCATAGTGCTGCCGGATATAAGCATCTACAGATTCCCACAGGGCGGCATTCTGTTCTGATCCCGCATAAAGCCCTCCAAAATAGAACGGTGAGACCAGCTTTCTCCTGCCATTGCAGATCTCTTCCTTCCCTTCAAAGAGATAGACCAGCTTGCCGATAAAACATCCCTGTTCTTTTCCATCTTTCTGTCGGTGGATATGATCCTCATCTGCTTCAATATAGAGGTATTCGCAGGCTTTCTTTTCCTTTGGCGCCTCTTCCATCTCCGGGATCTGTTTTTCGATGGAGTGGACTTTGTTCATTACCGTTGTCTTTGTGATCGTTTGTCCATTTGTCTTTATAGACTCCGCAGCATGCTGATAAGAATGGACTTCCGCTTCATTTAACAGTTTTGCTTCTGCCGCGGCTGTAAATCTTTCTCTGTCCGGCAGACGTATCAGTTCATCCAGAAGGCATCGGTTCTTTCCCGCCTGATCTTTATACAGGGTATGCGTAAAGGTAATATCTCCCACAATGGAGATCAAGGTCCTCTGTCTGCTCCGCTGTACAGTATAACGGCCTTTGCGTATCCCGCTGTCACGGATCAGCTGGTCCGCATTCGTCAGTACCAGCCCGATAAAATCTGCCGCCAGTTGATTGCTCAAGCTGCTGACCGTTTCCTCGAACATAGTAAATGAATCCAGGTGTTCCAGAAATTTCTCCTCCGCATTGAGTAATCCGCTGACAAGAGTATTGATTAATGTTATAATATCCATGAGTATTGGACTCCTTTCGGTTTTTGTTTTTTTCGTCGAAATCATTATACCTCAAGGAACCAATACTCTTTTCATTTATTTTTTATCAACTGACTATTTTTTTACTCCAACCTATATCAGGAATATTCCGGTCATTTTCCCAATCTGGCGTAATCAGCCGTTTACAAATCCGAAAGATTTTCTTCCCCCCTTTAATCATTTTCCTCCATTCGATCCGTTGTATATTATATAGAGACTCTATTACCTCAAAGCAAAGGGAAAACTATGACGCGCGAAGATGAAATTTTTGAACAACTGAAAAGTGGAAACCGCGATGCAGTGGAAGAACTGGTACAGCTTTATTATGGAGAAATCCTTGTCTACTGCAGATATCATGTCCCTGATCCGGGGATGGCGGAGGACGCTGTGCAGGAAACATTTCTGAAAGTGTTCCGCTATCTGGACCGTTACAGACATAAGGGAAAGTTCCGCGCCTTTTTATATCAGGTGGCAGCCAATACCTGTGTGGATCTGTGCAGAAAAGCAAGAGACAACACTCTCTTGCCCGAAATCCCCTGCTGGGACAAAGGGTTGGATGAGGAAGAGGAGAAAGAAGATTTCCTGCTTCTATTGAGCTGCCTGCCGGACGACCTTAGGGAAATTGTATTTTTAAGGTTTTCCCAGGAACTGAAACTTAGGGAAATCGGACAGGTTTTAAACCTTCCGCTCCGAACGGTTCAGTCAAGACTTAGAAAAGCGTTAAAACTGCTGGAAAAAGAAATGGAAGAAAGAAGGTGGAATATGAATGAATAGACGTATGGTGAAAAATGTAATAAAACAGGAATTTCAAAAAGAGAAAGAAAAATCTGTACCGTGCAGTGCTCACGTTTACCAGACAGTCAGGCGGGCGGCAGATATGTGGGAAATAAGACGCTCCTTTGGTCCCGATGCAGGATTTTTAAGGCTCCTTGCCAGTCAGGTGCAGTGTGTGGGAAAGCTCAGCCTGGGACTGCAGCTTCTTATTTTTATTTTTGTGCTTATTGTAGTAACAGCTCTGACAGAAGAGGGGCCTCGGGGGCTGGTATATCTCCAGAACAAAGGAGTACTGATCTTATGTGTCTCAGCAGTTGCGGCGGCGTGGAGCAGCGTTCCTGCCTTTGCCAGATCTTTTCGCCATAATATGGCGGAGCTGGAAGAGTCTTCTTATTTTTCACTGTCCCGCCTGATGATGGCAAGAATTGTTGTGTGTATGGGGAGTGCCGGGATTATGGCGGCGTCTATTGGAGGATTCGTTTTTGTCAGAAATATCGTTTGTTTTAATGAGCTGGCAGCTTATCTCATCCTGCCATTTCTGCTCTCTGTTGCCTGTGTTTTCTATTTCATGCTTCAGAAAAGGGAACACCTTGTATGGGGAAGTACCATATCGCTGATTCTTGTGGCAGGAGCGTTTCTTATATGGCGCAAAGTCTGGGGATATGACGGAAGCGGCAGCCTGTCGGCGGTTATATGGGTGCTGTGCGCTCTTTCGCTTTTGGCCTGCCTTCTTGAGATCTGGAAATTAAAGAAAACTCAATTTTATTTTGAACAGGAAGGGGAAGAGATGGAATGGAACTTTGTATAAAAGATCTGACGAAAGAATTTAAAGATAAAAGGGCAGTGGATCGCGTGAACTGGACGCTGACTCCGGGCATATGGGGGCTTCTTGGAGCAAACGGAGCCGGAAAGACAACCCTTATGCGCATGGTGGCAGGTCTGATAAAGCCTTCGTCGGGAACGGTGGAATACGACAATGTTTCTATTGATGTACTGGGAGGAAGCTACCGCAGTATTTTCGGTTATCTGCCCCAGGAATTTGGCTTTTATCCGGAATTTCATGTGCAGGATTATCTGGATTATATGGCGGCGTTAAAAGGGATCAGCAGGAAAACAGCCGCAAAACGGATAGAAGGTCTGCTGCAGACATTTTCCCTGGCAGATGTAAGGAAAAAGAAGATCCGCCAGCTGTCCGGAGGAATGAAGAGGAGGGTAGGGATCGCACAGGCTCTTTTAAACGATCCGGAAGTGTTGATCCTGGATGAGCCGACCAGCGGACTTGATCCGGGAGAGCGGATCAAATTACGCAATCTTCTGTCGGAATTTGCCACAGACCGCATTGTGCTGATATCTACTCACATTGTTCCGGACATTGAGTATATTGCAGCGAGTACGGCGATTATGAAAGAAGGAAAAATTGTGGCGGCCGGAACGCCAAAAGAACTTCTTAAGCAGGTGGAGCATAAAGTGTGGTCAGCCTGTATTCCGGAATATGATCTTCATAAGTATGAAAAAAATCTGCGTATTGTAAATATCCGGGGGGAAGAAGAAAATATGGTTTCTATCCGTTACCTGGCAAAGAGGCCTGTGATAGAAGGAACAAAAGAATGTGCTCCAAAGCTGGAGGACTTGTATTTGTGGCTCTTCCCGGAAGAGGAGGTGGAATAGATGCGTATTTTTACAGCAGAGCTGAAACGATTTTTAAAGACAAGGTCCGTACAGATCACGCTGCTTTTGGGTCTGCTTTTTGCGGTGGCGCTGGCGTATTTTCCGATTTCATTTGAAAGCTATATTTATACGGATGAAGACGGGCAGGAAGTGACGGTTGAAGGACTGGAAGCCATCCGAATGCAAAGAGAAAATCAGGGGCAGTTCCACGGAGAGATCACCGAAGAAAAGCTTGCAGAATCCATCGACCGGTGGCATTCATTTGAAAACCGGTATGAGGGAGGGCTTCCTGACGGGATTTATGACGACCGGGTGAGTGGGAGCGATTATTTCCAGGATGTCTATCCCTATGAGTGGATCTTGACGAGAATGTCGGAAGCCTATGCAGAACCGGAGACAGGAATGGCTCTTTCCAGAGAAGAATTGACAGAGGAACATGCAGATGGATTTTATCAGCAGATAGACCAGCATTTGTCCGATCTTCTCTATCTGGAAAACGGTACCGGAAAGAAAGTGGATGCGGCGGTAAGTCAGGCGAAAACACTCTATGAACAGATAGACCGGCCGTTTTATTATGAGTCGGGTATTTCCTCCAATGCGGTGGATTATACAGTGCTTATTGTGTTTTTACTTGTCATACTGGGGACGATCCTGGTAGCACCTGCATTTTCCGGTGATTATCAGACCCAGGCGGAACAGATCATAAAATGTACCAGACACGGGCGAAGGAAACTTGCAGTAAACAGAATACTGGCAGCCCTTTTGATCGTGACAGTAGAATATTTTCTCTGCACTGGCATTTTCCTTTTGATCATGGACACGGCATTTGGATGGGAGAGTCTGAAGACTTCTGTGCAGGCGCTTCTGTCTGTGGCTGTCTTTCTGCCCGTGAATATATGGGAGCTGCAGATTCTGATCATTTTGGGAGGATATATCAGCCTTCTGGCAACCATATGCTTTACTCTGTTTTTATCCGGGAGAATGAAAAAAATATTTTCTTCATCCATCCTGGCTCTGGTGTTTCTTTTCCTTCCGCTTTTGCTCTATATCATGGCAAATGGAAATGTGGGAAACTGGCTGCGCTGTCTTCTTCCTTCCTCCGGAGTGGGACTTAATAACAGCCTGACCTATGCGCTCCTGGACACAAAATTTGTCTTTGCCGGCGATATGGCGGTATGGATTCCCTTTGTTATGGTGGGAGCGGCCGCAGTGGAAACGGTGGTATTTTTCCTCTTTGCTGTGCGTGACTGGTGCGGGAAGAGCAAAGGGTAAAAAAGAGCAGGAAACCCGGAATATGTTTTGACTTTCCCCTGTCTTTCCGCTACACTGGAAGAAGTAGATTTGTAAATTGGATTTATGAATCAATATAACAAAAGTGGAAATAAGGAGGAAATGGTATGCTTGTCACATTACGGGAGGTTTTAAAGGATGCGAAGGAAAAAAAGTACGGTGTGGGACTCTTTAATACAGTGAATCTGGAAATGACAAAAGGGGTGATACAGGCTGCGGAGGAGCTGCGCTCACCGGTTATTATCGGAACGGCAGAGGTACTTCTTCCTTATGCGGAACTGGAAGAGCTGGCGTATTTTATGGTTCCCATGGCGAAGAAAGCTTCTGTTCCGGTCGTGCTGCATTTCGACCACGGAGTAACCGAGCAGAGGATTATGGAGGCGCTGAAGCTGGGGTATACCTCTGTCATGTATGACTGTTCTACAGATACCTATGAGAATAATGTAAAACGTGTGGCGGATATGGTGAAAACAGCAGGAACCTTTGGTGCATCAGTAGAAGCAGAATTGGGGCATGTAGGAGCCAATGAGGGAAATCTGGGAAAAACAGATGCAGAGGATGACAGCATTTATACCCAGCCGGAGCAGGCAAAGGATTTTGCCAAGCGGACAAATGTGGATGCGCTGGCAGTGGCTATTGGAACGGCTCACGGAGCGTATAAGGAAAAGCCCAGACTCGATATCGGAAGGCTTGCGGAAATATCCCGTACAATAGAAACTCCTTTAGTGCTGCACGGGGGAAGCGGACTTTCCGATGACGATTTCAGAAACTGTGTGGCAAACGGAATTACGAAGATTAATATTTTCACGGATATCAACTGTATCGCCGCAAAGGCTGCTTATGAAAATTACAGGGAAGGACTGGGGCAGACGAATATACAGAATCAGGTGATCGAGGCAGTGAAGCAGGAGACCATGAAGAAAATGAAGGTGTTCGGAAGCGTGAACAGAGCTTAGATAAAAGCATATGCGTCTGTTTGGAAAACGTAAGGGAAAGGAGCAGAGGATATGGCAAAGATCATTGTTGCGGGACATGTCTGTCTGGATATCACTCCGGTGTTTTCGGCAGAAAAAGTCCTGCCGCTTCAAAAGATCATGGTTCCGGGCAAGCTGACACAGATGAAGGATATTACCCTAAGTACAGGCGGTGTTGTGGCAAACACCGGACTGGCTTTAAAGTTTTTGGGCGCTGATGTAGAGCTGATGGGAAAAATCGGAAAAGATGAGCTGGGACAGATCGTGTACAGCCGTTTTCAGAAGTATAATGCGGAGAAGGGACTTATTGTATCAAAGGACAGCAGTACGTCTTATACAATAGCCATCGCGCCTCCGGGAACAGATCGGATTTTTCTGCATAATCCGGGAGCGAATGATACCTTTTCACTGGAGGATCTGGATTTTGGAAAAATTGCTGAGGCAGACCTTTTCCATTTTGGGTATCCTCCTCTTATGAAGCGTACCTATGCAGAGGATGGACGAGAATTGATCGAGATGTTCCGGCGGATAAAAGAGACGGGAACGATTACATCTCTTGATATGGCGTTTGTAGATGAGGACAGCGAGGCGGGAAAAGCCGACTGGGAGAAGATCCTTCGGAACGTGCTGCCCTATGTGGACTATTTTGTTCCGAGTGTGGAAGAACTCTGCGCCATGGTCGATAAGAAGAGATACGAGGAATGGCAGAAGAGAGCCGGCAGTCAGGATATTACCACTGTGCTGGATATTGAAAAAGACGTTGCTCCCCTGGCGGAGAAAGTCCTGGAAATGGGAACCGGAAATCTGCTGATTAAATGCGGAGCTGCCGGGCTGTACTTTCAGAATGGCAAGATCAGGATTTTTGAGAGAAGTTATAAGCCGGAAATCGTTCGTTCCGGAACAGGGGCTGGAGATACATGTATTGCGGCGTTTCTAAAAGCGGTTATGGACGGGCGCTCCATAGAGACCTGCCTTCATCTGGCGGCGGCGGAAGGGGCAAGCTGTGTGGAAGCCTACGATGCACTGGGAGGTTTAAGAACTCTGGAAGAACTGGAGAAGAAAATAGAAGCCGGGTGGGCGAAGCAGTAAAGGGGCAGGTTTTACCTGCTCCTTTTTACTTGAGGAGAATTTGCCGGATCTTTCTCATATCCATTTCCGGCAGAACAAATGTGGCAGCGGGCGCTGCTTCTTTTGGCGAAATATTAGAATGTACATAAAGTGTATCCCATCCGATCTGTTTTGCGCCGGCGATATCACAGTTGCCGTCATTTCCGATCATAATGGTTCCGGCAGGAGAAATATGACAGGTATCTGCTAACTTTTGAAAAAAGCGCGGATCCGGCTTTTTGATTCCGTAATCTGACGACAGAAAAATGCCGTCAAAATAGTCCCGGAGATTGAGAGATTTCATTTCGTACTCCGTAAAAATCTTCTGTGCATTGGAGAGAAGATAAAGTTTTTTCCCGGCTTTCTTTAATGCTTCCAACATTTGCAGCGTATGAGGATAAAGCCGGATATATTCTGTAGATAAGATGCGGAAAAACTGACCGGCGTGAATGGCAAGTTCCGTGTTGGCTTCTACGCCTTTCCTGGTGAAAAGTTCAAGAAAAACATGCTCAAGTTTCAGCTCGGGGAATGCTTCGTGAGAGTCTCCCCGGAACAGATTTCCGGCTGATTGATTTTCTGTTATATTCTCATAGGCTTCCTTAAGCCGGACCGGCGTATAGGAAGCACCGTAATACCGATAAAAAAGAGCTAATTTTTCCCATACCAATGGTTGTTCTTCGTCTGTATGGATATCGATTAATGTGCCGTATAGATCAAAAATGCAAGTTTTATACATAGAGTTCCTCCAATTTTTGTTAATGTCTATTATACAGGATATGAAAAAGAAGGGTTATAGAATTTGTCTATAAATATATGTGGAAAAACAATTGGCATTTGTCAGAGAATGTTACTATACTTGATAGTAGGAGAAAGAAGAATGGAAGGAGGATAGTTTTATCGCTTGCGCTTGAAAAAGTGAATGGTTAGAAAGTGCCGGCTGATTCACATATTTTTAATTGTTTTCGTTTTTTGTTTTGGTGTTTTTTATGAGAATTAAAAGCTGCTGTCTGGGAGATCGGGATCCAGACAGCAGCTTTTCTATACATGTTATATTTCTTCGGAAGAGACTCCCAGCAGATCGAAGCAGAGAGATGTTTTGAATTGATCTCCGTCTATATGGACGGTCAGCTCGCCTCCCATATTTTTAACGAAGCTTTCGGCTATGGCAAGTCCCAGGCCGTGTCCTTCTGTATTTCTGGACTTGTCCCCCCGTGAAAATCGTTCCATGATCTCTTCAGGAGTAAAAGCCATCTCATAAGAGGCGGTGTTTTTAATCGTTACGATTACTTTCTGTTCTTTTTTTTCAGCAGAAACGAAAATGCGGGTTCCTTTCATGGAATATTTCAGAGCGTTGTCCAGGAGATTCTGCAGTACGCGGTACAGCTTTTTCCCATCTCCGATAAATTTCAGAGGCGTTTCGGCGATATTTTCCCGGATGACCATGCCGCTTTTCTGAATGGCGTCTTCCATATCTCCAAGAGTTTGTTCCAGAAGTTTTTTCATATCCAGTTCTTCCAGTTCAAACTCTGCTGTGCCGCTTGTGGATTTTGACAGATCAAAAATGTCCTGTATCATCCGTTTCAGATGCTCCTGCTTGTCAGCCAGAATTTCCACATAGTCCTTTGCCTCGTCGCTTAAAGGTTCTGTTTTTAAAAGTTCCACATAGCCGATCATGGATGTGAGAGGCGTTTTGAGATCATGGGATACATTGGTGATCAGTTCTATTTTCATCCGTTCGGATTTCATTTGCTTTTCCAGAATAGATTTCAGGTTGGAACGGATTGCCAGAAGAGACTGTGACGCCGGATAAAGTTCCGAATTTTCCGAAAAGTAAACGGAAGTATTCAGATCTCCTTTTGCCATTTCATTGATCTGCTGGATCAGACATCCCAGGTCTTTGTAAATGCGGTTGTGGATCAGTCCTTTGGCGGCGGCAACCAATATAATAGCGGATCCTGCTATGATGAACAGAAAGTACACAGAACCGACCGCATCAAAAGCCACCCAGATACAGCATCCGACTCCCGCGAGGATGAAGAGAAACGGCCACAGATTTTTCCTTGCAAGGCGTTTCTCCAGAGGGGTAGCTTCCCGCCATTTTTCTGCCATCCCATATAATAGTGAAGTTTGTTTTACACTGCCAAGAAGGAAGCGCCGCATCACAAGCAGACATTCGCCAAGGAACAAAAGTGCCAGCGGAAGAAAAAAGAGAACAGATACAATGGGCACAGCGCCTGGACCAATGAAAAAGTAACCAAACAGCAGGCTGTCTCTCATACAGATATAAAGCGAGTGAAGCCAGAGGAAGCCGGTGAAGCCGGTAAAAGCCGCCAGCAGTTCCAGATGGATATGATCCAGAGACAACGGCTTTATATTTTTCCAGGAGGAAGGACGGTAAAAGAGAAAAACAAGGTAGATAAGCACAGCAATACCTGCCAGCCCGCCAAGGAGCAGACGAAACATGTGTCCCATAGAATTGTAGAAATAATAGGCGTTCCATAAGTAAAATAGACTCATCCCGGCGATTCCGGCCAGGATGCAGCCGCTAAGCAGCCATGCAAAGAATACGATTTTTGTACGTCTAGGTATCTTTTTCAATTTTGTAACCAATTCCCCACACCACCTTTAAATATTTTGGATTTTTCGGATCGATTTCGATTTTTTCCCGGATTCTGCGAATATGTACCATGACTGTTTTTTCCCCGGCATAGGCGTCTTCCTTCCATACACGGCTGTAAATCTGTTCAGCGGAAAAGACATAGCCGGGATGCTCCATTAAAAGCTCCAGGATTTTAAATTCTGTGGCAGTCAGTTTTACCGGAGCGCCGTCTACAGTTACCTGTTTTGTATTGCGGTCAAGGAGCAGACTGCCGTTTTTCAGTGTGTCGCCATCATTTTGCGAAAGAGCTGATCCAAGAGAAAAATACCGCCTAAGCTGTGAGCGGATCCTCGCCATAAGTTCTGCCGTATTATATGGTTTTGTTACATAGTCATCCGCACCCATGGACAGGCCGATCACTTTGTCGCTTTCCTCTGTTCGGGCCGACAGCATAATGACCGGAATGTTGTTCTTTTCCCGTATTTTCATGAGAGCGGACAGGCCGTTAAGCTGAGGCATCATGACATCCAGGATGATAAGATGAATGGTCTCAGACAAAAGAAGATCCAGGGCTTCTTTGTCGTCATAAGCTTTTTTGACCCCATAGCCCTCCCGCTCAAGAAGTTTCCCAAGAGAGCGAACGATCTCCCGGTCGTCGTCAACGACTAAAATGCAGTACTGTTCCATAATAAATCCTCCTGTGTGCCAAATGGTTCTCCTGAACACTGAAGTTAGTATAGCAGAAAGGAGCAAGAAATTTTATTCATATTTTTTACAATTTTCTTAAGATTACAAAATGAAAAAGATATCAATTGACTTAATTGTATTATTGAGATAGTATAAAAGTACATAAGGAGGAGGGAAAATGAAATACGAAAAATTATCGAAAAATGCGCTTTACTGTATGTACACGGCGGGTATCCTTACAGCCGTTGTCGTAATAGCGATTCTGGGAGCAGTAAATTATTTCTGGATTTTTCCAAAAGATATTGAGATCGGGAAATGGATTTCATTGGCGCTCCTGATTCTGATCGGTATCGACGCTCTGATCAGTCCTGTTTTCCGTTATCACAGATATCGCTATAGCATTAATGAAGAATGTATTGACATTCAGGAAGGGTATCTGTTTGTAAAGAGGCATATTGTACCGATTGAAAGGCTGCATAAACTGGAAACCGCAAAAGGGCCGATCGATCAGATTTTTAAAGTGGCAAAGGTAGTAGTGACGACTGCCGGCGGAGATGTGACGATTTCTTTTCTGGATGAAAAGAAGGCAGAGCAGATTGCAGAGAGCCTGCGCAGAAGGATCAATGAGATTGTAGTGGAGCAGAGAAGGGAAAATGGAGAAGAATAAGAAGATCAGAAATCATATTTCAATCGTGGCAGAACAGATCGGTGGCGGATTTGCGGCGCTGGCCGCAGTTGCGTTCGGAATCCTGATCCAGAATGCAGATGAGCTGATGGAGGTTGATTTTTCCTTTGCAGAAGCCGGACGAGGTCTGATGATCGTAGGAGGAATCCTTCTGCTTTTTATTGCGGCGGCGGTAAAGCAAATGTGGACATGGTCAAAGACATGGATCTATATAGACGGACAGACGATCGTGATCGAGAGAAATACGGTGAATCAGAAGGTAAATACCATCGGCATAAAAAATATTTCCAATATTAATACAGAGCAGAATTTATTTGAGATGATCATGGGAACCTGCAAAATTAAGATCGATACAAGCAGTCTGTCTACGGCGGATCAGACGGATGTGAAGATCGTTTTGAAAAAGGCGGATGCAGAGGCGTTTCGCCGTACAGTTGCGGTCCTCCTTAAGGAAGCAAAAGGGGAGGCGGCTGAAGAAGGACTTTCTGTTGTCGATGATCACGGCAGGGAAACGTTTGATGTGACAGCTTCCACTGCAGATATACTGCGGCATGGGTTCTGCTCAATTACAGTACTCTCTCTTGTAGTTGTAGTTGTGGGAGTGGGCGGACTGATAGAAGTTTTGTCACGCCTTACAGAAGAAGGAGAAGTTCTGAAGACTGCCATAAGCAGTATTGTAGGAATCCTTGCAGCATTTTCTTTTATTTTGTCTGCCATATGGGACATAGTAAAAGATTTCATCCGTTACTTTGATTTTGGCGTTAAAAGAAGAAAAGACGAACTCTATATCCGGTATGGAGTCCTGAAGAAGGTGGAATACACCATTCCTGTTGATAAAATACAGGCATTGAAAATCCGCCAGACATTGATCGCACGGGCAATGGGAATGTGTATGGCAGAATTGATCAATGTAGGTATGGGGGATGATAAGTCGGAAAAAAACTCCTTCTTTATCCTTTATGGTAAGAAAAAAGATGTAGAAGAGAAACTAGAAAAACTGTTGCCGGAATTTGCAGGCGTGGTCGATGCAAAGGTGACAAGGCAGCCCGCGCTTGCCCTGGCCGTCAGAGCAATTCCTCTTGTCATATACGAGGCAGTATTGATATTGACAGCGATGGGAGTGGTTGCATTTCTGGAAGAATACCGGATGATCGTAGTGGCAGTTGCCGTATTTGCCGGAATTTTTGTTCCTGTTTTGGTTCTTATGGATTATCTGACAGCGGGAATTGCTGTGGATGAGCGGGTTTTGAGAACTGCCGATGGATTTTTCGGAAAGACTCTGGTTGCGGTAAGATATGACAAGATTCAATATGTGGAGCTAAAACAGAATCTTCCTGCCAGACTCTGCGGCATTCAGAAAGGATCCTTCTCCCTTCTTGCCGCAGTGAGTATGCGGGAACATGATATTCCTTATTTCCGCATGAATCTGGAGGAAAAGATAAAAGAAAAAATTCTTGGCCGGTAATAGATGGTAAGTGGAAATCAGAAGTTTTTCCCATTCCATCCCCAGTCCGGTGTGGGGAAATAAGATACATAGATGCGTTCACCCGGAAGTCCAAGCTCCTTCTCATAGAGGGAGCAGATCTTTTCTGTCATCTGTGAAAATGCAGCAGAATCGGCATGACCGCACAATTTTACTTCGATGTAGGCGGCGGCTGTCCAGGTTTTGCGGAAATAGATGTCAGCTTTTTCTTCAAATCCGGTCATCAGCCAGTTTTCGGATTTTCCAAGACAGTCCTTTGCAATCTGTGCGAGGCCGTCAGAGAGAGTTTCCTTTTTGGAAACATCCAGTGGTAAAGTTGTTTTCGTATTTATAAATGGCATATGGGTTCCTCCTTGTCTGAAAAAATAAAGATGATCCGGGCAGTTTGTTACGGGCAGAAAGTATGCTCTGTCAATTCTGACAGAACTTTCAGTTTATTATTTATCATGGCTCTCATACAGTTCGGTACATGTTCCTGGTGCGCTCTGTGGATTGCCACGCATTCTTTACAGTTTCCATGGTATTTACAGGCTTTTTGACAGGGACAGTGATCCTTGTCCTTATATTCTTCGCGAAACTTAGCGGCAAATTCTTCCTGGAGCCGAAGTCCTTCTTTACGGTTGCCCTTGTGAAATTCTTCCATTGCAGCCAGTTCTTTTGGATTTTTTTCAATGATCATTTTGTACCTCCTGAAAACTTCTTTCTACGAAATGGAATACAACAATAGCATTCTCTGCCTCGCATACATGCCGGTACTCCCTGACCATGATAACATCCGGAAGGGTGTAAAAGCAAGAGACAGACTCCCGGATTTTCCGGAAGTCTGTCTCTTGCTCTTTTTTGGTTTAATAGGAAATTTTTTTCCATTAAAAGGTAATCAAAGGTAATCAAATTTTACCGGCGTAAAAGTAATAAAAAAAGAACAGAAACCCTTGAAAAATAAAGGATTTCCGCTCTTCTAAATCCATGCGGAGAAAGGGACTTGAACCCTCACAGGATTGCTCCCACTAGAACCTGAATCTAGCGCGTCTGCCATTCCGCCATCTCCGCTCGACAAGAAGTATCATATCACATAACGAAGAGATTTGCAAATGTTTTTTTGAAAAAATTAAAAAATATTTATGAGGTTTCTAAAGTCGCTATATGGTATAATAAATTTAACTTAGCTTATGAGACATAAAAGCAACTACAGACGGAGGAAGCACGGGCCTCCCATCTGTCATGCCGGTCGGAGGATGGCAGATTCCCGTGATGTGGCCCGGTGGGGCGGGCAGTAAATACTGTAGAGTAGAAAGGAAAGGTAAAAAAATGGCAAGTATTTTCGACATTCTTGGTCCGGTAATGGTAGGACCATCCAGCTCCCATACTGCGGGGGCAGTCAGAATTGGGCTGATAGGAAGACAGCTTCTTGGGAAACAGCCGAAAAAGGCATTGATCTATCTGCACGGTTCTTTTGCAGCGACGGGAGAGGGACATGGTACAGACCGAGCCATTGTAGCAGGACTCTTGGGGATGAAGCCTGACGATATGCGCATTCCAAATAGTTTTGAAATTGCGAAAGAATGGGGGATGGATTTTACCATTCAGAAAAAGGAGATCAGGGGAGCTCATCCAAACACAGTTCAGATGACTTTGGAAGCAGATGGAGTAGACAGTCTGAAGATACAGGCATGTTCCATTGGCGGCGGAAGAATTAAAGTCAGCAAGCTGGATGACATTGAGGTGAATTTTAACGCGGAGAGCAATACTCTGATCGTACATAATGTAGATCAGCCGGGACATGTGGCTCAGGTGGCGAATATCCTGAGTCAGAAGGAGATCAACATTGCAACCATGCAGCTCTTCAGAGATAAGAGGGGCGGCTATGCCGTTATGGTGATCGAGACGGATCAGATTATTCCGGATCAGGCAATTTCCTGGCTGGAAAATCTGGAGGGCATTATTAAAGTAACATTTCTGAATGTGAGCGGAACAGCAGAGGAATAGGAGGGCCAGAAAGAATATGTCATATCAGTCAATGGAAGAAATAAGAAAAAGATGTGAAGCGGAAGGAATCGAGTTCTGGAAGGCCGTACAATTGGAAGACTGCAATGAGAGAGGGGCTTCGACGGAAGATTCCTGGAATGAGATGACACGCATGTGGCGCATTATGTGTGAAAACGTGGACGCTTATGAGCCGGATCTTGTATCCAGAAGCGGCCTGGTTGGAAAAGAAGGCGGCCAGATGGAGGAATATCAGAAAAAGGGAGATACTCTTTGCGGAGATTTTATTGCGAAAGTCATGACAGTAGCCTTGAAAATGGGATGCAACAATGCATGTATGAAGAGAATCATTGCGGCGCCCACAGCCGGGGCGTGCGGTGTTCTTCCGGCGGTTCTGATCCCTTATTTCAAAGAAAATGAAGTGCCGGAGGAAACGATGGTGGAGGCAATGTATGTAGCGGCCGGCGTAGGTCAGGTCATTGCAAACCGTGCATTTCTGGCAGGTGCAGCAGGAGGATGTCAGGCGGAGATCGGATCCGGTTCTGCCATGGCGGCAGCAGCCATATGTCATGTAAAGGGAGCCGATATTATGCAGATGGAACATGCAGCAGCAATGGCGCTGAAAAATCTGATGGGACTTGTCTGTGACCCGGTGGCCGGGCTGGTCGAGGTTCCCTGTGTGAAGAGAAATGTAGGCGGAGCTGTAAACGCATTGACAGCAGCGGATATGGCTCTGGCTGGAATTGAAAGCCAGATTCCGGTAGATCAGGTGATCGATGCCATGAGGGAAGTTGGAGAAAAGATGGATGTCACTTTGCGCGAGACAGGCGCAGGAGGAGTGGCTGCCAGCCTGAAGGGCATGGAAGTTGCGGAGAAGATGACAGCGGAAATATAATTTCATTATTGTATGTAAAAGAGAAGGAGCGCTGGCGGCTGTCAGCGCTTCCTGTATGCTTGCGGACATGTTTGTTTTACTGATATCTTGATCTTGGGTTATTGAAAGACCGTCAGAAATGAGGTGTGTGATGAAAAATATATATGATGATGAAGGGTTTTTCCAGGCTTACGCGCAGATGGAAAGAAGTGAAAAAGGGCTGCAGGGAGCTGGAGAGTGGCATCAGTTTTGCAGATTTTTTCCGGAAATGAAAGGGAAAAAAGTTCTGGATCTCGGATGCGGGTATGGATGGCATTGTGCCTATGCAGTTCGGAAAGGCGCGGCAGAAGTAAGGGGGATAGATTCCAGCCGGCGGATGATCGAGGAGGCGCAGAAGAGGAACAGCGACAACAGGATACAGTATCAGGTATGCGGGGCAGAAGACTATTCTTATCCGGCAAATGAATACGATATCGTTTTGTCGAATCTTGTCCTGCACTATATTCAGGATTTAAATGGGATTTATCAGAAGGTATACCATACGCTGAAACCAGGGGGCAAATTTCTCTTTAATATAGAACATCCGGTATTTACCGGAAGTGTAGGTCAGGAATGGATCCGAGATGACAAGGGGAATGTATTGTATTGGCCGGTGGATGACTATTTTTATCCGGGAGAGAGAAAAACGAATTTTCTGGGAAAGGATGTAATTAAACAGCACCATACGCTGACACAGATCCTGGGAGGTCTCCTTGAGAATGGTTTTGTGATAGAGGCGTTGGAGGAAGCCATGCCGGATCCGGCAATGATAGATATCCCGGGGATGAAAGATGAAATGAGGAGGCCGATGATGCTTTTAGTCGGTGCAGCCAAATTGTAAAAGAAAGAGATGGGACAAAATTAATTCAGGTACTTGACAAGAGAGTATATGCTGCTATATACTTTGAAAGTCAAAATATTCATAATTAAAAATATTTGAGTAACAGAAGAATTGAGGAAACGAGGAAACAAAAAATGACTGGAGTAATATGCGGCACAGGGTCATATATACCTGTACATACAATGGATAATAACGATATTGCACAGCTCGTTGAGACAAATGATGAATGGATCCGCGAGAGGACAGGAGTCGTGAAGCGCCATATCATCCAGGAAGAAACAACCGTTTCCATGGCAGCCGACGCTGCGAGAAAAGCGTTGGAAAATGGAAATGTTTCTGCCGAAGAAGTGGATCTGATACTGGTGTCTACCATTTCTTCCAATGTAATCCTGCCATGCGCGGCCTGCGAAGTGCAAAAAGCGATCGGCGCGGTAAATGCGACCTGCTTTGATCTAAGTGCGGCATGTACCGGGTTTGTTTTTGCCTACAATACTGCTGTTGCCTATCTGGCCAGCGGCATGTACCAAACCGTATTGATCATTGGAAGTGAAAGTTTATCCAATCTTACAAACTGGAAGGACCGAGGAACCTGTATCCTGTTTGGAGACGGTGCGGGAGCTGCAGTTGTAAAGGCGGCAGAGGGAAAGCTTTACAGAGCGGTCACTCATTCCGATGGTTTTAAGGGAGAGGCGCTGACCTGTACCAGCAGACATAACAGAAACTGGGAAGAGATTCCGCTGGAAGAGACTTATATGCAGATGGACGGACAGGCTGTATTTAAGTTTGCCGTCAAAAGAGTGCCGGAAGCTGTCAAAGAGGTTTTGGAAAAAAATAATATGACAGCAGAAGAGATTGACTATTTTATCCTTCACCAGGCAAATAAAAGGATCGTGGAAGCGGTAGCCAAAAGACTGGATGTGTCCATTGACAAATTTCCTATGAATCTTCAGGAATATGGAAATACTTCTTCCGCCAGCATTCCGATCCTTCTGGATGAAATGAGCCGGGACGGAAGACTGAAGAAAGGTCAGAAGATCATCCTGGCAGGATTCGGAGCGGGACTTTCCTGGGGGGCAACTATCCTGGAATGGAATAAATAACAGAATGAAGCAAGAGAACACCACTGTTTTACAGCAGTGATGTAATAAAAGAAATGAAAGAGTAGAAGAAAAGGAGAACAAAAATGTTAGAAAAAATTAAAGAAATGATCGCTGACTCATTGGGAGTGGACGCTGGAACAATTACAGAGGAATCATCCTTCAAAGATGATCTGGGAGCAGATTCTCTGGACCTGTTTGAACTGGTTATGGCTCTGGAAGAAGAGTATGATGTAGAGATTCCGACAGAAGATCTGGAAAGCATCGCAACAGTAGGCGACGTTGTAAAATATATCGAATCCCATCAATAAGAACCTGCGCCTTAAATGGGAGCAGTTGATTTTGAGTAAGAAAACAAAAAGAGAAATAAAAACAGAGAAAGAAGAAAAAGAGGTTGTCAATATGAAAACAGAAGTAACCGAATTGCTTGGAATAGAATATCCGATTATTCAGGGAGGAATGGCCTGGGTTGCAGAGTATCACTTGGCAGCCGGCGTATCAAATGCCGGTGGGCTTGGGCTTATTGGAGCTGCAAGTGCTCCGGCGGACTGGGTACGCGAACAGATCCGGGAGGCAAGGAAACTGACTGATAAGCCTTTTGGAGTAAATATCATGCTTATGAGTCCTCATGCGGATGACGTGGCAAAAGTTATTGTGGAAGAAGGCGTGAAGGTTGTTACAACAGGAGCCGGAAGTCCGGAAAAATACATGAAGATGTGGAAGGAAGCGGGAGTAAAGGTTATACCGGTTGTTGCTTCCGTTGCACTGGCAAAACGTATGGAGCGCTGCGGAGCTGATGCTCTTGTGGCAGAAGGTACGGAAGCAGGAGGACACATTGGTGAAAATACGACGATGGTACTGGTACCGCAGGTAGTAGATGCCGTGAATATTCCTGTAATTGCTGCCGGAGGAATTGCGGACGGAAGAGGAATTGCCGCTGCATTTATGCTGGGAGCGAAGGGAGTACAGATGGGAACTCATTTTGTTGTGACAGAAGAGTCCCAGGTACATGAAAACTATAAAGAGCGTATCCTTAAAGCGAAAGATATTGATTCACGCGTGACAGGACGTACGACAGGACATCCGGTCCGTGCGCTTAGAAACGACATGACAAAAAAATATCTGGAACTGGAAAACAGCGGGGCAAGCTTTGAAGAGCTGGAGCTTCTGACACTTGGAGGACTTCGCAAGGCCGTTGTGGAAGGCGATGTGAAGAACGGAAGTGTAATGGCAGGTCAGATCGCAGGTATGGTAAAAGAAAAAATGACCTGTAAGGAGCTGATCGATAAGCTGGTGAAGGAAACAGATGCGCTGATAAAAGGAGCAGGATTTTATGAGTAAGATTGCATTTATTTACCCGGGGCAGGGCGCCCAGAAATGCGGAATGGGTGCAGATTTTTACGAAAACAGTACATCCGCCAAAGCAGTATATGATATGGCGTCAGAAGTACTGAAAGATAACATGGACATTGACATGAAAGACCTGTGCTTTCATGAGAACGATAAATTGGATTTGACAGAATATACACAGGCAGCGCTGGTAACCACATGCCTTGCCATGACAAAGGTTGTGGAGGAAGCCGGCATCCATCCGGATGTGACGGCGGGCTTAAGCCTGGGAGAATATTCTGCTATTGCGGCAGCAGGCGGCATGAAAGATGAAGATGCCATCCGTCTGGTGCGAAAAAGAGGTCTGCTGATGCAGAACACGGTGCCGGCAGGAGAAGGAGCCATGGCGGCAGTGATGGGTATGACAGGAGAAGCCATTGAAGAAGTCATTGAAGGAATGGCAGGCGTTTCCATTGCTAATTACAACTGTCCGGGACAGATTGTCATTACCGGAGAGACAAAGGCAGTGGAGGAAGCGTCAGAGAAACTGAAGGAGGCCGGAGCGAAAAGGACAGTTATGCTTAACGTAAGCGGTCCGTTCCATTCTCCTATGCTGGAAAAAGCAGGGGAAGAACTGGCTGAAGTTCTGAAGGACGTTGAGCTGTCCCCTCTGAAAGTGCCGTATGTGACAAATGTAACAGCAGAGCAGGTCAGCGATATCGGAATGACAAGAGATCTGCTGGCAAAGCAGGTCAGCTCTTCTGTAAAATGGCAGCAGAGTATGGAGAACCTGATCGCCGACGGTGTGGACACTTTTGTGGAGATCGGTCCGGGAAAGACACTTGCCGGATTTATGCGGAAGATCAGCCGCGATGTGAAGGTATACAACATCGGGATATGGGACGATGTGGAAAAAGTGGTAGAGAACTTAAAGTAAATCGAAGGAGGTAGGGACGGGATATTTTTCAAAATACCCCGTCCCAAATGGAAAATGGCAGAACAGAAAGTAGCGGTAGTAACAGGAGCCTCCCGCGGAATCGGACGGGCAATTGCCCTGGAACTTGCAGCTTCCGGAGCATTTGTGGTGATCAATTACAATGGTTCGAAAGAGCGGGCAGAGGAAGTAAAGGCTGAGATAGAGAAAAACGGCGGCAGCGCTGAAATTTATCAGTGTAATGTATCAGAATTTGACGCATGCGAAGAATTTCTGAAACATGTTGTAAAAGAGTATGGAAGAATTGATATTCTGGTGAACAATGCAGGTATTACCAGGGACGGTCTTTTGATGAAGATGTCAGAGGAGGACTTTGACCAGGTGATCGACGTGAATTTAAAGGGGACATTTAACACGATCCGTTTTGTTTCCAGGCAGATGCTGAAGCAAAGAAGCGGACGTATCATTAATATGTCTTCTGTTGTGGGAATCAGCGGAAATGCAGGACAGGCAAACTATGCGTCCTCAAAGGCCGGAGTGATCGGTCTTACGAAGGCAGCGGCCAGAGAACTGGCTTCCAGAGGAATTACAGTCAACGCAATTGCACCGGGATTCATTGAGACAGAGATGACAGACGTACTGTCTGATGCGGTAAAAGAAGCGTCTATTGCTCAGATCCCCCTTGGGAAATTCGGAAAACCGGAAGATATTGCAAAGACAGCAGCCTTCCTTGCTTCAGACGCTGCAGGTTATATTACAGGACAGGTGATCCAGGTAGACGGAGGAATGGCAATATGATGAAAAGAAGAGTAGTAGTGACAGGACTTGGAGCGGTGACTCCGATCGGAAATACGGTAGAAGATTTCTGGGCAGGAATTAAAGAAGGAAAAGTAGGAATCGGGCCTATCACGAAATTTGATACTTCTGATTATAAAGTAAAGATCGCTGCAGAAGTCAAAGATTTTGTGGCAAAAGAAAGAATGGATTTTAAAGCGGCCAAGAGAATGGAAGCATTTTCACAGTATGCTGTTGCCGCGTCAAAAGAAGCCTATGAGGATTCAGGACTTGATATTGAAAAAGAAGATCCTTTCCGCGCCGGCGTCATTATCGGATCCGGAATCGGAAGTCTGCAGCAGGCAGAATCCAGCTGTGAGAAGATCAGCACGAAGGGACCTGGCAAAGTAAATCCGCTTATGGTGCCTCTGATGATCTCCAATATGGCGGCAGGGAATGTTTCCATTCAGCTTGGATTCAGAGGAAAATGTACGAATGTGGTGACAGCCTGTGCTTCCGGTACAAACTGTATTGGTGATGCATTCCGGGCAATTCAGTACAATGATGCAGACATTATGATCGCCGGAGGAACAGAAAGTGCGATTTGTCCTACTGGAGTGGCAGGATTCACCGCGCTTACCGCGCTTTCTCTGAATGAAGATCCAATGAAAGCATCCCGCCCCTTTGACAAGGACAGAGATGGATTTGTTATGGGAGAAGGAGCCGGAGTTGTGATTCTGGAAGAGCTGGAGCATGCAAAGGCCAGAGGAGCGAAGATCTATGCGGAAGTAGTCGGATACGGATCTACAGGAGATGCGTACCATATTACCTCTCCGGCAGAGGACGGAGCCGGAGCCGCAAAGGCCATGGAGCTTGCTATGGAGGAAGCCTGCGTATCGCCAGAGCAGGTTGAATATATTAACGCTCACGGAACAAGTACACATCACAACGACCTGTTTGAGACAAGAGCCATCAAGAGAGCTTTTGGCGAAGCGGCAAAAGATGTAGTGATCAACTCTACAAAATCCATGATCGGTCATCTGCTTGGAGCAGCCGGCGGCGTAGAATTTATTACCTGTGTAAAGGCCATTGAAGACGGCTTCATCCATCAGACTATGGGAACCGTTCAGGCAGACGAAGAGTGCGATCTGAACTATGCTATAGGAGCGCCGGTTGAAAAAGAAATTCATTACGCCATGACAAATTCCCTTGGATTTGGCGGACACAATGCTACTTTACTGATTAAAAAATACGAAGAGTAAAAGGAGTATATCAAACATGGAATTTAAAAACCTGCTGACATTGATCCAGGCAGTATCTGATTCAGAACTGACTGGGCTGAAATATGAAGAAAAAGGGGTAAAAATACATCTGACAAAGCAAAAAGACACTGTAATTGCGACACAGTGTTCCGGCCCGGCTATGGAATTTGCAGCCGGCACGCCAGCCTTTGTATCTTCCGCGGCAGCGGGAGAAAGTACAGGAGCAGCGGAGGATACCAGCGCTGATGATAAAGTACAGGAAACAGAAGTGAAGGCGGCAGACCTTGGCGGAAAGATCGTGAAGTCTCCCCTTGTAGGAACATTTTATGCGGCTCCGGCAGAAGATGCAAAGGCCTATGTATCTGTGGGCGACACAGTGAAAAAAGGACAGGTACTTGCAATCGTTGAGGCTATGAAGCTGATGAATGAAATTGAGAGTGATTACGACGGAACTATTGCGGAGATCCTTGTAGAAAACGGGCAGGGAGTTGAGTACGGACAGCCTTTATTCCGCATTTCCTAGTTCCGGAAGGAGGACATATGAACCATTTAGATATTAATCAGATCAAAGAGATCATACCTCACAGACATCCGTTCCTTTTGGTGGATTACATCGAAGATTATGAACCGGGACAGTTTGCTGTGGGATACAAATGTGTCACATACCGGGAGGACTTCTTCAAAGGGCATTTCCCCCAGGAGCCTGTTATGCCCGGCGTTCTGACGGTAGAGGCCCTTGCACAGGTAGGTGCGGTTGCAATTTTAAGCAAGGAAGAAAACAAGGGAAAGATCGCTTATTTCGGCGGTATCAGTAAATGTAAATTTAAAGGGAAAATTGTTCCCGGAGATAAAGTGAGACTGGAGACTAAGATTATCAAAGCCAAAGGTCCCATGGGAATTGGAGAGGCAACAGCCAGTGTGGACGGGAAGGTTGTAGTCAGCGCGGAGCTGACCTTTATGGTAGGTTAAGAGGAAACAGGTGAAACAGATGAGACATGAAATAAAAAAAGTATTGATTGCCAACCGCGGCGAGATTGCAGTGCGCATTATCCGGGCGTGCCGGGAAATGGGGATTGAGACCGTTGCCGTCTATTCGGAAGCGGATAAAGAAGCGCTTCATACGCAGCTTGCAGATGAAGCGGTCTGTATCGGTCCGGCGCCTTCGACAGAGAGCTATTTAAGCATGGACCGCATTATCAGCGCGACGATCATATCCGGAGCCGACGCCATTCATCCGGGTTTTGGATTTCTTTCAGAAAACAGCAGATTCGCCGAGCTGTGCGAGCAGTGCAACATTACCTTTATCGGCCCGAAAGCCGAAGTCATTGCAAAGCTGGGAAATAAGCAGGAAGCAAGAAATACAATGGTGGCGGCCGGCGTGCCGGTTATTCCGGGAAGTAAGGAGCCGATCTACGATGCGCAAAGCGGTGCCAAAGTCGCGGAAGAAGTAGGGTATCCTGTTATTGTAAAGGCAGCTCTCGGAGGCGGCGGAAAAGGAATGCGCGTTGCACAGACACCGGAAGAATTTGAGTCCAGCTTTTTGACAGCACAGAAGGAAACGCAGATGGCGTTCGGGGATAATACGATGTACATTGAGCACTTTGTAGAACACCCGCGTCACATTGAATTTCAGATTCTGGCGGATGAATACGGACATGTCATTCATCTTGGAGAGAGAGACTGCTCCATCCAGAGAAATCATCAGAAGATGATCGAAGAATCTCCCTCCACGGCCCTTACAGAAGATCTGCGCCGGCAAATGGGCGAGGCGGCAGTAAAGGCTGCGAAGGCAGCAGGATATGTCAATGCGGGAACCATTGAATTTCTTCTGGAAAAAAATGGAAACTTCTATTTCATGGAAATGAATACCAGAATACAGGTGGAACATCCCGTTACGGAATGGGTGACAGGCATTGATCTGATCAAAGAGCAGATCCGCATTGCATCTGGAATGGAGCTTTCCTATACCCAGGAAGATGTAAAACTTACCGGTCATGCCATCGAGTGCCGAATCAATGCTGAAAATCCGGAAAAAGGCTTCCGCCCTTCACCGGGGACGATCACAGATATCTATCTTCCGGGAGGCAAGGGAATACGCATCGATTCTGCAATTTACAGCGGTTATACCATCCCGCCTTACTATGATTCCATGATCGCCAAGCTGATCGTGTGGGCCAAAAACCGCGGGGAAGCCATACGGAAAATGCAGAGCGCTCTCGGCGAGATCATTATTGAGGGAATCGACACCAATGTAGACTACCAGTATGAAATTCTGAACAACCCGGATTACATAGCTGGAAATATAGATATTGAATTTATTGAGGAACTGGAAAGAGCGAAGAAATGAAGTTAGAAAATATGTTCAAAAAGACCAGAACAGCATCTGGGAAAAAATCTTATATTTCATTGCGGGAAAAACGCCCCGAAGTGCCGGAAGGACTGCTTAGAAAATGTAATAAATGCGGAAGCGCTATTATTGCCGAAGATGTAAAACGGGGATATTATATTTGTCCGAAGTGCGGAGGATATTTTCGCGTCCATGCCTACAGAAGGATTGAAATGATCGCTGATGCGGGAACATTCGAGGAGTGGGACAAAGACCTGATCGGCGGAAATCCTATGGATTATAAGGGATATCCGGAAAAAATGAAGGCAGTCCAGGAGAAAACAAATCTTCGGGAAGCAGTTGTGACAGGAAAAGCGAAGATTGAGGGGACCGACGCTGTGATCGGCGTATGTGACGGTCGTTTTTTCATGGCAAGCATGGGAGAGGCAGTGGGAGAAAAGGTTGCAAGAGCAATAGAAAGAGCAACAGAAGAAAAGCTGCCTGTGATCCTGTTCGCCTGTTCCGGCGGAGCCAGAATGCAGGAGGGGATCACATCCCTTATGCAGATGGCTAAGACATCTGCTGCATTGAAGCGCCACAGCGATGCAGGCCTTCTCTATATTTCCGTACTGACAGATCCGACAACGGGAGGCGTGACGGCAAGCTTTGCCATGCTGGGAGATGTTATCCTGGCTGAACCGAAAGCATTGATCGGTTTTGCAGGGCCGAGGGTGATTGAACAGACTATCGGTCAGAAGCTTCCGAAAGGATTCCAGAGATCCGAGTTCCTTTTGGAACATGGATTTGTGGATCGGATTGTAGAGCGTCAGGAAATGAAATCAGTACTTTCGGAGATCCTTAAACTTCATAAAAAGGAGAAGGCAGCGGTTGAGAGCCCTTCCCTGAAAGAATCTGAAAACCAGAAGGAAAAAGGACAGCTTTCCGGCCAGGATATCAGCGCGTGGGAGAGAGTGCAGCTTTCCAGAATGAAGGACCGGCCGGTAGGCGAAGACTATATCCGTGCTTTATTTACGGATTTTATGGAATTTCACGGAGACAGATATTTTGCAGATGACAAGGCGATCATTGGAGGCGTTGCCAGGTTTAAAGGACAGCCGGTAACAGTGATCGCACAGGCAAAAGGAACAAATACGAAAGAGAATATTGAACGGAATTTCGGAATGCCTTCACCGGACGGATACCGCAAAGCTCTCCGGCTGATGAAACAGGCAGAGAAATTCCATCGACCGGTCATCTGTTTTGTAGATACGCCCGGCGCGTTCTGCGGACTGGAAGCAGAAGAGAGAGGGCAGGGAGAAGCGATTGCAAGAAGCATTTATGAAATGTCCGCTTTGAAAGTTCCGGTACTTTCTGTTATTATCGGCGAAGGCGGAAGCGGCGGCGCACTTGCTATGGCTACCGCCGATGAGGTGTGGATGCTGGAAAATTCCATTTATTCAATTTTGTCTCCGGAAGGATTTGCAAGTATATTGTGGAAAGACAGTACCAAGGCAAAAGAAGCGGCAGAAGTCATGAAACTGACTGCCGGAGATCTTTATCGGGCGGGGATCGTAGAAAAGGTGATTCCGGAACCGGAGCACTATACGGTTATGAACATAGAGAAGGTAACGGAGAACCTTTGCCAGGATATTCAGAGGTTCTTAACTGTTTATCAGGAAATGCCGGAAGAAGAATTGACAGAAAGAAGATATCAGCGTTTCCGCCGTATGTAGGAGAATTTATATGAAAATAGAGCCATTAAAGCTGGGAGAGATTACAGCAAAACTCCCGGTGATCCAGGGAGGAATGGGAGTGGGCATCAGCCTTGGCGGTCTTGCCGGGGCTGTTGCCAAAGAGGGAGGAATCGGAATCATTTCCGCAGCACAGATTGGATATCGGGAACCGGATTTTGACCGGGATCCCAAAGCGGCCAACCTAAGAGCGATAACGACAGAGTATGAGAAGGCACGAAAGATCTCGCCGGATGGTGTGATCGGCTTCAATCTGATGGTGGCTATGAAATTTTATGAGGACTATGTCAGGGAAGTGATCAAAGCAGGAGCAGATCTTATCATATCGGGAGCGGGCCTTCCCATGGATCTGCCGAGGATCGCAAAAAAAGCAGAGACAGAATATAAAAGAGACAGAAAAGTACTGCTTGCACCCATTGTTTCCACAGAAAAGTCTGCCCGCGTTATCTTAAGGTACTGGGACAGAAAATATCAGAGGATTCCGGATCTTCTGGTAATAGAAGGACCTCTTGCAGGGGGGCACCTTGGATTTACTAAAGATCAGCTGGAGCATTTTGGCAAAGATTCCTATGAAGAGGAAATCCGGAATATACTGGAAGCGGTGAGAGAATTTGAAGAAAAATACGGCCGGAAAATCCCGGTAGCCCTTGCAGGCGGAATAGAGGGAAAAGAGCAGGTAAAACGGGCATTTGAGCTGGGAGCAGACGCCGTACAGGTGGCGACACGCTTCGTAACCACAGAAGAATGTGATGCGGATATCCGATATAAGGAAGCTTATATAAAAGCGGAAAAAGGGGATATTATCATTGTAAAAAGCCCGGTGGGAATGCCGGGAAGGGCAATCCGGAACGCGTTTATGGAGAGGGTCATAAAGGAAGGAAAAATTCCTCACAGTCCCTGCCATCAGTGCCTTCATTCCTGTAATCCAAAGGAGATACCATATTGTATCACAGACGCACTGATCAACGCGGCAAAAGGAGAGACGGAACAGGCTCTTCTCTTTTGCGGAGCATATGCCTATAAGGCAAAAAGGATCGAAACAGTGAAAGAAGTCATTGCCTCTTTGCTGCCGGAACCGGTATAATAGAAATAGAGAAATGTTTACAGGAAGGAGGGCTTTTCATGGATGCATACAAAACGATCAACGATATCCTGGTGAATCTTATCAACGAAATCTGGGAGTTGGAAGAAAAAGCGATCATTACAGAAGAATTTAAAGATCTCACCAACAATGATATGCATGTCATAGAAGCGATCGGCCCAGAGGAAGGTAACAATATGTCATCCATTGCAAAAAAACTGAATATTACGGTAGGATCGTTGACGACAGCTATGAACAGCCTTGTAAACAAATCTTATGTTTCAAGAAGCAGAAGCGAAAAAGACCGGCGAGTTGTCTATGTAAAGCTTACAGAAAAAGGTATCCGTGCCTATCAGCACCACGAAGATTATCATCGCCAGATGACAGAAGCGATCCTGGCGAAGCTAAGCGAAGATGAGATTCCGGTCCTGATGAAAACCCTGGACGGATTGTCTGAATTTTTCCGGGGGTACAGTCAGAAATCATAAGGCTCCGGGAGGGATGAATATGTATGAAGAAGAGATAAAAAAGCTGCAGGAAATTATTGATGACAGTGAAAGGATCGTATTTTTTGGAGGGGCAGGTGTGTCTACAGAAAGCGGAATACCTGACTTCAGAAGCGCTGACGGTATTTATCACCAGCAGTATAAATACGCTCCGGAGCAGGTTGTAAGCCACAGCTTTTTTGTGCGTCATACGGAAGCGTTTTATGATTTTTATAAAGAGAAGATGGTATGTCTTGAGGCGAAGCCGAATCAGGCTCACAAAAAGCTGGCAGAGCTGGAGGAGAAGGGAAAGCTTGCGGCGGTCATCACCCAGAATATTGACGGACTTCATCAGATGGCAGGAAGCCGAAAGGTGTATGAGCTCCACGGCAGCGTTCACCGGAATTACTGCCAGAAATGCGGAAAATTCTATGACGCAGCCTATGTAAAAGAATCCCGGGGAGTTCCCAGATGCCAGTGCGGCGGGATCATCAAGCCGGATGTGGTACTCTATGAGGAGAGTCTGGACGGATCTACCATCCGGGGAAGCATAGAGGCTATCAGCAGCGCCGATACGCTGATCATTGGAGGCACATCCCTGGTAGTATACCCGGCGGCAGGCTTTATCGACTATTTTCACGAAAAACATCTGGTGGTAATCAATAAGAGCGCCACTGCAAAAGAAGTGGGGGCAGAACTTAGTATTGCGGCGCCTATCGGAGAAATATTGGGACAGATCCAGGTAAGATAAAATATAGGATGATAAGAAGGGGAGATCGTACCTTGCGAAAAGTTGCGGTCTCCCCTGAATTTTATGTTTCAGATCATTCGGATTCTGTTTTATGTTTCCTGCCTTTGATATATCTGATATATCGGTAAATCTCGGCGCCTGCCATCAACGCGCCTATGCGGGTCAGAAACATGGCATTCGTTTCTAAGAGTGAGACTCCGGCATACATAGCGAATAAATATATCTGGATCGATAAGGTTGCCATCCAGACAGATGGGAGGTCGATCAAGAGGATTTCCCATAACAATGACTCTGACCGCTTCTTCTCCCGGCCTATGTTTACGATCGCAAGAGCGAACAATATGTATGAGATGATGACATGTATGGCCTGGAAACCGACAAGACTTATGGGGTCTGAAATGCTCTGTTCTAATCGGAAGTTTATGGCAGGAACGGCAAGGATGGAATAGAGATAGACCAACAGAGCTGTGAAAATGGTTTTTTATTAAACTTTCTCATATGTTTCCCCTCTCATGAAAATAAAACGCTTGCTCTATTAAATTGTTCCATAGATTTATACTGTCATCATACCAGTTTGTCAGTCAATTTTAAATGAAAATTTCTAAAATCAGGTGAGAAATGGCCGCTGCATAGTTTTGCATATGATATAACTGCCGCGAAAGTTTCTTTTCTCTGTACATGGACAAGACATCTGTGATAAAATCAACGGTAAAGTCGAAAGTCAGATGGCGGTTGTAATACCGAATCCTGTATTGGGATGCAGAAAGGATACGGCAATGTCGGCAGCAAAAATAAGAAGAAGAGCCGCGCAGAGAAGGCAGAGGTATTTTTGGGGGATGCGGGAAAATATCCCTTCAAGCTTTGGAGCGATGATATATACGATGGCAAGTCCGCCGATGCCGAAGATCAGAAGTCCTGTCAGGCAGACTCTTCCCTGGATCTCAAAAAGCATGTCCGAATAGTTCCACCAGCGGACTTGGAATAAAGTTTCCAGAGCCAGTCCGGAAAAGTATTCGATGATGCCGCACAACAGCATCGTCATGCCGAAGAGGCGGAGCGGACGGTCCTGCCATTTCTTCAGCACAAGAAGGATCAGGACTCCGCCGGTCCCGTAAATCGGCAGCCACGGACCGGTCAGGACGCCGCGGTTGATGAACATGCCGTCCATAACAAGATGAAGGAGGACTTCCCACAGCCATCCAATACCGGAAAAGGTAAAGAAGATCAGAACAAGCGACGGGAAGGAATAGTGTTTCTGATATTCCAAAGAAGCAGACGGACGGATGGATAAAAGCAGGTTTTCCATACGGTTTACAGCAGTTTTCATAACATTACCCCCTTCATGATCGTTTCTTTTTTATCTGCCTATAGTGTAAAAGAAAGAATTAAAGATATAGGGCGGAAAATTATAAAGATTTCCGAAAGATTTTTGACGGAAAAATTAAGCATTGAAATTTAGGATTGATATGGAGAGAAGAAATCAGCTATATTGCAGATGGAGGTTTGCAGTCAGACATGAAAAAACAACTGGATTATTTTGAAATAGAAGGAGAGTTCGGAGGGAACCAGGACTGGTTTACAAACGTAGTGATGCACATTGGCGGATGCGCCGCTGCTACAGCATGTGACAGCTGCATCTATTTTGCGCGGGAAAAAGGGATGAAACATCTTTATCCCTATGCTCCCTATGACCTTTCAAAGAGAGATTACAAAAGTTTCAGTATGAAAATGAAGCCTTATCTGAAACCACGAAAAGGCGGCGTAGATAAACTGGAACTTTACATAGACGGGATGACAGATTATCTTCAGGATGTGGAACAGTCGGGAAAACATATCCGTATGGAGGCTTTTGCAGGGGAAAATTCCTGTGACAAAGCCTGGGAAGTAATTAAGAGACAGATTGACGCCGGATATCCGATTCCTTACCTTTTGCTGCGCCACGAAGATACAGGGCAGTTCAGAGACTTTATCTGGCACTGGTTTCTCCTGGTGGGGTATGAAGAAAAAACAGCGGGAGATCAGAAGAAAAGGCTGGTGACAGCGGCAACTTACGGTCAGGCAACCACATTTGTTCTGGATGAACTGTGGGAAACCGGGAGAGAGCCAAAAGGAGGGATGATCCTTTACTCCATTGAAGATGGGGAAAAGAGGGAGTCCGCTTTTTAGGATAGGGGATGAAGGAGTTTGCAAAAAGCACTGTCCCCATGTTACAATATTCAGGAAATCTGATGAAAGAAACGAGGTAAGAAAATATGGCAAATCCTATCGTTACGATTGAAATGGAAAACGGAGATATCATGAAAGCAGAGCTGTATCCGGAGATTGCTCCTAATACAGTCAATAACTTTATCTCATTGGTGAAGAAAGGATACTATGACGGTCTGATCTTTCACCGTGTGATCAGCGGATTCATGATCCAGGGCGGATGCCCCGACGGAATCGGAACAGGCGGTCCGGGATACAATATCAAAGGAGAATTCAGCCAGAATGGTTTTGCAAATGATCTGAAGCATACAGAGGGAGTGCTGTCCATGGCAAGAGCAATGCATCCGGACTCTGCAGGAAGCCAGTTCTTTATCATGCACAAAACTTCACCTCACCTGGACGGTGCATATGCGGCGTTCGGTAAGATCACAGAGGGAATGGACATTGTAAATAAGATTGCAGAGACTGACACAGACTACAGTGACAGACCTCTTAATGTGCAGAGAATGGCAAAGGTGACAGTAGACACAATGGGCGTAGATTATCCGGAACCGGAGAAGGCATAGAAGGATAACGTAAAATAGGACACAGTAAAATTGACCGGAAAGGGAGCGGCAAAAAGATGGCAGAAGAAATGGTTAGGACAAGGGACCTTGTCTTTGAATATGAAAAGCGGGATGAAGAAGGAAACGTGATCGGCAGTTCCCGTGCGATCGATGAAGTGGATCTGGATATTAAAGAAGGCCAGTTTATTGCCATTTTAGGTCACAACGGTTCTGGTAAGTCAACACTGGCAAAACATATCAATGCGATCCTTGTTCCCACAGGAGGGACGATCTGGGTAGACGGAAAGGATACGAAAGATCCGGAAGAACTCTGGAATGTGCGTCAAAGTGCGGGAATGGTATTTCAGAATCCGGACAATCAGATCATTGGCACAGTGGTGGAAGAGGATGTGGGATTCGGACCGGAAAATCTGGGCGTTCCCACAGATGAGATCTGGAAGCGTGTGGAGGACAGCTTAAAGGCTGTTGGAATGATTGAATACCGCCATCATTCTCCCAACAAGCTGTCCGGCGGACAGAAGCAGAGAGTCGCTATTGCAGGTGTGATCGCTATGGAACCAAAATGCGTTGTGCTGGATGAACCTACTGCCATGCTGGATCCGATCGGAAGAAAAGAAGTGTTAAATACCGTGCGGGCGCTCCGCCATCGGAAAAACGTTACGGTAATCCTCATCACGCACTATATGGAAGAAGTCATATATGCAGATAAGATTTTTGTAATGGATCATGGAAAAGTAGTGATGAATGGAACTCCAAAAGAAATTTTCTCACAGGTGGACATGCTGAAGCATTACCGCCTGGATGTGCCGCAGGTTACCATGCTGGCGGATGAACTTAGGAAAAAGGGGCTGGATATTCCGGCGGGAATTTTAAAGAAAGAAGAATTGGTGGAAGCACTATGTCAATTAAATTAGAACATCTGAATTATATATACAGTCCCGGAACTGCTTACGAAAAACAGGCGCTTAAGGATATCTGCCTTGAGATTCCTCATGGGGAATTTGTAGGGATCATCGGTCATACCGGATCCGGAAAATCGACACTGATCCAGCATTTAAACGGACTGATCCGGGCAACCAGCGGAACGATTTACTATAACGGAGAGGACATCTATAAAGAAGGCTATGACATGAAGAAGCTTAGGAGCCAGGTGGGACTTGTGTTTCAGTATCCGGAGCATCAGCTTTTTGAAGTGGATGTTCTGTCCGATGTATGTTTTGGTCCCAAAAACCAGGGATTTTCACCGGAAGAGTGTGAAGAGAAGGCAAGGGAAGCTTTAAAGCTGGTAGGACTAAAGGAAAAATATTATAAATCCTCTCCTTTTGAGCTGTCGGGAGGGCAGAAAAGAAGAGCAGCCATTGCAGGTGTTCTTGCAATGGATCCCAATGTGTTGGTTCTGGATGAGCCGACGGCGGGGCTGGATCCCAAGGGTCGTGATGAGATCCTTGATCAGATCGCGTATCTGCACCAGCAAAGAGACATGACAGTAATCCTTGTCTCCCACAGTATGGAAGACATTGCAAAATATGCAGACCGGCTGATCGTGATGAATAAAGGTCAGGTCCTGTATAATGACAGGCCCAAGATGGTTTTTTCTCATTATCAGGAATTGGAGCAGATTGGTCTGGCAGCGCCCCAGGTGACTTATATCATGCACGATTTGAAAGAGAAGGGGTTTGATGTGAAAGTGACGGCAACGACAGTGGCGGAAGCGGCAGAAGAGATTATGCAGGCAGTTCAGGCGAGGCGGGGGAGAAAAGAATGATACGAGACATAACAATAGGACAATATTATCCGGCCAAGAGTGTACTGCATCGTCTTGATCCGAGAGTGAAACTGGTTGGAACGCTTTTATATCTGATATCTTTGTTCCTTTTTGATAATATTTGGGGCTATCTTGTGGCAACGGTCTTTCTGATTACAATTATCCGTTTGTCTAAGGTTCCTTTCAGCTATATTATGAAAGGCATGAAGCCGATCATTATGCTTTTGCTGATAACAGTGCTTTTCAATCTTTTTCTTACCAGAGGAGGAGATGTACTTTTTCATGCCTGGATTTTTACCATAACAGAATCAGGTCTTCGGACGGCAGTTTTTATGGCGATACGTCTGATCTATCTGATTGCGGGCTCCTCTCTTATGACATTTACAACAACGCCTAATGCGCTGACGGACGGGATTGAAAGTCTTCTGCATCCGCTGAATAAGATCCATGTTCCGGTGCATGAGGTTGCCATGATGATGTCCATTGCGCTTCGGTTTATTCCTATTCTTCTGGAAGAGACAGATAAGATCATGAAAGCGCAGATTGCCAGAGGCGCCGATCTGGAGAGTGGAAATATCATCCAGAGGGCCAAAAGTATGATACCTATACTGGTTCCTCTGTTTGTGTCTGCATTCCGGCGAGCCAATGACCTTGCCATGGCTATGGAATCAAGGTGTTACCGGGGCGGCGAAGGACGTACAAAAATGAAACCGCTGAAATATCATGGCAGAGACCGGGCCGCTTATATTATCGTGATCGTTTATGTTGCGGCAGTGTTCTGTATTGGAAAACTGGGGACGGGGGTTTTTTAGAGCCTCCGTTTTTCTTTGATTTGGAAACATCCCTTTATAAAAAGAGATATCCCCAAAATGTGGAAAAGGATGTGGATAACATGCGGAAAAGAATAAAATTAACAGTCGCTTATGACGGAACAAACTATTGTGGCTGGCAGATCCAGCCGAATGGACTGACGGTAGAGGAGGTACTTAATAAAAAGATCAGCGCTCTTACCGGAGAAGATATCAAAGTGATCGGAGCCAGCAGAACGGATTCCGGCGTGCACGCCCTTGGAAATGTGGCGGTATTTGATACGGAATCCTCAATACCGCCGCAGCGGTTTGCCTATGCTCTGAACCAGAAACTGCCGGAGGATATTGTGATCACAGATTCCCGGGAAGTTCCGGCTGACTGGCATCCCAGATATCAGGATAACATCAGCAAAATATATGAATATCATATTTACAACGGGCCGGTGCCTGACCCGATGAAGCGCTGCTATGCCGCCTTTGTTTCTTTTCCCCTGGATATAGAAAAAATGCGGATGGGGGCAGACTACCTCATAGGAGAGCATGATTTTGCAAGTTTTTGCAATGTACGGACCAACACGGAAGATACGGTCCGTACTATTGAGGATATACAGATTCTGACACGGGAAGAGCAGACAGAGGAAGAGTCTTCCCTTGGCGGAAGAGAGATCGTCATCCGTATTAAAGGCAATGGATTCCTCTATAATATGGTGCGTATTATTGTCGGGACCCTGATCCGTGTAGGACGGGGATTCTACGAGCCGGAGAAGGTAGAGCAGATTTTGCAGATGAAAAAGAGGACGGAAGCGGGAGTGACAGCTCCGCCCCAGGGACTGGTTTTGGTTAAAATACTTTACGGAGAATCTGAAAAATAATGTGCTAATTCAAATGTATAAATGAAAAACACAGAAAATACAATAGAAATATAGTAATTGATAGAAATTAATGTTAGAATGAATGTACGAAAAAAGAGAACGGAGGTATTTTGTATGGAAGGATTGTTGAAGGTGGTTCCGTTCTTCGGCATTCTGGCATTAATTTTTGCGGCCTATCTGGCAGCAAAGGTGTCAAGGCAGGAAGAAGGAACACAGCGCATGAAGGAAATCGCATCGGCCATCAGTGAAGGGGCCAGAGCTTTCCTCATGGCAGAGTACAAGATTCTCGTATTTTTTGTACTCATTTTATTTGTGCTGATCGGCCTGGGAATCGGCAACTGGATCACGGCAGTATGCTTTGTCTGCGGAGCTTTGTTTTCCACCCTTGCCGGGTACTGCGGAATGCAGGTGGCTACACGGGCTAATGTCAGAACGGCAAATGCTGCAAGAAACAGCGGGATGAATAAAGCCTTATCCATTGCATTTTCCGGCGGCGCTGTTATGGGGATGTGCGTGGCTGGATTTGGAGTGCTGGGGGTGGGTTTGATCTATGCATTGACGGAAAATGTAGAGATCCTGTCCGGATTCAGTCTCGGCGCTTCTTCGATTGCATTGTTTGCCCGTGTGGGCGGAGGCATTTACACAAAGGCTGCAGATGTGGGAGCTGACCTGGTGGGAAAAGTAGAGGCCGGCATCCCGGAGGATGATCCGAGAAACCCGGCAGTCATTGCAGATAATGTAGGTGACAATGTAGGAGATGTTGCAGGCATGGGAGCGGATTTATTTGAATCTTATGTGGGAGCATTGATCTCAGCTCTTACACTTGGAGTTGTCTATTATCAGATAGCAGGTGCAGCCTATCCGCTGATCATAGCCGGACTGGGACTTTTGGCGTCTATACTGGGAAGCTTTTTTGTGCGAGGAGATGAAAATTCCAATCCACATAAGGCGTTGAAGATGGGTACATACGTTTCCAGTATTTTTGTGGTGATTGCTGCATTTGTATTCAGCTGGTTCATGTTTGGGGGCATGAATGAAGCGATTTCTATTGTAGCCGGATTGATCGTTGGTCTGGTGATCGGTATCATCACTGAAATATATACATCAGGAGATTACAAATCAGTAAAAGAAATCGCAGCACAGTCGGAAACAGGTTCCGCTACCACTATTATCAGCGGCCTTGCCGTGGGAATGAAATCGACGGCAGCACCGATCCTTCTGATCTGTGTGGGAATTTTTGCCGCTTATCAGTTCAGTGGTCTTTATGGAATTGCTCTTGCCGCTGTAGGTATGCTTTCCACTACAGCCATTACCGTTGCAGTGGACGCTTATGGACCGATCGCCGACAATGCAGGAGGAATTGCAGAAATGTCCGGACTGGAGCCGGAAGTAAGGAAGATCACAGATAAATTGGATGCAGTGGGCAATACAACGGCAGCCATCGGCAAAGGATTTGCGATCGGTTCTGCAGCCCTGACGGCGCTGGCCTTATTTGTATCTTATGCAGAAGCTGTCCAGCTGACACAGATCGATCTTTTAAATAACCGTGTGATCATAGGACTTTTTATTGGAGGCATGCTTCCGTTTCTGTTTTCAGCAATGACGATGGAATCGGTCTCCAAGGCTGCCTATCAGATGATCGAGGAAGTACGGAGACAGTTTGCAGCTATGCCGGGAATCATGGAAGGAACACAGCGGCCGGATTACAAGTCCTGTGTAGCGATTTCCACAACAGCAGCATTAAAGGAAATGCTGGTTCCCGGAGTGATGGCAGTAGCGGCGCCTCTTCTGATCGGTATTGTCTTAGGACCGGACGCGCTTGGAGGTCTGCTGGCAGGATCTCTTGTAACCGGAGTGATGATGGCGGTATTTATGTCCAATGCAGGAGGCGCCTGGGATAATGCGAAAAAGTATATCGAGGACGGTAACCATGGAGGCAAGGGAAGCGATGCCCATAAAGCGGCAGTTGTTGGAGATACCGTGGGGGATCCTTTTAAGGATACATCCGGACCGTCCATCAATATTTTAATTAAATTAATGACTATTGTATCACTGGTATTTGCACCGCTGTTTTTGTCGATCGGAGGACTTTTATAGAAGAATGACGGGGTAAGGAAAAAGAATAACCTGAACTTAGAGTAGAAAAGAAGGACCGCTCAAACTATGGATATTTTGCTTCTATAGTTTGGGCGGCTTTCTTTTGTATGAAACTTTACGGATTTGCCTTGACATATATCGGACATCTATATATTATATAGATAACCGATATATCGATAATCTATATAAGGAGGAACTATGGCTGTGGAAAAAAGTCTTTTATCAGGAAGTACGGCTATGCTGATTTTAAAGCTTCTCGAAGAAAAGGAAATGTATGGATATGAAATGATAGAAACTCTTCGGGAGCGGTCTGAAAATGTTTTTGAGCTGAAAGCAGGTACCCTGTACCCGCTTCTGCATTCTCTGGAAGAAAAAGGGGCGTTGGAGTCCTATGAAAGTGAAATAGGGGGAAAGGTGAGAAAGTACTACCGGATCACAAAGGAGGGAAAAAAACAGCTGAAGGAAAAAACGAAAGAGTGGAAGGAGTATTCCCGTGCAGTTGCAAATGTACTGGGAGGTGCAGTATATGAATATGCATGATTATCTCATGACAGTTTCAGAGCAGATCCGGTGCAGAAGGGCGTGGCCCATGATAGAAAAGAAACTTAGGGATCATATTGAAGATCAGAAGATCGACTGCATGGCAGAGGGAATGACTGAAAAAGAAGCGGAGGAGGAAGCGGTGCGGCAGATGGGAGATCCGGAAGAAACCGGAATGAGTCTGAATCACATCCATCGCCCCATAATGGACTGGAAGCTTCTGGCAGTTGCGTTTCTGTTGGCAGCAGTTGGGCTGCTTCTTCAGTGGATGACTTATCAGCAGCCCGATTCTGCATATAAAGCGGCAGAAGTCTGGAGGCAGGTAAGATATTCGGCAGCAGGTTTTGTAATTATGATCCTGCTTTGTTTTATGGATTACAGCCTGATCGGGAGATATGCGGGCAGGATATGGCTGGCGGTTCTTGGTCTGGAGGTATTCACTTATGCGGTAAACGTGATGTGGTACAGGGGAATATGGATCAATGGGGGAATTTACTCTTATGGAGCGCTGATCGACTGCCTTCTTCTGCCTGCCTTTGCCGGAATGCTGTGGAGCGGCAGGGGAGGCAAAGAAAAAGGAATTGCCAAAAGTGCAGGATGGCTGCTTGTGATTGGCATTCTTTTTCTGCTTCCGCTTCAGAACCATATATATGCTTCGGTTGTGTTTGGAATCTGCGGGACAATGCTCTGTGTGACAGTGTGGAAAGGCTGGTTTTTCCAAAAACAAAATCAGAAGAAAGACAAAAAACAAATCCGGATTTTACTGGGGCTTATCCTTTTGACGGCAGTCGGCGCTCTTTTGCTTGCCTGGTATACAGGGAATCATTTCATCCCAATGGAATACAGTCAGACGGTGCGTGAAAATGTTCAGAGTCTTGCGGCAATGGATAAGGCGGGAGTGGATCTTACCGGAAGCGAACTTGAGTGGACAAGGTTTGATGTGCGGGGCGATTTTCTGTGGCTTTATTTGTTTTATCGTTTTGGGATGGCTCCGGTTACGCTGCTTACTGTTTTGGCAGTCCTTTTTCTTGTCTTTCTCTTTCTGGCGGTTTTCCGGCAAAAAAATCGTCTGGGATTTCTGATAGGGCTGGGATGCGTAAGCTTTGTTGCGGTTCAGATCATCTGGTATCTGGGAAGCAATCTGGGGCTTTTGCCGTCAGGTCAGGGTTATATGCCGTTTTGTACGATTGGAGGGACTAATATGACAGTGACCTACATTTACACAGGACTTCTTCTGTCCGTTTACAGAAACAGCCGGGTAGTGAAGAATTAGAGAACAAGAATACAGATTGACATGCTCCGGATACTGTGGTAGGTTAATAGAGACAGCAGTTGGCTGCAAAGATGCAGTCGATCATGTAAAAGGAATGAATCTGATATAGAACAGGAGATGAAAGGATGAAGAATTTCTGCAGATAAATATGAATTTCATATTTGGCGCACAATGATCGCAATGATAAATGGTGTGTGCATGCAGAGAAGAAGATCCTGGAATCCGGAAAAGAAACTGCGTATGGAATGCTACGGCGCAGCATAAAAAGGCAAATGGAAAAGAAGGAAGACATGGAAATTGTTCCGTGTCTTTTTTATTTGACAGGAAACTTTGTTCCCGGTATTTTTTCTGCTGTCATGCACCTGGAAAAAGGAGGAATGCGGATATGTCTTTGATAAGTGTAAATCATCTTTCCTTTTGCTATGAGGGAGGGATAGAGCCGGTCTTTGAAGATGTCTCCTTCCAGATCGACACAAACTGGAAGCTGGGGCTGACTGGCAGGAATGGAAGGGGTAAAACAACGCTTCTTCACATATTAGAGGGAAAATACGAATATACAGGAACCATAACAGGAGCCGGGGAAATGGATTATTTTCCTTTTGAGATCACGGATCCAGGGCAGGATACGATCGTGATAGCCAAGGAGCTGGATCCGGATTATGAGCTTTGGAAAATATGCCGGGAACTGTCCTTTCTCGATGTGGACAGTGAAGTGCTGTACCGTCCTTTTGACTCGCTGAGCGGCGGAGAACAGACGAAGGTCATGCTGGCAGTTCTGTTTTCAAGGGATAATCATTTTCTTTTGATCGATGAACCTACCAATCATCTGGATATGGGGGCAAGAGAGCAGGTCATGCAGTATTTAAAGAGAAAAAAGGGATTTATCCTGGTGTCTCACGACAGACATTTCCTGGACGGATGTGTGGATCACATTCTTGCCATTAACCCGGAAAATATAGAAATAACCCGTGGGAATTTTTCTACATGGCAGTCAGAGAAAGAGAAAAGAGACGTTTCCCAGCAGGCAGAAAATGAAAAATTGAAAAAGGATATCCGACGCCTGGAGGAGGCAGCCAGACGGACGGAAGGCTGGTCAGATGCGGTGGAGCGGACAAAGACAGGCAGCAAAATAGCGGGACTGCGCCCTGACCGGGGAGCGATCGGACATAAGGCGGCAAAAATGATGAAACGTTCAAAAAGTATAGAAAACCGGAGAAATGCTGCGGCAGAGGAAAAGAAAAAGCTCCTGAAAAATGTGGAGCATACAGAAGAGCTGAAGCTTTATCCTCTCACCCATCATAAGCAATGTCTTGTTGCCATGGAAGATGTGACTCTGGCCTATGGGAACCATGAAGTGTGCAGAGGATGGGATTTAAAGATCTGCCAGAATGAGCGGATTCTCCTGCAGGGGCCTAACGGATGCGGGAAATCCAGTATTTTAAAGGCAGTGCTGGAGGCTACAGGATGGAAAGAAGACGCCGGCTTGAAAGGACAAGAGAAGGAAGAAAGCCGGGATGAGCTGAAGAAGGAAGGGAAAATAGAAACAGCGGCAGGACTTATTATTTCCTATGTTCCCCAGACGCCGTCAGGACTGGAAGGAACATTAAAGGAATACGCGGACAGATATGATCTTCCCGAATCTACTTTTCTTGCGCTGCTTCGGAAGATGGATTTTTCAAGAATGCAGTTTGAAAAAAGACTGGAAGATTACAGCATGGGACAGAAAAAGAAGGTTCTTATTGCAAAAAGTTTATGTGAGCAGGCCCATCTTTATATTTGGGATGAACCAATGAACTATATTGATATTTTTTCCCGGCAGCAGATCATAGAACTGATCAGAAAATATCAGCCAACAATGCTGCTGGTGGAGCACGATTATGACTTTGTCAGACAGGTGGCGGTGCGCACCGTAACCGTGCCGTAAAAAGCATCTGCGTAAAAGGCATCTATGTGCCGGAAGAAGCAGAAAATATAAAAGAGCAGGTTTTTAGGTGACCTGCTCTCTTCATTGTAATTGTGATTTTTAAATACAGGAAAGATCAGTTTTTCCGATCATGAGATTCAGGATTTCCACATCGGTCTGACGCATGCCTTCCCGTCCCATATATCCGATGGCCTTTACGGTGTCCTCTGCCGTTTCCATGGCAAGACCTTCGCCTGCTTCAAAGCGGATGCCTTTCATTGCCATTTTGTGACCGAGAAACGCTGCCTGAAGAGAGGAGGAAATTTTAGCGGCACAGCTTGGTTTTGCGCCGTCGCAGGTGATCCCTCCCACATTTACGATGGTATTGATCACTGTATTTTCAATTTGTTCCTGTGTACCGCCGCACAGATAGGTGATGCCTGCCCCTGCCCCGGCAGCCGCACAGACAGCGCCGCAGTAGGCGGAAAGAGGACCGATATAACGTTTCTGATCCTGGGCAACCAGGTTGGAAATGCAAAGAGCGCGAAGGAGCTGCTCCTGTGATTTTCCGGTGCCCTTCGCGTATTCGATCACAGGAAGGGAACAGGTCATTCCCTGATTGCCGGAACCTGAGATAATAATAACAGGAAGGGAACAGCCGCTCATTCTGGCGTCAGATCCGGCGGCAGCCCGCGAAATGGATCTCCATTTGACGTCGTCTCCGAACTCTTCAAGGATCATACGGCCGATCCCGGCGCCCCACTCATGTTCCAGACCTTCATCTGAAATAGCTGTGTTATATGCAATCTGCCGTTCCAGAACTTCCCGGACTTCACCCAGATCTACTTCTTTCGCAAAAGCAATAATGTCTTTTAGGTTTAAAAGAGACTTGTCCACCTGTGCTTTCACAGGATCGGCGTCTCCCTGATAGATAACTTCTCCATTTCGTTCGATCAAAGTAATGCAGGTGTGGCTGTTTTCAATACGTACAACTGCTTTGTCTGTTCCTTTGCAGGCGTGAATCTCAATAAAAAGATTGGGTACACCTTCTTTCAAGAGACAGGTGCAGAAATGAGATTTCAGAAGTTCCTTTGTCTTTATGCGGTCTTTTTCAGAAACGGTTTCCAGTACTTCCAGTTTACGCCCGGCATCTCCGCCCAGCGCTCCCAGGATGACAGCGGCTTCTACCCCTTTTAACCCTCCGGAATTGGGAACTTTTACTCCTTTTACATTCTTGATGATATTACCGCTGCACAGAGCCTTTATACTTTCCGGAAAATCTCCAAGGACTTCTACTGCCTTTGCGGAAGCATAGGCAAGAGCGATCGGCTCCGTACATCCAAGAGCAGGTATGAGTTCTGTTCTTAAAATTTCTACGTAATTATTATAAATTTCCCCGTTCATTGTTTCCTCCGATTTGTATGATTACAACTTTACTATAACAAAAAGCATAACAATCCACAATGCTGGAAATTGCTTTTGTTGACGGTAAATGTTACAATCTTTGCATAAAGCATTGTCCGCCCCGGAAAGGGAATTTGTCCGGGAAGAGCAGGGAAAGGAGCGAAAAAGATCATGCAGATTAAAAATGTAAAAGTATACGGAGAAGACAAACGATTTGAAGAAGGAGAAATTTTTATAGATGAAGACAGAGGGATTTTTGCGGAAGGCGAAAATTTGCCGGAAGGGAAAGTGATAGATGGAGAGGGCTGCTTTGCAGTTCCCGGATTCATTGACATCCATTTCCACGGCTGCAAAGGCTATGATTTCTGTGACGGCACAACAGAGGCAATAGAGAAGATCGCGGAATACGAGGCGTCTGTAGGCGTGACAGCCATTTGCCCGGCCACTATGACGCTTCCGGCAGGAGAGCTGGAGCACATTCTTGCCACAGCGGCAGGATATCGGAAAGGCGCTCATGGAGGGGCCGACCTCTTGGGCGTGAATATGGAAGGACCGTTTATCAGTGAAGAAAAGAAAGGGGCCCAGGATGCAAGGAATATTTGCAGGTGTGATGCCGGCATGTTCCGGCGTTTCCAGAATGCGGCAGAAGGACTTGTGAAATATATCGGGATCGCGCCGGAAAAAGAAGGAGCGCTGGAATTTGTGGAAGAGGTAAAAGACGAAGTCCATGTTTCCCTGGCTCATACCAATGCGGATTATGACTCTGCAAAGGCAGCGTACGACAAAGGGGCATGTCATGCGGTTCATCTGTACAATGCCATGCCGGCCTTTTCTCACCGGGCGCCGGGCGTTGTAGGGGCTGTGGCGGACAGCTCTCATGTGATGGCGGAACTGATCTGCGACGGGGTGCATATTCACCCGGCAGTGGTGCGTACAACCTTTAAAATGCTTGGAGAAGAACGGATCATTTTCATCAGCGACAGTATGAGAGCCACCGGTATGCCGGACGGCAGATACACACTGGGAGGGTTGGACGTGGATGTGAAGGGGAACCGCGCAACCCTTGTATCGGATGGATCTCTGGCAGGATCTGCAACCAATCTGATGGACTGTGTGCGGACGGCAGTTAAAAAGATGGAGATTCCTCTGGAGACAGCTATCGGATGCGCCACAGTAAATCCGGCTAAAAGCCTTGGAGTCTATGATAAATACGGATCTATTTCCGTGGGGAAAAAGGCCAATATGCTGCTCCTTGATAAGGATCTGAACCTGAAAGCAGTCATAAAAGACGGGAAAATGTTAGAAAGGCAAGCTGTGTAATAAAAAGGGAAAAAGAGGGAATACGACAATGAGTGAGAGAAAAAGAGGCGCCTGCCTGGTATGCGGAGAAAATCTGACTTATTATCCCAAAGCAGTGGAGATGGAATGTGTTTTCTGTGGAAAGACGGAACTTTCTCATGCTTCCTGCGAGAAAGGGCACTATGTCTGCGATGCCTGCCATGCTAAAAAAGGCATTGAGGTCATTATGGAAATCTGCCAAAAGACGGATTCAAAAAATCCGGTGGAAATTGCCCGGAAGATCATGGAAGATCCCTACATTTACATGCATGGGCCGGAACATCATGTCATGGTGGGAGCGGTTCTTCTTACGGCATACCGCAACAGCGGCGGCGATATCGACTTAAAAGAGGCCCTGGAAGAGATGAAAGAAAGAGGCAGCCAGATACCGGGCGGCGTGTGCGGCTTCTGGGGGTGCTGCGGAGCAGGAGTCAGCACAGGGATCTATATGAGTATTGTAACGGGAGCCACGCCTCTTGCGGGACGCTCCTGGGGGCTGGCAAACCGGACAACGGCCAAGGCGCTGGAGGCCATCGGGGAGCTTGGAGGCCCCAGGTGCTGCAAGCGGGATACATTTACGGCGATCCGAAAAGCGGCGGAGATGACGGCAAAGGAACTTGGGGTGGAAATGGACTGCCCGGCGGAAATCGTCTGCACTTTTTCGGAGGAAAATCAGCAGTGCCTGAAAAAGGCCTGTCCGTATCACAGGTAAAGGAGATTTTACTTTATATTGTGCTTGACAAATATATGCAAATACGTTAGGATTGCAGACAGAGAAACGACAAATATAAAAAGGCTTTGAAAAGAAGAAGTAGCATTCGAAACACCCAGACAGAAAGCTGCCGGCGGATGAGAGGCGCATGAAGGAGTCGGATGTGAATACATCTTGGAGCTTCGCACTGAAATCGGAAAAGGCCAAAGGAAAGGTCAAAAGAAAGTAGGATGCGACGTAGGTGGCATACGTTATCATGCACAGGCTGTAAAAGAGAACGCAGCCTTGAAAGGCCGTCTGCTGTGAGGCAGCGGTGAAATAAGGTGGTACCGCGAGCAATTCGCCCTTACTGTTGAAAAACAGTAGGGGCTTTTTTATTCAATAGGAATCTTCGTTCCCTACTGAATAAAACGCTCCGGACAGAATGCACAGGCCTTTCATGTATCAGAGATCAAAGCAGAATGAGTCAAAAAAGAATCAGAAAAAAGGAGAAGAAAAAATGGGAATTTATGAAGAACTGCAGGCAAGAGGACTGATTGCCCAGGTGACAGATGAAGAAGAGATAAGAGAACTGATCAACAATGGAAAAGCAACCTTTTATATTGGATTTGACCCTACAGCAGACAGCCTCCACGTAGGACATTTTATGGCGCTTTGTCTGATGAAACGTCTCCAGGAAGCTGGAAACAGACCGATCGCCCTGATCGGAGGAGGAACAGGCTACATTGGCGATCCTTCGGGAAGATCAGACATGCGCTCCATGATGACGCCGGAGCAGATCCAGCACAACTGCGACTGCTTTAAGAAGCAGATGAGCCGTTTCATTGATTTCTCTGACGGAAAGGCTTTGATGGTAAACAATGCAGACTGGCTTCTGGATCTGAATTATATTGATCTTCTCAGGGAAGTGGGACCGCATTTTTCCGTAAACCGTATGCTTGCGGCAGAATGCTATAAACAGAGAATGGAAAAGGGATTAAGTTTCCTGGAGTTTAACTATATGATCATGCAGAGCTATGATTTCTATGAACTGTTCCAGAAATACGGTTGCAACATGCAGTTCGGCGGGGACGACCAGTGGAGCAACATGCTGGGAGGAACTGAATTGATCCGCCGTAAGCTGGGTAAAAATGCATGCGCTATGACCATTACACTTCTTCTGAACTCCGAGGGAAAGAAGATGGGAAAAACACAGAGCGGCGCAGTATGGCTTGATCCGGAAAAGACCTCTCCGTTTGATTTCTATCAGTACTGGAGAAATGTGGCAGATGCAGACGTACTGAAATGTATCCGTATGCTGACATTCCTTCCGCTGGAAGAGATTGACAAGATGGATTCCTGGGAAGGCGCACAGTTAAATACTGCAAAAGAGATCCTTGCTTACGAGCTTACCAAACTGGTGCATGGCGAGGAAGAAGCAGAAAAAGCACAGGCGTCTGCAAGAGCTTTGTTCAGCCAGGGTGCAGCGGCACAGATGCCGACTACAGAGCTTACGGAAGAGGATATGGAAGACGGATGCATCGATATCCTCACAATGCTTGTAAAGAGCGGGCTGGTTCCTTCTAAATCAGAGGCAAGACGTGCAGTGCAGCAAGGCGGCGTTTCCGTGGATGGCGAAAAAGTGGAAAACATCCATGAAGTGTTCACAGAGGATGCATTTAAAGCAGGTATTGTGCTGAAAAAGGGAAAGAAAAACTTCCGTAAAATTGTGATGAAATAAGAGATTTTTTATCGGGAAAATAAAAAATAATCCTCATAAATGGAATGATTGACCTGCACCAGATTGTGTCGACAAATGGAATTGACAATGATTTCCCAATGGTGCGCTGGTACTAAGAGAAACAGAGACAACGAGGAGGAAAAAATATGGCCTTTAAAGAAGTAGATATCCATACGCTGCAGTTTAATCCCTTTGATAAGATCAGCAAACAGTGGATGCTGATCACAGCAGGAGATCAGGAGAAATCCAATACAATGACAGCAAGCTGGGGAGGCGTTGGATTTATGTGGGGGAAACCGGTTGCAACCGCCTATATCCGCCCCCAGAGATACACAAAAGAATTTGTAGATACAAATGACAGATTCACCCTTTCCTTTTTGACGGAAGAAAAAAGAGAGGCTCTTAAAATCTGCGGTTCTGTTTCCGGAAGAGATGTGGCAGATAAATGGGAGACGGCGGGTCTTACGCCCTGCTGTGTCGAAGTAGAAGGCGGAAAAGCAGTTGCTGTTTCCGAGGCGGAAATGATCTTTGTCTGCAGAAAACTCTATGTGCAGGAAATGCTTCCGGAGTGTTTTGTGGACGAAAAAAGCAAAGAAACCTGGTATCCGCAGAAAGACTATCATGTGATGTATATGGCGGAAATCGAGAAAGTTCTTGTAAGAGAATAAGGGCGGTAATAGAAAGGCAGGACCTGGGAATCATTCCTCAAGTCCTGCTCTTTTTAAAATAACGTTTATATCGTTCCCGGCGCCGCAGGCTCCCAGATTTTCAATGCAGATGGAAGCTCCGGCATTTGCAAAACGGCCGCAGTCGGGGAGGGAAAAATTTTTGCCTAATGCATGGAGAAAACATGCGGTGAAGGTATCGCCGGCTCCGGTTGTATCTATACATTTCGCACCGGAATATGCCGGTATTTCCCAGCGTTCCTGATTGGTTTTGATAAAACAGCCCCGGGAACCGTTTTTAATAACAACATGTTTCACTCCGCATTGAAGAAAAGCATCCGCAATATCGTCAAGGTCCGTCTTGCCGGTAAGAAGCGCGGCTTCCTCATAGTTGGGAAAGACATAGTCAAGAAGAGAGAGGCACTCCTTCATATCTGCAAGTGTCTCCTTGTTTTTACACTTGGTCATATCGGCACATAAGGTCATTTTCTGATCTTTGACTCTTCGGAACAGATCCGTGAGGGCGGCGTTGTCAAAAAAAGGAGATACAAAAATACTGGCAAAACAGAAAAATTTACCTCCTTCCAAAGCACTGTCAGGAATGTCTTCCGGGTACAGATTCCGAAGGGTACCCCGGGGTGAAGTGATGAAATGACGTTCTCCCTGATCGTCCACAAGAACAATATTCACACTGGTAGGGATATCCTCGGAACGGCAGATGCAGCTCGTGTCAATACGGGACATGGAGCATTCCGTCATGATCGTATCCCCGGCGGTGTCCCGGCCAATCTTGCTGATCAGACGGACCGGATTGCCAAGAGAAGAGAGTGCCTTGGCCTCATTCATGGCATCGCCTCCGGTGCGCATCGTAATCCCCTTCGCCGGTATGGAACCGGTCCGAAAGACAGAAGGATTCACCGGTCGCGCAAGAACATCCATGATAGCGGCTCCGGCAATGATAAAGATAGGATGGTTCATATTGGCTCCTTTCTGCAGATGAGGACGTAACAAAGTTTAAAAGTGTTACGTCCTCATCTGCAATATACCCCGTGCAAAACTGCGAAACACCCTGTGCAAAATTGCTTAAAACACAAGATATTGTATGCTGTAGGCCGGCATTTCCAGTTTTCCGTCAAGGCTTAAAATTTTTTCATTTATCAGTTCACGGGCATTTCCCTGGAGATCGCCGTGGTATGCGGTGTAGTCAGTGTCGGAGGCGTTGATCGCCACCAACATGCGTTCTTTTTCGGATGCGCGCTCGAAAATGAGCTGATGGTTCGTAAGTACGACATTGCGGTAAGAACCGCTGCACAGTGCATCGCTTTGCTGGCGGATTCGGATTAACTTGTGGATGAGTTCTGTAAGTTCATTGGGGCTGGGTTGTTCGAAGCAGGGGCGAAGTGCATAATCGTTGTCGGGCGCTTTTTCACCTAATGTTCCCCATTCGCTTCCATAGTAAATGCAGGGAATGCCCGGCATTCCAAGAAGAATCCCGTAAGTCAGGGGAAGGTGGTTTTTGTTTGTGAGAATGCTTGCGATCCTGGTGACATCGTGATTATCTACGAAGGTCATCAGATGTTTTCCGCGGTACAGGCACCATTGTTCCGGGCCGTACTGACGCTGAAGTGAATGGGCAATCTCAAACATATTCATGGAATTAAAACTGGAATAAATTCCTTTATAACATTCGTAATTTGTACAGCTGTGGAGCATTTCATCGTTGACAATACGATTGTAGTCTCCGAAAAGAACTTCCCCGATCAGGACAAAGTCTTCTTTCAGTTCCTGGGCATAGGAACGCAGACGGCGCATAAAATCAGGATCCAGGCAGTAGGCCACATCCAGGCGCAGGCCGTCGATATCAAAAGTATCCACCCAGAATTTGACACATTCCAGAAGATAATCCGTCACAGCGGGATTTTGCAGGTTCAGCTTTACCAGCTCAAAATGACCTTCCCATCCTTCATACCAGAAGCCGTCATTGTAGCAGCTGTTGCCGTCAAAATTGATGTGGAACCAGTCCTTGTATGGAGAATCCCATTTCTTCTCACAGACATCTTTAAAAGCCCAGAATCCTCTGCCGACATGGTTAAATACGCCATCCAACACAATTTTTACATTGTGATTGTGAAGATCCTGGCAGACATCGGCAAAGTCTTCGTTTGTCCCCAGACGGCAGTCGATGATTTTGAAATCGCGGGTATCATAACCATGATTGTCGGATTCAAAAATCGGGTTCAGTAAAATAGAATCTACACCGAGTTTTTCCAGATATTCACTCCACTCCATAATTTTACGTATACGCGGTACACATTCCCCGTCATTATGAACCGGAGCCCCGCAAAAGCCGATAGGATATATTTGATAAAAAATGCTATTGTAAGCCCACATAGTTTTAACCTCTCTTTGTCATTATTATTGATTATTATATTAGCCTGGATCATTTACAGTCCTGACAGGAGCTGTTCCTGATCAGTACGTACGAAATTGTGTTTATATTTTACTACATTTAGAAGATTCTGTATACATTTTCCCGCTGTCGGATATATCAACATAGTTTTTCCTGTGAGCGAGCAGATGACGGAACCATATAAATAAGATAATTCCTTTGAAAATACTGGAAATAGTAATACTCCACCAGATTCCATTCAGTCCAAGTGGCGTATGGATCAGGAGCATAGCAAGCGGGATGCGCATACCTGTCAAAACGATGCTGGTTACAGAAGGGGGCAAAGTTCTGCCAAGCCCTGCAAATGCACCGGCGGTGGTAATCTCAACACTCATGAAGAGCTGGGACACACCAAGTATCATGAGATAATCTACTCCCATGGGGAGAATGTCTGCTTCTGTAATAAAAAGGCGGAATACAGGGGCAGGGAGGAAAATTAGCAGTAGTGTACAGAAAAGTCCCCATACAAGAACAACTTTCATTGCGCTGTAATATCCTTTTGGGATTCGGCTGTATTTTCCGGCACCATGATTTTGAGCAAGAAAAGAGTTTACAGCAGCGGCAAATCCATCTGCAGTCATCCAGGAGATGGATTCAATCTGTGAACCAACTTTTTGCACTGCAACAGCGGCATCTCCATATCCTGCAACGAGCCGGGCAATGATCATGGAAATACCTGTAAAAATCATATTTTGTATGCAAGTTGGGAATCCGATTCTGACAATAGAAGAAAAAAGACTTCTGTCCGGGATTCGAAATAGTTTTATATGGCAAAAAATAATGTTGTCTTTTTTGGCAAAGACAAAAAAGATAAGGGTTACTGTCGCCTGTGCCAGTACAGTTGCGATAGCCGCTCCGGCCACACCCATGACAGGAAATGGTCCAAGTCCGAAGATAAGTACCGGATCCAATATCATATTGATAAGAAGGCCGGTTAAAGTTGCCATAAAAGAGGAGCGGCTATTGCCGGCTGCAGTAAATATTCCGGTAAGTGTCTGGTTTAAAAAAGAAAAAATGACACATCCGCAGGTGATCTTCAGGTAAATGCGAGCGTCGGCGATGACCTGATGTCCGGTCAGGTTAAAAAATCCGATCAGCGGATTGGAAAACAAGATACAGACCAGTCCAAAAACGAGGCCGAAAATTATAGAAATATGAAGTGCGGCTGTTGCGTAGTTGGCTGCATCCTTGGGACGGCCAGCTCCCAGCACATGCCCCACATTTACTTGACCGCCCATTTTTGGCAGAGCAGCAAGACCATTGGAGAGCCACATGTACATTCCGGCAGCCCCCACTGACGCGACAGCATTGCTGCCGACTCTTCCAATCCAGAGCATATCCGTAAGGTTGTAGGCGGTTTGTATCAAAGAGGTGGCCATAATGGGAAGGGCGAGCTGTGTCAGAGATTTCAGCACAGGGCCGTTTACGAGGTCAATATTTTTTCTCATAGATGATTCCTCCAGAGTGTTCTTTCATTAAAGGATGATAGCGTCGGTGTACAAGGGGCAACACGGCGGTGAAGGGTAGATTTTGTCCCCCTTGTACACCGACGCTAAAGTAAAAAAATCTAATGCCAACATATTATACTCTTTGCACAGGAGGGAAGGCAAGAATCAAATGAGCAGATTACAGGCAAGGGAAAAGTCCATTTCACTTACGGCAAAATATAAATAATATAGAAAGAACAGGGAGAACAGAGATTGCCGGAAAAAGGAGAGCTATGGTAGAATGAGAATATGAAAAATCCAGTGTATGCGAAGATGCAGGCATAGATGGAAAGATTATCGGAATATGATTCATTATATATAGGAGCTAACTATATAAAAATCAAGTAGTTTTTTTAACATTGAATTTTAGTTAGTAAAAGTATGTACTTTGAAAATATGTGAATAATTATGGATTTTGTGGCACAACAAACAGACCTTCCCAAGAAGGCTCATTGTAATAAGCTGGGTTGTAATTATAGCTATATCAGTAACGTAGAATCAAAACTCTGTCCGGTACTTAGAAGATGATAGATGACTCTTAAAAGTTTTCTGATACAGTGACCCTGAGCACATCTGTGACCTTTGCCTTCGGCTATCTTTTTGTTGTAATAAGAAGTGAAGACCCTGTTGTGATTGATGACCGGCAAGATAATCTGATACAGTGTTTTTCTCAGATACCGGGAACCTTTCTTGGTGATTGCAGTATGCCGGGCGATAAACTGACTGGATTCATAGTGATATGGGGCGACACCGGCAAATTTAATGATTTGAGACGCTTTTGTATAGTTGCAAACATCTCCTAATTCCGCTAAAATAGAAGTACCAGAGAAGTGTGAAATTCCTGGTATGGAGAGGATAGGAGAGTTGTTTTGCAGGGAAAACTCTTCTATCTTTTTGTCTATTTCAGAAAGTTGTTCTTCTATCATTTCAATTTGACTTACAAGGTGTCTGATCTGGATTTCTTCAGCAACAGAAGAGATGCCGACAGAAGCTTTGGCTGCTGTTTTAAGCTGTTCGGCAGAAAGTTGAATCCGTTTTCCGCGCCCCTCATATTCAAAACATTTCCGGATGGTCCGGATATCAGAGTTTGCAATCTTTTCAGCAGAAGCAAACGATTTTAAAACATTCATGTAAACAATGCCATACTTTGAACGGAATAAGGAATTAAATTCAGGGAATACGATATCAATACATTTCTGAAGCCGGTTTTTGTAGAGGTTTAATTCCTCTTTCAGGTTGTGGTGATGGCGTGTCAGCTGCTTTTGTTCATAAAGGTCGAAACGGTTTACTTTTGTAATGCGATAAGGCTTTTTACGCTGATTTGAGCCGATGACATCACAAATGGTAAGAGAATCCAGGGGATCGTTTTTGGTAATGCCGCCCTGAAGTTTTCTGGTAAGGTCAGTAGTGGTTGGGTTGATCAGAGCAACAGTATAGTGCCTGTTAAGAAGATATTTGAGTAAGGCAAAATGATAATGCCCGGTATCTTCCATGCCAATAAGAAGCTGTGATTTGGCATAGCAGCTTAGTTTTCCGATGAGTAACAAAAAGCCATCTTGATTGTTATGAAAAACAGAAGGATTAGAAAGTATTTCACCGGATTGTTTGTCAATGATGGAGAAGATGTGTTGATGTTTACCAATGTCAATTCCGACTAAAATCATGATAATACATTCCTTTCGTAAAAAATATGCAATGTGTTATCCACAGCACTTACTTCGTAAAACCTGGTACAAGATAGGAATTCAAGACTCATCTAACTAATCATTATTTAGAAATAAGGTGTGGTGAGAACCTCCTACAAGTAGTCAAAGCCACAGGATAAAAAAATACAAATCCACATCACATATTTACATCATACAAATGTACAATACCGTAATCAACCACGGACTAAAAGGTTGATAGAAAGGAGACGGTATATTTGTAAGTGACCGTTAGATGAGTCAATTACAATATACCAGGGATAAAATGGAATATAAAGTAAATGATACAGAGCTTGCGGCTTCGGTTTTCCTGCCCTTTGTCAATCAAATATGGCAAGGCGATTATGATATGGAACGGACACAAACTGCATTATCTAAGACAGTGAATATTACAGCGTATGATAATGAAATACTTGTGGGGTGCCTGCGCATTCTTACAGACGGGTATTTTTTTGGAACGATTACAGAATTGCTTGTTCTTCCGGAATATCAAAGGCAAGGTGTAGGAAGTAAACTTCTTGAACTTGCAAAGGAGAACACTCCTACTATGTTATATTTTGGCGCGCAGCCGGGAGTGGAAAGATTTTATGAAAAAAATGGCTGTCAAAAAAGCCTGCAATCCTACATGATAGATAAAGCGAAATAACTGCGGTCAGTATAGCTGCATGAAAAAACAGGAAAGACCTTCTATCCCTTCCTATAAAGAAATGGAAGGGATAGAGGGCCTTTCTTATTTTTGCCTGCCTCTTGCAGGCGGATTTTTATTTTGCGCTAAGTGCAGCCATAGTAATGTAGTTATACGGCTGATTGAAATGAGGAAGGAAGAAAATGTCCAAAAGTTTCAGTTTATCAATAGTTACGCCCTCTTCGATTGCAAGGGAGAACATATGGATTCCCATGGAAATATCTTCTGTTGAAGCCATTTGTGCACCTACAATGCGGCGGGAATCTGATTCGTATACGATACGGATTTTAACTTTTGCGTTTTCCTTCATGAATCCCGGTCTTTGCAGGTCTTCGTAGTCAGTATATTCCACACTCATATTGTTTTTCTGTGCAGCGGCAACGGACAATCCGGTGGAAACCATATTGTAGCCAAAGATGGAAATGCCGTTGGAACCCTGTACTCCAATAGCGTCAAGGGTGGTTCCGCCAATGTTGTGAGCGGCAATAATTCCTGTACGGACTGCATTGGTGGCAAGTGCGATATAAGTCTCAGCCCGAAGCGCGTTGGAGTAGATTGTGGCGCAGTCGCCTACGGCGTATACATCCGGATCGCTTGTCTTTTGATGTTTATCTACTTTATATGCTCCGTTCCGGAAACACTCCAGATGATCTTTTCCAAGAGCGTTGTTTGGAAGAAAGCCAATTGCGTTGATGACAAGATCTGTTTTATATTCTCCCTTATCTGTCACAACTGCTTCTACATGTTCTGTGCCTTTGTAGGCAGTAGCGCGCTCGCCATAATGAAGCTCGATTCCATGTGCAGCGAGATTTTTGTCCATATCTTCTGCAAACCACGGATCATAATAGCTGGCAAGGGAAGTGGGAGCTACATCGAAAAGGCGGACATTTTTGCCCCGGCGTTTCGCTGCTTCAGCAATTTCCACACCGATGTATCCGGCTCCGATGACAGCCACGTCTTTGACGTTTGGATCGCTGATCTGGCGGTCTACATTCTGGCCGTCCTGGAAAAGTTTCAGGAAACTGATCCCTTTTAAATCACTGCCGGGAAGTGTCGGCGCAATTGGAAGAGAACCTGTAGCAAGGATCAGCTTGTCATAATTTTCTTCAAAAGAAGCACCATCTTTTGTTCTGCAGAAAACAATCTTCTTTTCAAAATCTACCTTTTCTACCGTTGTTTCCATGCGGATAACAGCGCCCTTTGCTTCGAAAGCACTTTTATCGGTATAGAAAAGATTTTCATAAGAATCAATCTGGCGTCCGACCCACAGTGCAGTTCCGCATCCGAGATAGCTTAAGTTTGTGTTCTGGTCAAGCATAACCACCTTCTGATCAGGATAGTTGTCCAAGAGAGTGTTGGCTGCAGCAATTCCAGCATGATTTGCTCCAATAATTACAGTTTTCATAGTTGTTCCTCCTTTGATAAATAGTTTTTGATAGGATTTTACTTTTTATAAATAAAACAGCCGTATATCCGTACTGTTTGTTTTTTGGATGATAAATCTTTCTGATGTCCGGAACACATACCTAAAAGGTAATAATAACTATTACTGTTATTTTTAAGACGATTATAGGATAAAAGAAGAAAATTGTCAATCTATAAACAAAGATTAGTCCGGAAATATTTATTCCAGATTTTTGCCAAATAAAATAAGGTAAAAATACTGAAGAAATACAGCAAAAAATCCATAAAAACAGTTGACACGCGTGGAAGCGTATAATATAATAATGCAGTATGACAAAAGGAGAAACAGCAGGCACCAAAGCCCCGGAACCTGGCTGATTTCGATATAATATCTATAAGTAAACGCATAGAATGCAACGATTCATAGGAGGTAAACCAATGAAAACTTATATGGCTAGTCCAGACAAGATTGAAAGAAAATGGTATGTAGTTGACGCTGCAGGATATACATTAGGACGTTTAGCATCAGAAGTAGCTAAGGTTTTGAGAGGAAAGAACAAACCGGAATTTACACCGCATATCGACACAGGTGATTACGTGATCGTGATCAATGCAAAAGATGTAAAAGTAACCGGAAAGAAAATGCTTCAGAAAATTTACTACAATCACTCTGATTATGTAGGCGGAATGAAAGAAACTACACTGGCAGAGATGATGGATAAGAAACCGGAAAAAGTAATTGAGCTGGCTGTAAAAGGAATGCTTCCGAAGGGACCTTTAGGAAGAAGCATGATTAAGAAACTTCATGTATACGCTGGACCAGAGCATGCACATCAGGCTCAGAAACCAGAAGAACTGAAATTTTAATCAGAGGTCGAAAGGAGGATATTAAGAAATGGCTAACGGAAAATTCTACGGAACAGGAAGAAGAAAAAAATCAATCGCAAGAGTATATTTAGTACCTGGAACAGGAAAAATTACAATAAATAAAAGAGATATCGATGAGTATCTTGGACTGGAAACACTGAAAGTTATTGTTCGTCAGCCGCTTGTTGCGACAGAGACAGAAGGAAAATTTGATGTGATCGTTAACGTAAAAGGCGGCGGTTACACAGGACAGGCAGGAGCAATCCGCCACGGAATTTCCAGAGCTCTTCTTGAGGCAGATGCTGATTACAGACCGATCCTTAAGAAAGCAGGATACCTGACACGTGACCCACGTATGAAAGAGCGTAAGAAATACGGACTCAAAGCAGCTCGTAGAGCTCCGCAGTTCTCCAAACGATAATCAGACGTTTCAGAGCAGACAATTTCAAAAGAAAATTTACAAACCTCTCAAGACTTTGGTCTTGGGAGGTTTTTTCGTAGAATAAGAATAGCTGGATTTTTATAAAGGTAAATTTAGATAAGAAAGAGAACTATATGTTACTATTATAATTGTGAAAAAGTAACTAAAAATTAGGAGATTTTTAGTTGTTTTTATGGAAAAAGATGGTATATTAAAATCAAGAAAAATAAAAAGCCTATCAAAGATAGACTCTTTAATAACACACACTGTGTTTGTCGGTTGCCCGACGATTTCATAATAATATTATTTGAACTTGCAGTGTAAATCTATAGGGTAATGATTTACAAATAGAAAATATCATATTCTGAGGTGGGATGTCAAGAATGAAAGAGAATTATTATGTGGGATTGGATATTGGAACAAATTCTGTTGGTTATGCAGTGACAGATGAATGTTTCAATTTATTGAAGCATAAAGGAGAACCTATGTGGGGATCGCACGTGTTTGAAGAAGGTAAGCAGTGTGCGGAGCGGCGCGGATATAGAACGGCACGCAGACGTTTAGACCGCAGGCAGCAGAGGGTTCACTTGACACAACAGATTTTTGTAAAAGCTATCAGTGAAATTGACGAGCGTTTTTTTATACGATTGAAAGAAAGCGCATTATTTCGGGAAGATACCAGCGGGAGAGATACCTATATCTTTTTTCAAGACGAAACATATACGGACAAGGAGTATCACAGAGATTATCCGACCATTCATCATCTCATTAAGGAATTAATGGAGGATCAAACTCCACATGATGTTCGGTTGGTTTATTTGGCAGTTGCGTGGCTTATGGCGCACCGCGGGCATTTTTTGAGTGAGGTAAACAAGGATAATATTGCTGCATTACTTGATTTCGATTCGATCTATGGAAATTTCATGGAACTTTTTTCTGAAAAGCCGTGGATGTGTGATGATAAAGAAAAATTTCAAAGTATTCTCCTGTTGAATCAGACGGTTAGAAATAAAGAGCGTCAATTCTGGGATCTGTTATATGCTGGAAAGAAACCGAAGACCGAGGAAGAGGACCATATTAGCAAGGAGGGGATTATAAAACTTCTTGCCGGTGGAACTGTAGAAGCAGGAAAACTATTCTGTCAGAAAGATTTTGAAGAGAAGATTTCCATTTCTTTGAGAAAATCAGAAGAAGATTTTCAATTGATATTAAGTGAAATGGATGCAGAAGATGCAGAATACCTAATCCGGCTTAGAGCACTTTATGACTGGGCTTTGCTGGTGGATTCTTTGCATGGCTGTTCCAGTATTTCCGAAGCAAAAGTAAAGGATTATGATCAGCACAAATCAGATTTGAATGTGTTAAAAAATTTTGTTCATAAGTATTGTCCGGATGAGTTTAACGCAATTTTTAAGAGTGTAGATAAAGAAAACTATGCGGCGTATGTATATAATATACCAAAAGAAAAAAGAACGAAGGACTATAAGAAAAAAGCAACACAAGAGGAATTTTGCGACTATCTGAAAAAGAAATTAAAGGATATCACATGTGAGCCGGAAGACCAGGAGGTATATCAGGAAATCATGCTCCGATTGGAGACATATACGTTTATGCCGAAACAGGTAAACGGGGACAATCGTGTAATACCATACCAACTTTATTATTACGAGTTAAAAAAAATTCTGGAAAATGCAGAAACTTATCTGCCGTTTTTGCGTGAGACAGATGAGGATGGAATTTCTAATAAAGAGAAATTGCTTTCTGTTTTTGAATTCCGTATTCCATATTTTGTGGGGCCTCTTTGCCTAGCTAGCGAACATGCGTGGTTGAAACGGAAGACAGAAGGGAAAATCTATCCTTGGAATTTTGAGGAAAAGGTGGATTTGGATCAGAGCGAGGATGCGTTTATTGATCGGATGACAAATAGTTGTTCTTATCTGCCAGGTGAGACTGTGCTGCCGCAGAACTCCTTATTGTACTGTAAATTCACTGTATTGAATGAGATCAATAATATTAAGGTCAATGGGGAGCCAATTTCGGTAAAATGTAAACAGGAAATTTATGGCCTTTTTGAAGAAAATAAAAAGGTAACTGTTGATAAAATAAAGAAATATTTGATCAGTAACAACTATATGCAATCGGGAGATACACTTGGCGGTATTGATATTGCGATAAAATCTTCTTTAAAGCCGCAGCATGATTTCAAAAGACTTCTGCGTTCTGGAATCTTAAGCGAAAGAGAAGTTGAAAGAATTATAGAATGCATTACATATTCGGAAGAACGCAGTAGGATTTTGCGGCGATTAGAACGAGAGTTTCCAAAACTATCAGAGGAAGACAGAAAATATTTATCGAAACTGAAATATACTGGATTTGGGAGGCTGTCTAAGAAATTGCTTACTGGAATCCGTGCTGCAGACAAGGAGACAGGTGAGAGCTTTACTATTATACAGGCATTGTGGGAGAAAAATGATAATTTAATGAAGTTGCTTTCAGACCGCTATACGTTCAAAGAGCGCATTGAAGAAGAACAAAGAGAATACTATGCAGAACATCCGATGACAATAGAGTCTTTGTTGGATGAAATGTATGTTTCAAATGCTGTAAAGCGTCCGATTTACAGAACGTTAGACATAATAAAAGATATTAAAAGTGTTTGTAAGACAGCGCCAAAAAAGATTTATGTAGAGATGGCAAGAGGACAGGAAGAGGAGAAAAGTCGTAAAAAATCAAGAAAAGAACAGATTCTGGAATTATATAAGAACATGGATAAAGCAGAAGTGCGTGAATTGTCAAAGCAGCTGGAAGACAGGGGAGAACGTCAACTTAGAAGTGAAGTACTGTTTTTATATTTTATGCAGCTTGGAAGAAGTATGTATTCCGGGAAACCGATTGATATTAATAAATTGCCAACAGATGCCTATAACGTAGATCACATTTATCCGCAATGTAGAGTAAAGGATGACAGTCTGTCAAATAAAGTACTTGTTCTATCGGAAGAAAATGGAGCAAAAGGGGATAAATATCCGATCAGTGCAGAAATCCAGGAAAAAATGGCTGATATGTGGAGAGTTTATCATAAAAAAGGCTTGATTTCAGATGAAAAATATCTACGTTTAACAAGAAAAACTTCGTTTTCAAATACTGAGAAAATGGAATTTATCAATCGTCAATTAGTGGAAACACGTCAGTCTACAAAAGCAGTGACGAGGATTCTTCAATATGTCTTTCCCGAAACAGAAATAGTTTTCGTAAAGGCAGGCTTAGTTTCTGATTTCCGAAATCAGGTGCTGGAATCCGTGAAAAGCAGGAGTGTCAATGACCTTCATCATGCCAAAGATGCATATTTAAATATTGTGGCAGGAGAGGTGTATAATGCCAGATTTACTACAAAGTTCTTTAAGATTGATCAGGATGATTATTCAGTCAAAACTAAGGTGATTTTTGGGAATAAAGTATGGTGTGGAAAAGAATTGGTGTGGAATGGTGGAAAAGATATTGCACGAGTGAAGAAAGTGCTTGCTAAGAACAGTGTCCATTACACGAGATATGCTTTTGAGAGAAAAGGCGGTTTGTTTGACCAACAGCCATTGAGAGCAGCAGCTGGATTGATTGAACGAAAAGGTGGATTGGATACGGAAAAGTATGGCGGTTATAATAAATCAACCGCAAGTTATTTCCTGTTGGCAAAATATACAGAAGCGGGGAAAAAACCCAAGAAAGACGTGATGTTTGTCCCGATTGATTTGATGGAAACGAAGCGAATCATGGACAATAAAACATATGCGGAAGAATATGTAGGAAAAACAATTGCACAGATTATCGGGAAACCAAGAGAAACGGTGCAGGAAGTAAGCTTTCCATTAGGTATGAGAAAACTAAAAGTAAATACGCTCTTGTCATTGGATGGATTTGACGTGGCTATTGCAGGAAAATCTAGTGGAGGACAAAAGTTATTATTCAGATCTATGATGCCGTTGCTTGTGGATCGTGAGAAAGAAAGATATATAAAACGTCTGGAGAGTTTCTCTAAAAAGAAAAAGCAAAGCAAAGAATTATATGTGGAGGAAACATATGACAAAATAACAAAAGCGGAAAATAGCTCCATGTATTCATTTTTTAAAGGTAAATTAGAGACTAAACCGTATGATGCGATATTTGGAAGTCAATTGGAGGTGCTGAAAAATGGTAAGGATCAGTTTGAAAAATTAACACTGGAAGAGCAGGTAGAAGTACTTTTAAATATCCTTTCAGTTTTTCAGACAGGAAGGACAACAGGATGTGATTTAAAAGCGTTAGGGGGAGTTGGACAGGCTGCTATTTTTACTACTAATTCTAAATTGTCTAACTGGAAAAAGTCTTTCAAAGACGTCCGAATTGTTGATATTTCTGCAGCTGGGCTGCATAGAAAGGTCTCTCAAAATCTATTGGAGTTATTATGAGTTTTAGAACTGTTGTTATTACGAAACGCTGTAAATTAGATTACAAAATGAACTTCCTGGAAGTGAGAAAAGAAGATACAAAGAGGATTCTCTTAGATGACATTCATACAATCATTATAGAGAATCCGGCTGTATCTCTTACAGGTTGTCTGATTGAGGCATTGATGCAGAAAAAGATCAAAGTGATTTTTTGTGACAGTAAAAGGAATCCTCAATCAGAATTAGTCCCTTATTATGGCTGCCATGATTGTTCCAGCAAAATTAAATTACAGATATCCTGGAGTGAAGAATTAAAAGGTGAGATATGGACGAGAATTGTGAAAGAGAAAATCCGAAAACAGGCAGACTTTTTGGCAGATTTACAAAAAGATGAAGAAGCGCTGCTTAGGGGCTATATAGACGAAATGGAATATCGGGATGCAACGAATCGGGAAGGACATGCAGCAAAAGTTTATTTTAATGCACTGTTTGGAAAAGAATTTACCAGAAACGATGACAATCCTGTCAATGCGGCTTTGAACTATGGATATTCTCTCATCTTGTCGACAATTAACCGGGAGGTTGTGGCGAATGGTTATCTGACACAACTGGGATTTTTTCATGATAATATGTTCAATCAATTCAATTTGAGCTGTGATTTGATGGAACCGTTTCGTGTCCTGGTAGACCGATATGTTTATGCCGGTGGATTTACAGAGTTTTCGGTGGAAGAAAAGCACAGAATGTTAGAACTTCTACAACAGGAAATAGGTATTAACAATACACGGCAAGTGCTGAATAATGGTATTAAGATTTATGTGAAAAGCGTTTTTGATGCGATAAATGAAAAGGATTTATCATTGATTACATTTTATGGATTATGAGTTATCGATTTATGAGAATTTTAGTTTTCTTTGATTTGCCGGTACAAACATCAGAAGATATAAGAAATTACCGATCATTTCGAAAAACACTTTTGAAAAACGGTTTTTTTATGATGCAGGAATCTGTTTATTGTAGAATGGTCTTGAATCCAAGTATAGAAAAAAGTGTGGTTGATACAATTCGAAAAGCCAAGCCCCCATCAGGATTAGTACAGGTTCTGTCTGTTACGGAGAAACAATTTTCAAAAATGGAATTTTTGGTGGGAAAATCAAACAAAGAAGTGATAGATACAGATGAAAGGCTGGTTATATTATGAAAGTTGTACATCCAAAGATAAGCAGTAGGATTGAAATATCAGATCAACGAATCAATGTGCTTGTGATTGAAGCACCGGATTTTCTGTATGAAGTGTTAACTGATATAAAACGACAGATGGATAATCTTGATGGTGATACGGTTCTCTCGATTCATGATGAACCTGTTAGTTTTCATAAATATGCGGAACTGGTCACTGATCCATTGGCTGTTGAGATGAATAACAGGACGATCATAAAAAAGGTGCTGGCAGCTATGGAAAAATGCGGACAGGATGATGTATACTATGAACGGACACAAAAATTGATGGCTGAAATTGAAACATATATTAATGATTTGAGCCTTAATTTTGATGCAGATATAGAGTGTCATGATATCTCTCTTCAGCAGATACTTAAAGCGGCAGAACTGACAGTGGCAGATGAGTATGATAGACTGGTTGACAAAATCTATGCATATATGGAACTGGTGCGGGAATTTGAAGGAGATAAGCTGTTTATTTTTGTTAATTTGAGTAGTTATATTGGAAGAGAGCAGCTACAGGAGTTTGCAGATACTGTGACAGGACACTCTTTTCAAGTGTTGTTGATTGACAGTCATGATTTCGAAGGGTTGGAAAATGAAAGTCGATTGATTGTTGATCGTGATTTATGTGAGTTTTGAATAATCCCTATAGATTTCACGGCGATAGCAGGTCGTTTTCTTGAATTTGAGGTTTGAGAGTAGTGTAAATCTATAGGGTAATGAAACCCATGTAGATACTGTGCTTTGGCGGTAGAGGTTTGAGAGTAGTGTAAATCTATAGGGTAATGAAACAGAGCGACACTATCCACGCAGGACAGGTTTGTTTGAGAGTAGTGTAAATCTATAGGGTAATGAAACTTGTAAATATCCAGAAAGTATATGCCCGCAGTTTGAGAGTAGTGTAAATCTATAGGGTAATGAAACCTGGAACCCTCCGTATGCTCCCGTTTCTCCGTTTGAGAGTAGTGTAAATCTATAGGGTAATGAAACTGTTCTGGACTATGAACTCTAAGACCTACGGTTTGAGAGTAGTGTAAATCTATAGGGTAATGAAACATTGCTTTAAAAAATTCAAGTGTCTCTTTCGTTTGAGAGTAGTGTAAATCTATAGGGTAATGAAACTAAAGCCCATGGTATCCGTCTCTCGGCACAGTTTGAGAGTAGTGTAAATCTATAGGGTAATGAAACTTGCGCATCAGAAAACCGGCGTAAACACAGTTTGAGAGTAGTGTAAATCTATAGGGTAATGAAACCCGAATTTTACATCGGATATGATCCAGTTAGTTTGAGAGTAGTGTAAATCTATAGGGTAATGAAACCATAAAAGCCGCATTTCTTCCGGGGTACGGGTTTGAGAGTAGTGTAAATCTATAGGGTAATGAAACCCAAGAAGGAATGCAGGTTATCGAGACAAAGTTTGAGAGTAGTGTAAATCTATAGGGTAATGAAACGAGGGAAAGAACAATCAGGGCGGTGATACGGTTTGAGAGTAGTGTAAATCTATAGGGTAATGAAACTCGTCACCATACCATGATGTAAAAGGAGTAGTTTGAGAGTAGTGTAAATCTATAGGGTAATGAAACTTTTATCCGTAATTCCAGAATCTCCTTCAGTTTGAGAGTAGTGTAAATCTATAGGGTAATGAAACTGACGAAGAGGAGAAAAATCCATATGCAGGGTTTGAGAGTAGTGTAAATCTATAGGGTAATGAAACGTAGTTTGTGTAAATGAGAAAACACAAGTAGTTTGAGAGTAGTGTAAATCTATAGGGTAATGAAACGATCGCGGGAGTTGCGACGGCAGCAGTCAAGTTTGAGAGTAGTGTAAATCTATAGGGTAATGAAACGGAAACAATGGAATGGAACTTGCACAGAGTGTTTGAGAGTAGTGTAAATCTATAGGGTAATGAAACAACGCGGTTAGGTCAGAGGACACAGGGCAGTTTGAGAGTAGTGTAAATCTATAGGGTAATGAAACCTCTGCATCATACTCTGTCTTATTAAGGGAGTTTGAGAGTAGTGTAAATCTATAGGGTAATGAAACAGTGATTTGATTTATACCTCTATGAATATCGTTTGAGAGTAGTGTAAATCTATAGGGTAATGAAACGGTGTTTGGGCTTTCAATATCCAATACCTCGTTTGAGAGTAGTGTAAATCTATAGGGTAATGAAACCTAATATCCGCACACAATCCAAAGAGCTAGTTTGAGAGTAGTGTAAATCTATAGGGTAATGAAACTATGTCACTTTCTGTATTTGCAACATCATCGTTTGAGAGTAGTGTAAATCTATAGGGTAATGAAACTCCTTTGCTTGTGATGTGGGATGATCTGAAGTTTGAGAGTAGTGTAAATCTATAGGGTAATGAAACAAGTTCCGGACAGGTGCTGCATGAACCGTAGTTTGAGAGTAGTGTAAATATAGGGTAATAAAATATCCAGAAAGACTTTCGGATGGTGTGCTTAAAAGCGATGAACGTTTGTGACACTATATTCAAAAAAGTAGAACATAACAGGTATTTACAATAATGAAAAGCCTTAATTCAGAAATAACTAAAAAGTCCATACCATTCCCCAAAGGGAAGTATGGACTTTTTTGAACTAAATTGATGTCTGAATTATCTCCTATTCTTCATCTCGATCATATCACCGAAAACCGGTGTAGGCATTCCGAAGCCTCCTGATACTTCCAGGATCTGGCCTGTTGTGTAGGAAGACTCATCGCTTGCAAAATACAATACAGCCTGCGCAATGTTTTCCGGAGTTCCCATCCGTTTGATTGGCGTGTGCTTCAGGAAGAAATCCTGGAAATCCTGGGTCAGGTTCTGCATAACGGCATCAGTTGCAGTCATGCCCGGGAGTACGGCATTGCAGCGGATGTTATCTCTGGCAGCCTGGGTGGCGATCAGTTTAGTGAGATAGTTGATGGCAGCTTTGCTGGTACCATAACCGATCTGTGAAATGTCCGGTACAGAACCGCCGATAGAAGAAATATTGATAATGCTTCCGCCGCCATTTTTTGCCATATGTGAAATAGCAGCCTGGGAAGCGAGGAACACGCTTCCGATATTTGCATTGAGGGTTCTTAGAAATTCATCGTATTCTGTGGATTTAATATCCAGATCTTTCGTCGGATCAGAAGTACCGAAGTTATTGACAAGGATATCGATTCGTCCTTCCTTTTCAACAGTCTCTTCGATCATGCTTTTATAAGTCTCCTGCTTATAGGCATCATTATATACATAGGAAACAGAACATCCTTCTTTCGTCAGGCGGTCGATCATAGCCTGAGCACGTTCGGGATTGCGGGCAGCCAGATAAACTTTGGCTCCTTCCTGTGCGAATGTTTCTGCAATAGCAGCTCCGATTCCTCTGGTAGATGCTGTTACAACAGCCACTTTGTTTTTTAGTCTCATAAGTAATTCTCCTTTCCGGTGTTTTCTGTTATTTTATATTATAGTCCGGTAAAAAATGCATTAACAGTGATTTGGTCACATTTATATTTGTTTCTTTCGGAAATTATGGTACAATTTGCTTACACAAAATTGTATACAAAAAGTGGTTGACATGGTAGAAAGGCGGGGGAGGATATGGATTACGAATTGCTGCGGAATTTGCCCAAGCTGGAGCTTCATTGTCATTTAGATGGCTCCTTGTCTTTAGAATTTTTAAAAGAAAGGCTAAGACAGGATATTTCTTTGTCGCAGATTCAGGCTGGATGGGAGTGTAAAAATCTGGCGGAATATTTGCAGAAATTTGATCTGCCACTTTTGGCGCTGCAGAATGAGGAAGGCTTAAAAGGAGCCGGCTATGACTTGATCCGTTCGGTGTCAAAGGAAAATGTGAAGTATATAGAGGTTCGGTTTGCCCCTTTGCTTTCTGTACACGAAAATCTGGGGACAAAACAGGTGATAGAGAGCGTTCTGCAGGGACTGGAGCAGGGAAAAAAGGAATTTCAAGTAGAGTACAATGTGATCGTCTGTGCCATGAGGCATCACAGCCTGGAGGATAATCTGCACATGATCCGGCAGGCGAGAGAATTTCTTGGAGAAGGAGTGTGCGCCGCCGACCTGGCAGGAGATGAGGCAGCCTATCCGATGGAGGGATTTCTGGAACTTTTTGGGGAAGTGAAGAAAATGGACATGCCATTTACGATCCATGCCGGGGAATGCGGAAGTGCGAAGAATACCAAAGAGGCTGTGGAGGTGGGAGCTTCGAGGATCGGACACGGGATTGCTATGAGGGAAGATCCGGAAATCCGCTGCCTTTGCAGGGAAAGACAGATTGGGATCGAAATGTGCCCGGTCAGCAATCTGCAGACGAAAGCGGTGCCGGACCGCCGGGAGTATCCCATGAATCTGTTTTTAGGAGAAGGGCTTTTGGTAACGGTGAATACAGATAACCGGACCGTGAGCGGAACAACGGTTACGGATGAGCTAAAGTTTATTCAGAAAAATTATGGAATAAAAGACGAAGAAATTTTTAGGATGATGAGAAATGCAGTGGAAGTATCTTTTGCTGATGAAGCAGTGAAAAACCGTCTGCTTCGTCTATATGAAATATAAGGTTATTGTCCAGTGATGGAAAAAGGAGGAAAGAAATATGCGTCCATATGAAAGATTGCTGAAATGCCGGGAGGAAATACGAAAAAGGACAGACTTCAGGCCCCAGGTGGGAATTGTGCTTGGATCCGGGCTTGGGGGATATGCCGATAATATGGAAATATCCTGTGAAATTCCATACCGTGAAATTCCGGGATTTCCTGTGTCCACTGTACAGGGTCACGACGGGAAGTTTTTGTTTGGCTACGTAAAAAACACTCCCGTTATTTTGATGAAAGGAAGAGTGCATTACTATGAGGGATATCCCATGGAAGATGTGGTGCTCCCGGTGCGTCTGATGGGACTTTTGGGAGCAGATACGGTTATCCTTACCAATGCGGCAGGTGGGATCAACAGGACGTTCCAGGCGGGGGATCTGATGCTGATCACGGATCATATTTCTATAGCGGTTCCGAATCCCCTCAGAGGAGAAAATATAGATGAGCTGGGAACTCGTTTTCCGGATATGAGCCATGTCTATGATCCGGAGCTTCAGGAGGCGGCGAAAGAAGCGGCGGCGCGCCAGGGTATTTCCCTTAGAGAAGGGATTTATGTGCAGTGCAGCGGTCCCAGTTATGAGACGCCGGCGGAAATAAGGATGCTGGGTGCGCTGGGTGCAGATGCGGTAGGTATGAGTACTGTCTGTGAGGCGATTGCCGCCCGTCATATGGGAATGAAAGTATGCGGGATTTCCTGTATTACGAATATGGCCGCCGGAATTTTGGATCAGCCTCTGGATCACCGGGAGGTGCAAAAGAGCGCGGATCAGGCAAAAGAAAAATTTGAGAATCTGATTACCGGACTGGTGGGAAAATAAGCGGTTACGGCAGATGGTTAAAAGAGGATTGGTGTTTAGAATATGAAAGGGTGGTAGAAACCATCCTTTTTTATATATGAAATAGAAGTAATTTTGAAAAATTACAAAAATATTGTACCTAGTAAATAAATATGATATAGTGAATATAAAAAATTTGTAATTATTGAAAGGCACGATTATGTATGAATTGAAAAAATATGTCAGATTTATGAGTGGATCACCTCAATTTAGAATAGTAGAGCTCTCGAGGGGACAGGCCAAAGAATATGAGATGTACAGTCAAAAGGATCTTATGGAAGATCTGACTGGAATAGAAGATAATTGTGAAACGAGCAAGAAAATCTATACGAATGATATAGTGTCTACCCTGGATGCGGGCGATACAGTGTTTAGTTTAATATCAGGTTATGCCTGTGTCGTGGGAGAAGCTCATAAGGGATTTTTGTATACTCAAAACTATATCAAAATCTGTCCAAATGAAAATCTGGATCCGTCATTTTTGGTCTATCTTTTGAATCAGGACAGAAAAGTAAGGAAACAGCTTAGGTCGGGCTTGCAAGGCTCTTCTGTTTTAAAATATACATTGAAACAATTAAAAGAAATAAGGTTTCCATCGCTGCCGCTATTGGAAATACAGCGAGGAATAGGAGAAGTTTATCTGAAGCAGACGAGGGTGGAGGCTTTGAAAAAGAGAAAGGCAGAAGAAGAAAAGTTGCTTATATTCAGTAGATTGGAGGAAATATATGAGAGAACTTGTATTTGAAAATGAATTAATCCGTTATCTTTCGGGAGAAAGTATAGGGGATAAATCAAATAACAAAATTCGTGAAACGGGCAGCTATATTGTAAAAACGAAAAAGTGGAAATATGAACCACACATCAAAACGACAGAAGCTTTGTGGAAAAATTTTAAAGAAATATTAGAACAGCATAACCAGGCTACTCTGGATTACCCCTTGAGTGTGGTAGAATTTAATCAGGTAAAAAAGATTATTTCAGATCTTCATACGCCATATGAGGCAGGACAATTCTTATATGGCCTAAATGGAGTTTCGCAGATTGAGATAGATTTGGACGATGGCCGCCATGTCTTTCTCACTGTATTTGATCAGAAGCAAATTGGGGCAGGGGATACGATTTATCAGGTGGTGAATCAAATTCATCGTCAGCCGGTTATCGCAGGAAAGCAAGAAAGGATATTTGATACCACTCTTCTGATTAATGGTCTTCCAATCATACAGATTGAAGAAAAATCCGATACTCATGATGTCAATGAAGCGCTCAATCAAATGCGCCAGTACATAGACGAGAATCAGTATGGGAATATCTATTCCACGTTGCAAATTTTAGTTGCAATGACGCCAAATAATGTAAAGTATATGGCAAATACTACAATAGAAAAGTTTAACAAAGATTTTGCTTTTCATTGGCAGAGAAGAAAAGACAACTCCATTGTGCGTGATTGGAGAGAATTTGCAGATTGTATGCTCAGTATTCCTATGGCACATCAAATGGCAGTAAATTATATGATTCTGGATGGAACGAAAAACAAGGAAACATTAAAAGTAATGCGTCCTTATCAAGTCTATGCAACACAGAAAGTAATAGAAGGAATCAAACATATGGACTTTGAGGCCGGTGATAAAAAAGTGGGATACATCTGGCATACAACAGGGTCGGGAAAAACGATTACCAGTTTTAAAACGGCATGGCTGGCAAGCAGATTACCAAATGTAGACAAAGTTGTGTTCGTCGTGGACAGGATTGCGCTTACAAGACAGACAAATGAGAAATATCAGGCTTATGATCCGGATGGGTATGCAGGAGAAAGCTTTGCAACAGGAGGGGTAGAGGATACAAAAAACACGACCGATTTAAGCAGGAAATTAAGAAGTAAAGATAATAAGATTATAGTGACATCCGTGCAAAAACTAGGGACACTGGTAAAAAGGAAAAGTTTTAAATCCCCGGATAAGAATATTGTGTTTATTGTAGACGAAGCGCACAGAAGTACGGCGGGAGATAATTTTGCCGCAATACAGAAAGCATTTAAACGCTCGGCGTGGGTGGGTTATACAGGAACGCCAATGTTTGATGAAACGACAACAGGACTTAGGACGGAAGATATATTTGGAAAACTTCTTCATGCTTATACAATTCGTGAGGCCATTGCGGACAAAAATGTACTTGGATTTAAGGTGGATTTTGAAACTACAATTGATGAAGAAAAAATGAGAACAGAATATCTCCCAGAGTTTTATAAAGCGCGCTTCCCGAAATGGACCAAGGAACAGATTGAAGAAAAAATAAAACATTTAACAGTAGAAGATATCGATGACACGATAGAGCCAAGCTTTTATGATGAGAATGAAGAACATGTAAAATTAGTAGTGGAAGATATTTTTAAGAACTGGAAAAATCGTTCCGGAGATGGAAAATATAATGCAATGTTTACTACGCATGTGGGAGGAGGACGAGCCAGTACCCCCATGGCTATGATGTATTACAGAGAATTTCAGCGGGTGAATCAAAAGAATGAAAAAGAAGGAAAACCGACTTTAAAAGTAGCGGTTACGTTTAGTTTGAATACATCAAATAATGATAGCCAGCTTGAAACGAATCGAGGACTGTCTGAGGCAATAGATCAGTATAATAAGGAATTTGATACAGAGTTTGAAATGAAGGATATATCTGCTTATACAGAAGATGTGAGGAGTAGGTTGGATCGTACGGCCATTGACGGAAAGTATCTGGATCTGGTAATTGTAGTCGATCAGCTTCTGACAGGCTTTGATGCTCCGGAACTGAATACGCTCTATGTGGACAGAGTGCTGCGAGGGGCGAATCTTATTCAGGCATATTCCAGAACAAACCGGATTTCAGATCGGGAGGCAAAACCATGGGGAAGGATTGTTAATTATCGCTGGCCGGCTCAGAACGAAAAGTTGATGAATGAAGCTCTTTCTGTATATGCCAACAGAGATTCAGCAAAACTGTCGGATGAAGAACGAAAAGATTTCAATGAAAAATCGGGTATTATAGCAAAGCCGTTTCAATCCGTTTTTAATGAAGTTAAAGGAATTGTGGGGGAATTGAAAGAAATGACAGATCAATTCCAAAAGATTCCAGATAGTGAAAAAAAGCAGGAAAAGATGTTGGATCTCATGCGCCAATATAACGCCGGGATGATAAAACTGAAACAGTATGACCCGGAAATCATAAATGGAGAAAAAATAGGGTTTGATTATGAGGAACCGGATGATCTGCTTCGGGCGTTGGGAATGGAGCCGGAAGAAGAGGTTATGCTGACAACGGTTCTTAGTAATGAATTGAAACAGAGCATTGCAAAAGAAAAGAAAATACCAGTTGTTCAGATTGAACTGAAAATGACTCATGTAAAAGATATCAAGGTAGATTATGATTACCTGACAGAACTTGTAGAAAAGCTCTTAAATCAGGTACATGAAAAAGACAGAGATGGAGCTGGTGAAACAAAAGAGAAGATACGTCAGTTTGCCAATGGTTTGGAAGACAGGCATTACGCAGGACAGATCATGAATGCAGTACTGGCAATTATTAATGGACTTTATCCAAATGATCCTGATTTTAAATATCCGGTACATCTGAAAAACGGAAGCGTTGAAATCATACAGGAGGCAAATAAGGTAAGTCTGGAACGGCGTTTCCAGGATTTCCGGATCAAGTGGGGAATTATTGATGTTGTTTCAAGTGAAGAAATGCGAGAGATGTTTGAAAGACATAGATTCGGACAGAGAGATTTAGATGATACAGGCCGTATCCAGGATATTATAGCTAAAGGCAGCCGTGACTATGCAATGCTGGCCCATGATGAAGAAGTACAGTCAATGGTGAGGATTAAGTATCGAAACAGCCTTAGGGATGCAATTTATGCGTTGGCGGACGAACTGGCAGATCATTAAAAGAGGGTATATCTATAGTGAAATTGCGAAGGGAAAACAAAAATGGTAAAATGGCAATACGGATGATTATTGTTGCGTAATAATTATCACTTTAAGTAAAAGAATTTAGAGGAAAGAAAATGAGTAAAAGTGATGAAAATAAAAGAAGAGTGCCAAAGTTAAGATTTCCAGGATTTACGGAAGATTGGGAACAGCGTAAGTTGGGGGAACTCGGTACGGTTCAGACTTGCAAACGTATTTTTAAAGAACAAACATCGGAACATGGAGACATTCCTTTTTTTAAGAATGGAACTATTGGTTTAGAACCTGACTCATATATTTCAAGAGAAGTGTACGAAGAATTTCGCAGACTATATCCGTATCCAGAAGTAGGAGATACTTTGATTTCAGTAGTTGGAAGTATCGGAAGAACTGCTGAATATAAAGGGAAAGATGAGTATTTTCAAGATTCAAACGTTGTATGGCTCAAGACAGATGGGAGTATTAACAAAAAGTTCCTTAAGATATCTTATCAAGTAATAAAGTGGTTGATAGAGGGGTCTACAGTCAAGCATTTATACAATGACAACATATTGCGAAGTGAGATAGTTATGCCACTTTCGCAGAAAGAACAGGCAAAAATAGCAGCATATTTTGATAAACTCGACCACCTTATCACCCTTCATCAGCGTAAGTGTGATCGTTTAAAAGAGCTGAAAAAAGGATTACTGCAAAAAATGTTTCCTAAAAATGGAGAAAAAATTCCGGAATTAAGATTTCCAGGATTTACGGAAGATTGGGAACAGCGTAAGTTCTCAGATTTGGTACTAATTGAGCGTGGTGGATCGCCCAGGCCGATAGATGATTACATCACCGACGCACCTAACGGCCTGAATTGGGTGAAGATTGGAGATGCTCCAGAGCAAGGCAGATACATCACCAAAACCGTCGAAAAAATAAAACCGGAAGGCCTTTCAAAAACGAGGCAAGTGCAGCCTGGTGATTTGATTCTTTCCAACTCAATGAGTTTCGGAAAACCATATATTATGGGGATAAATGGATGTATTCATGACGGTTGGCTCCTCATCCGAGATACTCAGAGCAGGTTTGATTTGAAGTTCCTGTGTCACATGCTTGGAACGGAACAAATGCTTAACCAGTATAGGATGTTTGCCGCAGGTAGCACGGTTAATAATCTTAACAAAGAGCTTGTAGGAAACACAACGGTATCCCTTCCATCCATTGAGGAACAGAGAGTTATTGGAGATTATTTGGAAAACATCGACCACCTTATCACCCTTCATCAGCGTAAGTTAGATCATCTGAAAGAGTTGAAAAAAGGTCTGCTTCAGCAAATGTTTGTATAGAAAAGGAGTTTATATTTATGGCGTTAAAAAATAAATTAGGAATCAGCGATTCGTCGGAACTTGCGCGGGAAGAAGAAAGAATAAGCAAGAAAAAGGCCATGGAATTATTTGAAAAAGGCTTATTGGATCAATTTGAGGTTGGTACTTTTGCGGGTCTGGCTGAAATTCATAAATACTTATTTGATGAAGTATATGATTTTGCAGGGAAAGTAAGGGACGAGAATATTGCTAAAGGAAATTTTCGTTTTGCACCGGTTATGTATCTGGCGGCAGCCTTGGAACATATAGATAAAATGCCTCAAACAACATTTGATGAGATTATAGAGAAATATGTTGAAATGAATGTAGCTCATCCCTTTCGAGAGGGAAACGGGAGGAGTACAAGAATTTGGCTTGACGCAATTTTGAAAAAAGAAATACAGCAAGTGATTGACTGGAGCAAAGTAGATAAAGAAGATTATTTGCTTGCGATGGAGAGAAGTCCGATTAAAGATGTGGAGATCAAAGTTTTGTTAAAAGAGGCATTAACGGATGCGGTGAATGACAGAAGTGTCTATATGAAAGGGATTGACGCGAGTTATTATTATGAAGGTTATAATACATTCAAAACGGAAGAGCTTCAATAAAAGAGATCTTTGTGAAATAGAAAGGATAAAAGGAGACAAGTTATGTCTAATAATAATGTAAATACAATAGCAAGCCAATTATGGGCTATGGCGAATGAACTTCGTGGAAACATGGATGCAGGGGAGTTTAAAAATTATATTTTAGCATTTATGTTTTACCGTTATTTGTCAGAGCATCAGGAAAAATATCTGGTTGATAATGGTGTCATTGATATCAGGGAAGATCAAACGATTAATGAAGCATATAGTGAGCAGGCGTCGGGAGAAGAACTTCCAGAATATCTCCGGGATATTTCTGCAACATTAGGATATGCAATTGAACCGGAAGATACATGGGCTTCTTTAAATTATAAAATAGATGAATCCATGGTAATTCCCAGTGATTATCAAACAATTTTCGATCATTTCAATAAAAATGCGGAGTTAAATTCTGATGCGTCACGAGATTTTCGGGGAGTATTTAATGACATTAACCTGGGTGATTCCAGGCTTGGAAATTCTACAACTGCACGTGCAAAGTCTTTGAATAACATTGTAAAACTTGTAGATAGAATTGAATATAAGAGTGAGGATGGCAAGGATATTCTCGGAGAAATTTATGAATATTTGATAGGACAATTTGCAGCTAGTGCGGGAAAAAAAGGAGGAGAGTTTTATACACCTCACCAGGTAAGCAAGATTTTAGCTAAAATAGTAACAGCTAATATTGAAAAGCTGGATGATACTTTTATGGTATACGACCCTGCTATGGGGTCAGGGTCTTTGCTTTTAACAGTGCGTGATGAACTTCCGGAAGGAGGCAGAACAGGAGCAATTAAATTTTTCGGTCAGGAGTTAAATACAACAACCTATAACCTTGCTCGAATGAATCTGATGATGCATAATGTTTCGTTTAATAATATGGACTTAAATAATGCAGATACGTTAGAGGTTGACTGGCCTGATGGACCAGATGAAAAGGGGGTAGATCACCCTCGCAGTTTTGATGCTGTTGTAGCGAATCCGCCATATTCCGCAAAGTGGGATAACAGAGAGTCGAAATTAAAGGATCCCCGTTTTGTGGAATATGGAAAGCTTGCACCTGCCTCTAAAGCAGATTATGCATTTGTACTGCATAGTCTTTATCATTTGAATCATGAAGGGACGATGGCAATTGTGCTTCCCCATGGTGTTCTGTTTAGAGGGGCAGCAGAAGGGAAAATACGGCAGACAATTATAGAAAAGAATTACCTGGATACAGTGATTGGCTTGCCACCTAATTTGTTCTATGGTACAGGTATTCCGACAACAATTTTGGTATTTAAGAAAAACCGTACAACGAAAGATATATTGTTTATAGATGCCAGTCAAGAATTTGAAAAAGGGAAAAATCAAAATAATTTAAGTGATGAGAATGTAGAAAAAATTATTAAAGTCTATAAGGAAAGAAAAGACATTGATAAATATGCACATCTTGCTTCATATGAAGAGATTAAAGACAATGATTTTAACTTGAATATACCAAGATATGTAGATACTTTTGAGGAAGAACCTCCGGTAGATATATTGGCAGTGTGCAAAGAGTTGGAAAAGGATAATGCAGAAATAGAGAAGCTTGAAAAAGAGATAAAAGAGCAGCTCGAAATTTTAGGCGTGGAATTATAAAAAAGATATATGATAATTATTGAGTTTATTATATGGAACGAATGAAAAAGACCTATATAAATATTGGCAGTTTAATAAAGACCAGGAAAAGAGAATGATGAGAAGGTGGAAAAGCTATAGTTTGGGAACAGCGTAAGTTCTCAGATTTGGTACTAATTGAGCGTGGTGGATCGCCCAGGCCGATAGATGATTACATCACCGACGCACCTAACGGCCTGAATTGGGTGAAGATTGGAGATGCTCCAGAGCAAGGCAGATACATCACCAAAACCGTCGAAAAAATAAAACCGGAAGGCCTTTCAAAAACGAGGCAAGTGCAGCCTGGTGATTTGATTCTTTCCAACTCAATGAGTTTCGGAAAACCATATATTATGGGGATAAATGGATGTATTCATGACGGTTGGCTCCTCATCCGAGATACTCAGAGCAGGTTTGATTTGAAGTTCCTGTGTCACATGCTTGGAACGGAACAAATGCTTAACCAGTATAGGATGTTTGCCGCAGGTAGCACGGTTAATAATCTTAACAAAGAGCTTGTAGGAAACACAACGGTATCCCTTCCATCCATTGAGGAACAGAGAGTTATTGGAGATTATTTGGAAAACATCGACCACCTTATCACCCTTCATCAGCGTAAGCTATTTGAATAAAAATTTAATTTAGACTAGACAAAGATCGCATGACTAAATCTACATCTTTATTTTCTAGTTCATGAATAATATGTAAGTAAGTTTTTTGAGTTGTTGTAATGCTAGAATGCCCCAAACGCTGTGCTACACTTGCAATCGATACTCCTGCGAATAGGAGAAGGGAAGCGTGCCTATGTCGAAGTCCATGAACCGTTATTTCAGGAATATTTACCTGTTTGCAGTGACGTGACAATATTCCATTCACTGTGGAATTGTATACTCTGCCTTTTACAAATATTGGTTCATCCTCCGGTAAGTTTTTCACCAGAGTTGAATATTGAACTACTGTTTGCCAGTCTATTTGAATTTTGCGAATAGAAGACTTATTTTTTGTGGGCAAAAAGCCGGTACCTTCTTTATAATCCCATGTTTTGTTTACAGAAAGAGACTGATGAATAAAATCAAAATCTTTTGGGGTCAAAGCGAGTGCTTCGGAAAACCGCATTCCAGTCTTTGCAAGAAGTAGTATAAACCAATCCCAGTTTATTTCAGGAGTTAGTGATAGGGAACTTAGTAGTGTATGAAGCTCAAACTGATTAAGATATTTCAGCTTTTTTTCTGTTGGAGTTTTCCCTTTTATAATTGCTTTGCGTGTTGGATCGCGGTTGATTAAACCTTCATCTACAGCATCTAGTATGGCTCCTTTTAACTGATGGTGAAAATCCATAGTAGTTTGGCGTTCGTGACAAGTAGCATAATCATTTAGCAATTGTTGATATGTGATGCGATTCAATTCAAATAGTTTTAGTTTAGGAGCTAATTTTATTATCCATTGATATGTCATGAAATATTTATTTAGAGTTACTTTTCTGACGGCATCCTTTTTATAAACCATAATCCATGTAAAATAATATTCACAGAATAAATCAGCGCTTTTAAAGTTGTTTGACAATATATAACACCTCCTTGCTATAGTAGCTTACGCTGATGAAGGGTGATAAGTTGATCAAGTTTATCCAGATAACCTCCTATTTTCTTTTGTTCTGTTATTGTAGGAACAGTAATTTTTTTTTTAAAAAAATCAGATTCGTGAATTTTCCACTGTCCATAAACAACTCCTTGTCTCCATCTAACCATTTCATTAATAAAATCTTTTCTTAAAAATCTTCTTCCAAGAAAGTCTAAATCATCTATACCAATTGGTTTAAAGATACTGTAAACAGGAGAAATACTAGCATTTCCGTACTTATTCAATCCAATTGAACCTGTTTCTAAGTTATTTGAACTATAAATAAAATCACCAAATTCTGTTTTTTTATATTTCTTTCCTTTTTCGTCATTTACTAAGGCACTACGATCATAGCGTTCTCCTTTTGGGGCAACACCCTGATTAGCAATAAATGCCATCAATGGATATTCTTCACTCATTGGTGCTTGTTCATTACGTTCTTGAAGTAAATCAGATACCTTACGCTGTTCCCAATCTTCCGTAAATCCAGTATAAGCTAATATAATTACAAAGTTTATGAATAAAAATATTTTTATGGTCATCCTTAATATTTCAACATTATACTTGCAGATTTGTAGTTGATTATAATGATGAAAATACAAATGTAAAATTCGCTTTCTTTTTTATTACGGAAAGAACCATTGACGAAAAAATAAGAACGAAGTAAGATAATCTGTGGTAGAAAACGTGATATGGGAGGGGTTCTTCTTGAAAAACAAAAGATATGAGATCGATATGTGCAATGGTTCGATCATGGATAAACTGATTTCCTTCTCACTGCCGCTTATGCTGACCAGTATTCTTCAGCTTATGTTCAACGCAGTGGACATTATTGTCGTGGGAAGGTTTGACAGCAGCTCGGCCTTGGCTGCCGTGGGATCCACAACATCTCTGATCCATATTTTTACGAATCTGTTTGTTGGAATCTCTCTGGGCGCCAATGTACTGGCTGCCAGACATTATGCTGCGGGGCGGGATAAGGAAATGTCTGAGACGGTACATACAGCTATTACATTTGCTTTGCTCTCAGGAATCGTGATGGCATTCATCGGCGTGTGTTCTGCATATCCTGTGCTGAAACTGATGGGGACTCCATCGGACGTGATCGGGCAGTCTGCGCGCTATATGAGGATCTATTTTATGGGAATGCCGTTTTTCATGCTTTACAATTACGGATCAGCAATCCTGCGTGCGGTAGGTGATACAAAAAGACCTCTGCTCTTTCTAAGCCTGGCCGGAATGGCAAATGTAGTACTGGATCTTTTGCTGGTCATTGTCATACCGTTGGGGGTTGCGGGAGTAGCGGTGGGTACAGTGGCATCCCAGTGTGTTTCGTCCATCCTTGTAGTGCGGTGTCTGTGTAAAACGGAAGGAAGTTACCAGCTTAAATTCTCCATGCTCAGGATGAAAAGCGTTCATTTGAAACAGATTTTTCAGGTGGGGATTCCGGCGGGGATCCAGAGTGTGGTGATCAATTTTTCCAACGCTCTTCTGCAGTCGTCGGTTAATTCTTTTGGTTCCATCGCTATGGCCGGATATGCGGCGGCCAACAATATCCTTGGATTTTTATATGTGGCCATCAATGCAGTAACACAGGCGTGCATGAGCTTTACAAGCCAAAATTACAGCGTAGGGAAGTATAAGCGAATGGACAGAGTACTGCTAAACTGCATGATATTATCGGTGGGGACGGCGGCTGTTCTGGGAGTTGGCAGTTATGTGTTCGGAGGAACGCTTCTAAAGATATATACGACAGAAGGTGACGTAATACGCTACGGTCTGGAAATCCTGTCCATTACGACAGTGCCGTATTTCCTGTGCGGTATTATGGATCTGATACCGGGAGCGCTGCGGGGAATGGGACATTCGGCAGTACCCATGATCCTGTCGGTGATCGGAACGGTAGGAACAAGGATCGTGTGGATTTACGGAATGTTTCCAAACCACAGGTCGCTTTACTTTCTGTTTATCTCCTATCCGGCTTCCTGGATCATTACGATTCTTATGCAGGCGATATGTTTCTATTTTGTGAGGAAAAAATGTATACGGCATATCCTGCAGGCAGCCTAGCAAAGTTCAGAAACTGTACGTGCTTATCGTAATCGGCATATGGCTTATAGAACGGAACATGTATGGGAGAGGCTAAACGATGAAGAATATTTGGAGAGGAATATAGGATTTTGTATGAATTCCCGGAATATTTCCTGGATTATCGGGAAATTCTTGATCCTAGTATCCGGTGGACGGACAGATTGCAATCTAGTTCCGGTGACTGGACAGGGAATTTATTCGATTTCTTTTTTCGAGTTTATGGGAAAGTTGTGAAAGATTTGAAAATTCCTTTTAAACTGGAAGGGATAACCAGAGTAGATGATACGCCTGTGCATAAAGCGTTGAGAGAAGCCTTGGCGAATTGTTTGGTAAATACAGATTTTTACGTTCCGAGAGGAATTGTGATCCGGAAAGATGAAGAGACTATCGTAATGGAAAATCCGGGAAGTATCAGAACTGGAAAAGAGCAGATGCTGAAAGGAGGTATATCGGATCCCAGGAATAAAGCTTTGATGAAGATGTTTAATTTGATTGGGATTGGAGAAAGAGCAGGAAGCGGTGTGCCGGATATATATAGTGCCTGGGAGCGGCAGGGATGGGAGCAGCCGGAGGTCATAGAAGAATATGGACCAGACAGAACCATTTTAAAATTATCGTTTGTAAAAAAAGTGGCGATAAAAAGTGGCGATAAAAAAGTGGCGATAAAAAGCGGTGATAAAAAGAAAGTGACAAAAAAGACAGAACGACAGATGGAGACTGTTTTGGAATACATGCTTCCGGACAAAGAATATAAAACAAGTGAGATAGCAGAAGTCATCGGAGTGAAAGAGTCGAGAGCCAGAGTTTTGGTAAATGAACTTGCAAAGCGAAATAAGATAAAAGCGATCGGAAAGAACAAAGGGCGCAGATACAAAATCAAATAGATAAAGCTTTCCGCTCCTTAAACGATACAGGACAGACAATGCTTTATCGACTTATCCCCCTTTTTGTGCTATGATAATACAGTCATTATTACAGCGCAAAAAGGGGTTTTTTCATGGAAAATACATCCAAAAATAGAGAGAAAAACGCGCCCGGAAAACGGGCGGATCACATCTGTGTCGGTATTCTGGCCCATGTAGATGCGGGGAAAACGACATTGGCGGAAGGCATATTATACCAGACCGGACAGATCCGTAAATTGGGCCGGGTGGATCATAAAGATGCGTTTCTTGATACCCATGCAATGGAGAAGGAGAGGGGGATCACCATCTTTTCCAAGCAGGCAGAACTTACCATTGGAGAGAAAGAAGTGACGCTTCTTGATACGCCGGGACATGTGGATTTTTCCGCAGAGATGGAGCGGACGCTGCAGGTGTTGGACTATGCGGTCCTTGTGATCAGCGGATCGGACGGGGTGCAGGGCCATGTGGAAACGCTGTGGCACCTGCTGAAGTGTTATGATATACCAACGTTTTTGTTTGTCAATAAAATGGACCTGGAAGGAACAGACAGGGAGCAGCTTATGGGAGAGCTGAAGGAACGGCTTTCTGATGACTGTGAGGATTTTATGCGGGACGGTGAACAGGCTGATGAGGAGTTTTGTGAAAGGATCTCCCTCCATGACGAAACCCTTCTGGAAGAGTATCTTGAAGGAAATATGCCGGGGAGGGAAGACATTGCAGGTCTGGTAAAAGAAAGGAAGCTGTTTCCCTGCTTTTTCGGTTCGGCCCTTAAGATGGAGGGGGTACAGCAGTTTTTGGATGGTCTGGACCGGTACATGGAATATCCTGTCTATCCCCGGGAATTTGGCGCCAGAGTCTATAAAATTTCAAGAGACAGTTCAGGTATGAGACTGACCCATCTGAAAGTGACGGGCGGAACGTTGAAAGTGAAAATGCGTCTGGATGAGACAAGCGAGGATAAGGCGGAACAGATCCGCATTTATTCCGGGACAGGTTTTCAGAATGTAACAGAGGCCGGCCCCGGAACGATCTGCGCCCTGATCGGACCGCGGACCAGTTATGCGGGGCAGGGACTGGGCATAGAGAAACAGTCTGAAGCGCCGATTCTGGAGCCGGTGCTGACTTACCGGCTGCAGCCGCAGGTGGATTGCGACATGCACAGTCTTTGCCTGAAGCTTCGGCAATTGGAGGAAGAGATTCCGGAAATGCACATCGTATGGCAGGAGGAACTGTCGGAAATCCATATACAGATCATGGGTGAAGTGCAGATGGATATTTTAAAAGCTCTCATTCTGGAGCGGTTTGGAGTGCCGGTTTCCTTTGGGGAGGGAAGCATTGTATATAAGGAGACGATTGCCGCCCCGGTGGAGGGAGTGGGACATTTTGAGCCTCTTAGGCATTATGCGGAAGTCCATCTTCTCCTGGAACCGGGGGAGAGAGGAGAGGGACTGCAGTTTGCAGCGGAATGCAGTGAGGATATGCTGGATGTAAACTGGCAGAGACTGATATTGACCCATCTGGAAGAGAAAAAGCACAGAGGAGTGCTGACCGGTTCTGAGATTACAGATATGAAGATCACACTCATTGCAGGACGGGCCCACCAGAAGCATACCGAAGGCGGAGACTTCCGCCAGGCTACATACCGGGCAGTGCGCCAGGGACTTCGGAAAGCGGAAAGTGTTCTTCTGGAACCGGTGTATGAATTTCGGATCGAGGTTCCCCGGGAGCAGATCGGGCGTGTGCTTGCAGATGTGCAGCGAATGAGCGGCAGTTTTGAGCCTCCCGTTGCAGAAGGGGATCGGATGATCTTAACCGGAAGCGCCCCGGTAATCTGTATGAGAGGATATCAGACAGAACTTCTGTCCTTTACCGGTGGAAGAGGGAGGTTTTTCTGCACGCTGAAAGGATATGAGCCCTGCCACAACCAGGAAGAAATCGTAGAAAAGATGGGATATGATCCGGAGGCGGATACTGATAATCCGACAGGATCCGTATTCTGCGCTCATGGAGCGGGATTTACCGTCAGCTGGGATCAGGTGGAAGATTATATGCATGTGGAAGGGATCCGAAAGAGAGAAGAGGCGGAGGAAGTATCGGAGCTGGAGGATCGAAAGCACAGGGTTCATACCGCCATGGCAGATGAAGAGGAGCTGAAGGCGATTTTTGCACGAACATATGGTTCCGGAGAAAAGCGCACTGCATGGAAGCGCACCGTGCATTCGGAAAGCAGCGGCACCTATAGAGGAGAGAAGAAGAAAAAAGGAAAAGAATACCTTTTGGTGGATGGATATAATATTATTTTTGCATGGGAAGATCTGAAAGAACTGGCTAAGGAGAATATTGAGGCAGCCAGAGGGAAGCTGATGGATGTTCTCTGCAATTATCAGGGCTACCGCAAAATGACGCTGATCCTTGTATTTGACGCATATAAAGTGCCGGGATACACAGGGGAAGTGCAGAAATATCATAATATTTATGTTGTTTACACCAAGGAGGCAGAGACGGCGGATCAATATATTGAGAAGACTGTGCATGAGATCTCAAAAGAGCATCAGGTGACGGTCGCTACCTCGGACGGTCTGGAGCAGATCATCATAATGGGACAGGGGGCAAGAAGACTGTCTGCACAGGGGCTTCTTCGGGAAATAAAGGATACAGGGAAAGAAATGCGCCTGCAGCATATGGACCGCCCTGTTTCCGGAAAAGCGTATTTGTCCGAGATCATGCCGGATGATGTTTTGAACTCCGGGGAATGATGACTTTGAAAAAGAAATGCAGGAAAAGAAAATGCAGGAAAAATGCTTGACTTCGAATATCTGACTGTGATATAAGTAGACACAAGCAAGAGAAAGGGCCCCATCTGCCACCGGGTAGATGGAGAAAAGTGTCCAGCCGTATTCCGGTAGGTCTTAGAAGGAATACGGCTGGATATTTTTGTTTGTCGGGAAACTTTGTTCCCTGATCAAATAAGAGCCTTTCGGGTATCGCAAAAAGTAAGTGACCTGGCAGAAAGAGGAGCAAGGAGGAAATAAGACATGAAGAGAGAATTTGGCAAATATGTATCTTTGAATATTTTTGGAATGCTGGGGCTGTCCTGTTATATTCTGGCGGATACATTTTTTGTTTCAGCAAAGATGGGGGCCGACGGTCTGACAGCCCTTAATCTTGCCATTTCTATTTACAGTTTTATCAATGGAACGGGGCTGATGATCGGGATCGGAGGCGGAACAAAGTACTCTATTTATCGTTCCAGAAGAGAAGAGGAAAAGGGAAACCGTGTATTTACGGCGGCCCTTGCAATGGGACTTTTGATCGGAATCATTTTATTTGCAGTGGGAATTTTTGCGGCTCGGCCGCTATCGATCCTTCTTGGAGCGGAGGGAAAGATCATAGAGATGACTACGGTTTACCTGCGGACAATTTTATGTTTTTCCCCCTGTTTTATATGCAACAACATTTTTCTTGCCTTTGTGAGAAATGACGGCAATCCCCGGCTTTCTATGATCGGGATGCTTGTGGGAAGTTTTTCCAATGTTATTTTAGACTATATTTTTATTTTCCCGGCGGATATGGGAATGTTCGGAGCAGCGTTTGCGACAGGGCTTGCTCCTGTTATCAGTATGCTGATCCTTTCCCGGCACAAGTTTTCCGGAAAGAATGGCTTTCATTTGCAGACAGACGGATCCTTCTGGCGCTATGCAAAAGGGATCCCTGGTCTGGGAGCTTCATCCTTTATCAATGAAGTCTCTTCCGGCGTCGTACTGATCGTTCTGAATCTTTTGATCCTGGGGATCAGCGGAAATACGGGAGTTGCGGCTTATGGGGTGATCGCAAACCTTGCCCTGGTGGCTCTTTCGATTTTTACCGGTATCTCACAGGGAAGCCAGCCTCTTTTGAGCAAATATTATGGGGAGGGAAACGGTGCAAAAGTGCGGGAAATATATCGTTATATGGTGATATTGGCTTTGGCAGTAGGTGTTTTTCTTGTACTGACCGCATTTTTTGCCACGGATTCTTTGATCGCTGTATTTAACAGCGAGGGGAATAAGGAGCTTGCCCGTATCGCTCATACAGGTCTTCGTATCTACTTCCTGGGATTTCTGGCGGCAGGTGTGAATATTGTGACAGCCGCGTGCAAAGGAGCATTGGAGCAGGCAGGAGAATCCTTCCTCATTTCGGTAATGAGAGGGCTGATCTGTATTGTGATCTACGCGGCAGTCCTTTCAAAATTGTTCGGCATGACCGGCATATGGGCGGCATTTCCGGCTACGGAGGCAACGACCCTTCTTTTATCTGTCTTTTTTGTTTGGCGCAGGAAGAATCCCTTTTCCAGGTAGACGATTTATGCTATAGTGAATAAGAAGATGAAGAAATAAAGAGGTGTTAAAATTGCGGGAACAGCTGACGAAGCAGGATGTGGAAAAAATACAGAAAGAAATTGAGTACCGGAAGCTGGTTGTAAGAAAAAATGCAATTGAGGCAGTAAAAGAGGCAAGAGCCCATGGCGATCTCAGTGAGAATTTTGAGTACCATGCTGCTAAAAAAGATAAGAATCAGAATGAGAGCCGGATCCGGTATCTGGAGCGGATGCTGAAAACGGCGAAAATCGTTCAGGATGACTCTGCAGCTGACGAGGTGGGTATAGACAAGAAAGTAGAGGTCTATTTTGAAGACGATGATGAGACAGAAGTATTTAAGCTCGTCACTTCTGTGAGGGGAAGTTCTTTAAATGGAAAGATCAGCATAGAATCCCCCATTGGAAAAGCAATTTTGAAGCATAAGGCCGGTGACAGGGTTTATGTAAAAATAAATGAAAATGCCGGGTACTATGTTGTGATCCGTTCTGTGGAAAGCACAGAAGGCGAGGACGAGGATGAGATCCGTCGGTATTAGAGGGGAGGAAGGAGAAGGGAAAATGGAACAGAAAGTATTTGAGGAGATTGAACGCAAAGCGGAAATTCTGATCAGGGCGCTTCCCTATATCAGAGATTTCAACAGGCAGGTGGCGGTCATTGAATATGGGTGCCGTAAGTATTTAAGTCCTGTAGCAGAACAGGATCTGATGCAGGATATTGCTCTTTTAAAAACAGTAGGAATGAAACCGGTAGTTGTCCATGATGCTCCAATGGGAGTAGATAAATTCAGGGAGAATAAGCGTATTGCCAAGCTTTTGGAATTATGCGGCACGAAGGCGATCGGCGTGTGCGGCATCGATTCCCATACCCTTCACATGATGCTGGACAATGATTATATTCCGGTTATCATGCCCAATGATATTGACAATGAAAACGTAGTGATTGATTCCAAGGATGCTGCGCTTGAAACGGCGGTGGTCCTTCATGCGGACAAGCTGATCTATCTTTCTTCCCACAGGGGAATATGGAAGGATGAGAAAAGAACCGAAGTTTATCCTCATCTGACGGTAGAGAAGATCCAGAAGATGAAAGAAGAGGGAAAAGTGACCGAGGGCGTTATGTCCAGAGTGGAACGGGGACTTACGGCAATCGAGAAGGGAGTAAACCGTGTACATCTCCTGGATGGAAGGATGCAGCATGCCCTCCTTTTGGAATTTTTCAGTGTAGCAGGAGTAGGGACGGCCATGATTAAGGATGAAAATCAGCTCTATGCTCATGAAAAGGATGAAGATTAGATGAGAAAAGAAAAAACCTTCCGGGAAAAGCTGCTGCCGCTTATTCTGGCGCTGGCAGCCATACCGGTTGTGATTCTTTCTGTTATGGCAATCGTCAGCCTGGAAGAAACTCTTACTGACCGCTATCAGGAACAGGTAAAAAACGATCTGCAGCAGTCAGTAAGAATGCTTGATGTTACTCTGGACAAATATACTTCTATTCTGCACGAATTATCAACAGATGAAGAATTTCAGGAAAACGTCCGGAATCTTGGAGAAGAACAGGGGAAGGGAAAAGCAGCCGGAGAAAGTATACAGCAGGACTTTGCATATATTTGCCGGAGAAACACCGGTATAGAAGGGATGAGCCTGCTGGGACCGAGGGGGACTTCGCTCTTCTATGAAAGAGAGGAAGAAGCCTCAAAGTCTGACAGCTGGATGGATGAGAGCCTTTTTGTGGAAACAGATCAGGAGATTACTTACCATACAGATACTGCACCTGTGTTTACGAAATCAGGGGAGCAGTATCTCTTTCATATTATCGGTCTTATAAAAGATGAGGAAGAAAATGCAATAGGTCAGGTAGTAATGAGCCTGAATGAAAACGTGATCAGAGAAACTATTCAAAACGGCTCCAATACAACGACTTTTATCATCGATAAAGGCAGGGTGATCAGCTCATCAGACTCTTCCGCCATCGGCATTTCTACAAAAGAGCTAAGTGATGACAGTTCTTATGTGGAGACAAGAACAATGAAGGATACAGGATGGAAGATTGAGGAGCATTACTCTCTTAGTCTGTATGCGCGGACTCTCTGGGGGCAGGTGATATTTGAATTGATGATTGCTGTCGCTGTTATTGTTATTCTGGTAGTTGTAGCCTATTTTATGTCAGCGCCTCTGGTGCGGCAGGTGGGACGGATTGTGACAGCTATGAATGCCGCAAGAAGCGGGGACTTTTCTGTGAGACTGACGGCAGATAAGAAGATGCCTTACGAACTGAATCGGATTTCAGAAGGGTTTAATGACATGATGCGTCAGATCGATATTCTGGATAAGCAGGGCAGGGCGGCAGCAGAGGAACAAAGGAATGCAGAACTCCAGGCTCTTGAAGCGCAGATAGACCCTCATTTTCTCTACAATACACTGGATGCGATCAACTGGAAAGCAATTGAAAAGGGGGAACTGGAAATCAGCCAGATGTTAGGAGATCTTGCTGATATCCTTCGTTACTCTGTGATGAACGCCGGTGAAGAAACAACGGTAAGAGGGGAGCTTTACTGGCTTCGTCAATATGTCAGGCTGCAGCAGGAAAGAATCGGGAAGGAAATTCTCATAGAGGAAGATGTGCCGGAAGATATAAAAAATAGAAAGCTCCATAAACTGCTGCTTCAGCCTTTTGCGGAAAACAGTATCCGGCACGGGTTCCGCGATCAGCAAGGAGAATGCAGGCTCCTGATACGCATGGCACAGGAGGAAGGTCTGCTTCATATTGTCATAGAAGACAATGGAAAAGGGATTGGGGAACGGGAACTGGAAAAGATCAGGCAGAAGGAACCGGAAAACGGGCACGTAGGAATAGAAAATGTAAGGAAGAGGCTTCAGTTGTATTATTCCAGCAGAGCATCCCTGGAATTTGAAAGTGTTCCGGGAGAATTTACAAGAGTACATATGTATATTCCTACAGAAAAAGGCGGCGATATAGATGAAAATCGTGATTGTAGAAGATGAAGCGGCAATACGAAATGGAATGGGAAATATACTGAAAAAGCTGAATCCGGCATATGAGCTTGTGGGAAAAGCGTCAAACGGGATAGAAGGATTGGAAATGATCCGGAAAGAGAAGCCGGATTTGGTGATCCTGGATATCCGTATGCCCGATATGGACGGCCTTGAGATGCTGAAAGTACTCAGACAGGAGAACAATGGCTGCAGGGCAGTGGTTTTAACGGCCTATTCTGATTTTGACTATGCGAAAACAGCAATTGAACTAGGAATTGAAAATTATCTTCTTAAACCGGTAAAGCTTAAGGAACTGGAAGAGACTTTAAAGCTTGCCGAAAAAAGGATCAATGAGGAAAAAGAACAAAAGAAAAAATATTCATTGGAGTCGGCTTTAACCCTGGCTTTGGCAGAGATGCCGGAAACAGATACCTATATGAAAGAACAGCTGATGGAGAAGTATGGATTTGACGCAGATGGAAATTTGGGCATTTTCTTCGTGTGGCTGGGAGAGCGGTTTCAGGATTATGCAGAGGAGATTTACAGCAGCCTTAAGGAGGCAGGCAGGAACAGTGGGATTTTTTCTTCCTGTGCTCTCAAAAGAGAAAAGAGAGACCTTGTGATGGCAGTACTGTATCGGATGCCGGGTCAGGAAGAAGCAGCGGCATACATAGAAACAAAGCTTGCTTCTGTGATTTCGGGGCAGACAGGAGGCCGGGCGGTCATGGGGCTTCATTTTTGCCATGGGCTTAAGGGGCTGTCAGAGGCAGCGGCGGGTCTTTTTGGCGTACTCGATTATTCTCTGACCGGAGGGGGACGGGAGCTTATATATTATGACAAGATCCTGGAAATGGGGAAGGAGCCGTTCAAATATCCGCTGGAGCTGGAAACAAGAGTAAAACAGGCAGTTGCAGGGAAGAACAGTACCGAAATATCCAGGTGTGTGGATAAGTTTATCGCTTACTGCAAGGCGGGAGATTTCCATCCGGCAGCAGTTAAAGAAGCCTGTTTCCGCTATTTCAGTGTGGTTTTCCATGCGGCGCGGGAGTACGGAAGGATCTATCAGACAGATCTTCCCGTGGCCCGGCGGATGCAGGAGATGATGGAAGCTGTGACATGGCAGCAGATCAGAGATGTATTTTCTGACTGTATGAGTCAGATTGAAGGAGAGAATGAGGAGCAGGATGAAAGTCTTCTTGTGAGAAAGGCACGTGTTCTGATTGGAGATTATTATAATCAGGGAATTACATTGGAAGAGATTGCGGATAAGCTGGGGGTGTCGGGAGAATATTTGAGTACGCGGCTGAAAAAAGAAACCGGCATGACATTTACGGAGACAATGAAAAAAGTCAGAATAGAGCGTATCAAAGAACTCCTTGTGTCTACCAGTTTAAAGCTGAACCAGATCGCAGACCAGGCAGGCTACAGTGATCCGAAATACATGAGCAGGATTTTCAGGGAAGAGACAGGAATGCTTCCTTCAGAATACCGGAAAACACATTTGTAGGAGGGAACGATACAGAGGATACGGGGAAAATACACGAAAAAGATTAAAAAATTACTCCTTTTTTAAAAATATGAGCCTGTTTTTTTGGCAATAATGATATATGATAGTCTTGACTTGGAAAAAATGGAACATAATAAGACAGACAAGAATATATAGTTTTAAGAAAATTTTAGGAAAAGGGGAAGACGTATGAGTCAGGTAAAAGTACAATTCAAAACGCCGGAAGAAGTTATGGATTTTACAAATGTTGTTTCAAAGTATGATTACAACATGGATCTGAAGAAAAGCAGCAGAAAAGTTGTTGACGCAAAATCGCTGCTTGGTATTCTTGCTCTCGGACTGGAAAATAACCTGGAGCTGTGTATTTATTCCGACGAAGACTGCAGTGAAGTTGTAAATGCGATCGGGAAGTATGTCGTTGCATAGAAGTATTTAAAATGAAAAAATGAGGGAGAGCCGCAGATCATCAGCGATGGATGAACAGGCGGCCTCCCTTTTTAATTTACATTTTTGTTTTCACGATAAGATTTCCCGAAAGAAGGTCTGTTGCCGGAAGGAGGAATCAGATGGGAAATCCGATCTGTAATTCTGACCAGGATATCGGAAGAACCGATGAAAGCAAGGCTTGTGCAGAAAGCAAGCAAAAGGATGGTCTCCGGAATAGTATTTATATTCTGCAGGATATGGGAACCGTATTTAAAGCAGGAGTATACAAGCCCGTGAAAGATGTAGATCGGCATGGTCCGACTGCCCAGGTAAGAGAAAAATGTGCGTTTCTCCGTTATGATAAAGGCGATCAGGAAAGTCAGAGCAAATCCTGCACCATAGCAGATCAGGCGCACCAGCATTCCTTCCAGAGGAGCTTGTCCCAGGTAATGATAATTGTATCTTCCGTAGCATATCTTAGGATCATAGCCTTTGTGGATCGGATCAGCGACAAGGAAAACGGTGGCAAAGATCAGTCCTGCAGCTGAAAGAATACGTATCCGGCGGGTACGCATCCTTGTGAAAAATTCCCGGTTCATATGATAGCCTGCCAGGAAGTAAGGATAGAAGACCAGGATCCTTGGAATGGAGAGGAAGTTGTCTTTCATTCCGGACAGCCCGATCAGGAGTCCTGCCGCAACTGCAAGGATCATATGTCCCGGCAGCTTTTTGAAGTAGGGAGTTGCCAATCTCCATGCAAAAAGAGCTAGAATATACCACAGAGAAAACTTCGGATAGAGAAGATAGAGTCCTGTGGGCCTGTGCAGGATGAAGGTGTACAGGGCATAATAAACACATTCATATACGAGATATGGAATGAGGAGCTTTTGGATCAGCTCTGTCAAAGAATGCTGGCGTTTGGAAAAATATCCTGATATGTAGATAAAAGCCGGCATATGAAAAGATGAGATCAGCCATTTTAAATTGTATAAAAAAGCATTATTTCCATAGTTTAAGTCTGTAAAGTGTCCCATAATGACAAGGACGATCAAGACAGCTTTATAATTGTCAAAAAGAAAATCACGCTTTGCGGTTGTTGTATCCATTGGAATCCCCCTTGCTAAAATGCAGCGGCATACAGAAACATCTGTGCTTCTGCAAAAAACTGCCGAATTTCGCAGAAGATATCTTACTCCTTTTTGGGGAGGGAGACAAGGGTTTTCTTATAAATAATGCTAATTAATAGTGGAAAGTTATTGGTAATTCTTATATAATGATAGAGGAAAACCTCGGCTGGCAAAGAATGTGTGCCTGCAGCCGGGGACAGATAAACCAGCAAATGGCATGAAAAGGAGAGGGATACATGGAAATGTTATCAATTGAAAAAGAATTACAGGGAAATTCTTATCCGGGCAGAGGAATCATTATTGGAAGAAGTGCAGATGGGAAAAATGCAGTGACAGCATATTTTATTATGGGAAGAAGTGAAAACAGCCGCAACCGCATTTTCGTAGAAGACGGTGACGGAATCCGTACTCAGGCATTTGATCCTTCTAAGTTGACGGACCCAAGCCTGATCATCTATGCACCGGTGCGCGTGCTGGGAAATAAGACGATCGTGACAAACGGAGATCAGACAGACACGATCTATGAAGGTATGGACAAGCAGATGACATTTGAACAATCTCTTCGCTGCAGAGAATTTGAGCCGGACGGCCCTAATTATACACCTCGCATTTCCGGTATCATGCATATAGAAGGCGGAAAATACAGCTATGCAATGTCTATTTTAAAGAGCAATAACGGAAGCCCTGAAAGCTGTAATCGTTTTACATTTGCCTATGAGAATGCAGCTCCGGGAGAGGGACATTTTATCCATACATATATGCATGACGGCAATCCTCTGCCAAGTTTTGAAGGTGAACCGAAGCTGATCGGGATTCCGGATGATATGGATGCTTTTGCAGAAAGTCTCTGGAGCAGTCTGAATGAGGAAAATAAGGTCTCCTTGTTTGTGCGTTATATTGATATAGAAACGGGAAAGTGGCAGACACGTATCATCAATAAAAATCAGTAGTTTTTTGAAGAGAAAAAACAAAAGAAAGGAACAGATAAAAATGAAAGAATTACAGTTGAAATATGGATGCAACCCTAATCAGAAACCATCCAGGATCTATGTGGCAGACGGAAGTGATCTCCCGATCCAGGTGCTGAACGGGAAACCGGGATATATCAATTTTATGGATGCCTTCAATGGATGGCAGCTTGTAAAAGAACTGAAGAAAGCCACCGGATATCCGGCAGCCACTTCCTTTAAGCATGTATCCCCGGCAGGGGCTGCGATCGGCCTTCCATTAAGCGAAACCCTTGCCAAGATTTACTGGGTAGATGACCTGGGAGAGCTTTCTTTGCTTGCCAGCGCTTACGCAAGAGCCAGGGGAGCCGACAGAATGTCTTCCTTCGGAGATTTCATTGCTCTGTCTGATGTTTGTGATACAGATACAGCAAGACTGATCAAGAGGGAAGTATCCGACGGAGTGATCGCGCCGGGTTATGAGCCGGAAGCGCTGGAAATCCTGAAGCAGAAGAAAAAAGGAAACTACAATATCATTCAGATCGATGAGGATTATACTCCGGCAGCTCTGGAACATAAAGAGGTTTATGGAATCACATTTGAGCAGGGAAGAAATGAGCTGAATATCGGTGAAGATTTCTTCGACAATATCGTGACAGAGAACAAGGAACTGACAAAAGAGGCTAAGATCGATCTTGCTATCTCTATGATCACACTGAAATATACCCAGTCTAATTCCGTGTGCTATGTGAAAGGCGGACAGGCAATCGGAATCGGAGCAGGACAGCAGTCCAGGATCCACTGTACAAGGCTGGCAGGTCAGAAGGCAGACAATTGGTACCTTCGCCAGTCACCCAAGGTAATGGGACTTGAGTTCCTTCCGTCTATCGGAAGAGCAGACAGGGACAATGCTATTGACCTGTATATCGGAGAAGACTACATGGATGTGCTGGCAGAAGGAGAATGGCAGAAAATTTTTGTAAGGAAGCCGGAAGTCTTTACAAGAGAAGAAAAAAGAGCATGGCTGGATCAGATGACAGACGTTGCTCTTGGCTCTGATGCTTTCTTCCCATTTGGGGACAATATTGAGCGCGCCCACAGAAGCGGAGTGAAATATATCGCTCAGCCGGGCGGTTCTGTGAGAGACGATAATGTCATCGAAGTGTGCAATAAATACGGTATAGTGATGTCATTTACGGGGATCCGCCTTTTCCATCATTAAAATTTGTTGTATATTTGACGCAAAACGATTATAATAGTTTTGTGTGAGACTGATTGTGCAAAAAAAACGGACAATCGGTCAAAAATATGCGGTAAAAGGAGAATTAGTAAGATGGGAAAATATTTCGGTACAGATGGCTTTCGGGGAGAAGCCAATGAAGTATTGACAGTAGAACATGCTTTTAAGGTAGGCCGGTTTCTGGGATGGTATTATGGACAGGAGCACAAGGCGAGAGTAGTGATCGGAAAAGATACAAGAAGAAGCAGTTATATGTTTGAGTATGCGCTTGTTGCAGGTCTGACCGCATCAGGTGCGGATGCGTTCCTTCTTCACGTAACAACAACTCCCAGCGTGTCCTATGTAACAAGAACAGAAAACTTTGACTGTGGTATTATGATCTCTGCAAGCCATAACCCGTTCTATGACAATGGAATTAAGGTGATCAACGGAAAAGGGCATAAACTGGAGGCCGAGGTAGAAGAAAAAATCGAGGCTTATATTGACGGCGAGATAGGAGAACTGCCCCTTGCAAAGAAAGACAATATCGGGCGGACAACAGACTATGTGGCAGGAAGAAACCGGTATGTAGGATATCTGATTTCTCTTGCGACCCGTTCTTTTGAAGGAATTAAAGTAGGACTTGACTGTTCCAACGGAAGCGCGTTTATGATCGCTAAAAGCGTGTATGATGCTCTTGGAGCTAAAACATACGTCATCAATAACGAGCCAAATGGTACAAATATTAACTTAAACTGCGGCTCCACTCATATAGAAGTACTGCAGCAGTATGTCAAAGAAGAGGGCCTGGATATTGCGTTCGCCTACGATGGTGATGCAGACCGCTGCATCGCAGTAGATGAAAACGGAAATGTAGTGGACGGCGATATGATCATGTATGTCTGCGGAAAATACATGAAAGAAAACGGACGTCTCAATGGAGATACCATTGTTACAACGATCATGTCCAATCTGGGACTTTACAAAGCCTGTGATAAAGTGGGACTGAAGTATGAAAAGACGGCAGTTGGAGATAAATATGTCTATGAAAACATGGTGAAAAACAATTTCTCCCTGGGCGGGGAACAGTCCGGACATATTATTTTCAGCAAACATGCTACAACCGGAGACGGCATCTTGACCTCCCTTATGGTTATGGAAGTTATGCTGGAGAAGAAGTTAAGCCTTGGCAAACTGACAGAGGAAGTCAAGATTTATCCGCAGCTTCTGAAAAATGTGCGTGTAACTGACAAAAAGACAGCAAGAGAAAATCCGGCTGTTGTAAAAGCAGTAGAGGAAGTAACAGCGGCCCTTGGTGATGACGGACGTATTCTGGTAAGAGAAAGCGGAACAGAACCTGTGATCCGTGTTATGGTGGAGGCTGCTACTGACGAGCTGTGCAGCAAATATGTGGATCAGGTAGTCGAGGTTATATATAAGGAAAATCTGGTTGCCGAAGCATAAGAACATAGAGTGAAAAATCATTGCCCCGCAGTATTCTGCGGGGTATTTTGATGAGGAAAAGGGACATACTAATTCCTGGAGCCGGCAAAACGGTTTAAAAAGGAGGAGTCAGTATGTATCAGTATTTACCGATTACAGATGTATACGCAAGAGAAATCATTGATTCCCGGGGAAATCCAACGATAGAAGTGGAAGTGCTTGCTGCAGATAAATACCTTGGAAGAGCCAGCGTTCCGTCCGGCGCCTCCACAGGACAGTATGAGGCTGTGGAATTAAGGGATGGAGAGGAACGTTACGGAGGGAAAGGGGTACAGCAGGCGGCGGAAAATGTCAATACAAAGATTGCTTCGGAGATCATCGGAAAAAATGTACTGGATCAGGTGGCCTTAGACGAACTGCTGATAAAGCTGGACGGGACGCCCAACAAGAGGAATATGGGCGCTAATGCGACGCTGGGGGTTTCCATGGCGGCGGCCAGGGCAGCAGCAGCGGCGTTAAGGCTTCCGCTTTATTCTTATCTGGGAGGGGTTAATGCGAAGACGATGCCCATTCCAATGATGAATATTATGAACGGCGGACAGCATGCAGACAATACGATCGATATTCAGGAATTTATGATCATGCCGTCCGGAGCGTGCTGTTTCAAAGAGGGATTGCGCATGTGTTCGGAAATATACCATCATCTGAAAGCGCTGCTGAAAAAACAGGGATACAGCACGGGAGTAGGAGATGAAGGAGGATTCGCTCCAAATCTGAAAGATGCAAAGGAAGCCCTTGCCTTTATTATGGAAGCAGTACAGGCGGCCGGATATGAACCGGGAGAGGATATACGGATCGCACTGGATGTGGCGGCGTCGGAACTCTATGACAGCAAGCTGAAAAAGTATGTGTTTGCGGGGGAGAGCAGTATGCATGGATTCAAGGTGGCGCGTACAGTGGAGGAACTGATAGACTACTATGAAGAACTTGCATCCGAGTTTCCTGTTGTTTCCATTGAAGACCCTCTCGACGAAGAGGACTGGGAGGGATGGGAACTTCTGACAGCCAGACTGGAACGGGATATCCAGCTTGTAGGAGATGACCTTTTTGTGACAAATGTAAGAAGGCTGCGAAAAGGTATTGAACGAAGTGTGGCAAATGCAATTCTTATTAAAGTTAACCAGATCGGAACGTTGACAGAGGCGTTTGACGCCATAGAGACAGCAAAAAAGGCAGGATACCAGGCGATCATTTCCCATCGGTCCGGAGAGACGGAAGACGCGGTTATAGCGGATATTGCAGTGGCCTTTAACGCCGGACAGATAAAAACAGGCGCACCCTGCAGAGCAGAGCGCACCTCAAAATATAATCAGCTTCTTCGGATAGAAGAACGATTGGGCGATACCGCCCGTTATGGATTTTAAAAGGTTTACCAGATACCAAGCACATGCTGGAGGATCAGGCTGACGGCAGTAATGCCAACCCAGCAGCAAAGGCCGAGGATAATAGGTTTGCCTCCTGTTTTTACCAGTTTCACAATGTTGGTATTCAGTCCGATGGCAGCCATGGCAACAACAATGAAAAATTTGCTCAGTTCTTTGATGGGAGCAAAAAAATCTGAAGATACACCGAACACATTTGTCGCCACTGTTGTGATGATGGAAGCGACAATAAAATAGATAATAAAGAAGGGGAAAATCTTTTTCAGGCTGACGGAGCTTCCGGAAGAAGATTTTTCCTTTTTTGTGCGATAAAGAGCAAGCACCAGAGTGATCGGGATGATGGCCAGCGTCCGGGTGAGTTTTACAGTGACGGCTTTGTCCAGGGTGGCAGATCCAAGCGCAAACATGTTGTCCCAGGTAGAAGCTGCAGCTGTAACGGATGAAGTGTCATTGATGGCTGTACCGGCAAAAATACCGAAAGCTTCGCCGCTTGTCTGGTCAAATCCCAGGAAATTTCCAAAATGTGGGAAGATTACTGCAGCCAGCACATTGAAGAAGAAAATAACGGAAATAGCCTGGGCGACTTCTTCGTCATCCGCATCAATAACAGGAGCCGTGGCGGCAATGGCGGAACCGCCGCATATGGAGGAGCCGACGCCCACTAAAGTGGCAATACGTGCCGGAATATGCATAACTTTGCTTAAAAAGTATGCCAGGATAAGTGAAGTGGCAATGGTGCAGATAATGATAGGAAGGGATTGCTTTCCTGTATCCAGGATAACGGAAAGATTCAGTCCGAATCCAAGGAGAATAACCGCGTACTGCAGAATTTTCTTGGCGGAATAATTAATACCGTCCTGAACAGAAGATTTATCTTTTATAAATAGTGTAACGATCATTCCAAGAATGATGGCGACCACAGGACCTCCGATGATAGGGAATGCTGTTCCGAGAAACCATGCGGGAACTGCAATGAGAAGGCACAGCAGAAGCCCTTTCATATTTTTAGTGACAACTTCCATAGTTTACCTCTTTTCTTTCTCTTGTGAGTTTCAACAGTAGTTTCGGCCTGAACCGATGCTTTTAATTTATCACAGAAAAATAATAATGTAAAATTATAATAAATTATGATATGATAAAAATAATTTATATAAGGAGGGGAAATATGCTGGATTTTCGGATGGAGACATTTGTTACTGTATGCAAATATATGAATTATACAAAGGCTGCCAACGCCCTGCATATTACACAGCCGGCTGTGTCCCAGCACATGCGCCATATAGAAGAAGAATATGGGGTGAAACTGTTTGAATTTCAGGGGAAAAAACTGTTTTTGACAAAGGATGGGAGAGCGCTTCTGAATATGGCTGTGACCTGGCAGCATGATGACCAGGCTCTTCGGAGAAAATTTCAGGAAAACGCTGCCGGGCAGCGCCATCTGATCTTTGGGGTGACTCTGACGATCGGAGAATATGTGATAGGTGATTATCTTGCCGGATATATGAAAAAGCACCCTCATACGCAGATCAGGCTTACCATTGCCAATACGGAGGGGCTTTTGAAGAAGCTGGATGAAGGAGAAATTGATTTTGCTGTAGTAGAAGGATATTTTGAAAAAAGCGACTATGATTTTCAGCTTTTCCGAAAAGAACGTTACATAGGAGTAGCGAGTCCCTACGGCGCCAAGGTAAAAATGAGCGGGGAAAAATGCGGGTGGCCCCGGATTTTCGGAGAGACATTGATCGTCCGGGAGCAGGGTTCCGGCACGAGGGAAGTGTTGGAGAGGGCGCTTAGGGAAGACGGCTATCAGATCGGTGATTTTGACAATGTGGTGGAAATCAGCAATATGAACGCTATCAAATCTATTGTAATGGGCGGAGGAGGAATATCTTTCCTGTATGAAGCGGCGGTGAAGAAGGAGATTGGAGAAGGAAGTCTTGTGGAACTTCCTGTGGAAGGCTTTCCCAAATACCATGATTTTACTTTTATCTGGCGGAAGAACAGCATTTTTTCACAGCAGTATAAAGAACTGCTCTTCCAGATGACAAATGCTACATAAAAAAACCTTGCTATCCGGGGAACAGTATGATAGAATATATTTGGTTTATCCACAGGAGGTGTGAAAAAGTGGAAATTTTGAAGATGGTATTAATGATTATATTTGCTATAGACTGTATCGCATTGACAATTATCGTATTGATGCAGGAAGGAAAACAGGCAGGCCTTGGAACGATCGGAGGCATGGCGGATACTTACTGGGGACAGAATAAAGGACGTTCTATGGAAGGAGCGCTTGTCAAGATCACCAGAGTTCTTGCTGTACTTTTCATTGTACTGGCAGCAGTGCTGAATATGAAAATATTTGCCTGATCATTAAGATAAAAATGTCGAGACACTCTTGTTTGCGGATAAGAGTGTCTTTTTACGTATACAGTATAGAAGGTGACAGAAAATGGATGATAATTTTGAAAAAAGAAAAAAGGTTATCTATGATTTTATCTGCGATGACCTGTATGTGCCAATGAAATTAAAAGAGATTGCCGTTATCCTTCAGGTACCCAAAGAACAGCGCACAGAGCTGAAGGAGGTGTTGGACAGCCTGATCACAGACGGCAAGATCCGTCTCTCTCAAAAGGGGAAATACTTGCGGGGAGAAGCGGGCAGGCTTACCGGAGTATATCAGGCCCATCCAAAAGGCTTTGGGTTTGTGAGTGTAGAAGGTGAGGAGGAAGATATTTTCATCGGCGAGGCAGAGCGGTGCGGAGCCATGCAGGGAGACACCGTTGCGGTTGTGCTTCTTCGGACGCCGGAAGGAAAAAGAAAAGAAGGAAAAATCGTGGAAATCCTCTCCCGTGGGACAACCCGTATTGTAGGGTTGTATGAGAAGAGGAAAAATAAGGGGTATGGTTTTGTACGCCCGGACAATGCCAGGTTCCTTCAGGATATTTTTGTGGCAGAAGAAAACAGCAAAGGGGCAATGGACGGACACAAGGTTGTGGTGCGGCTTTTAAGCTATGGAGATGAAAACAGAAAACCGGAGGGGAAAATAGAAGAGATCCTCGGACATAAAAATGATCCGGGAACCGATATTTTATCCATTGTAAAAGGATATGATCTGCCGGTGGAATTTCCGGAGAAAGTGCTGAATCAGGCGGGAAAAGTGCCGGAGGAGATCAGCGAGGCGGATATGCAGGGCAGAAAAGATATCCGTGAATGGCAGATGGTTACCATTGACGGGGAAGACGCCAAAGATCTGGATGACGCAGTTTCTCTTACCTGGACTGACGATCACTTTACGCTGGGAGTCCACATTGCGGATGTGTCCAACTATGTGCAGGAAAGAAGCGCTTTGGACCGGGAGGCACTGAAGAGAGGAACCAGCGTCTATCTTGCAGACCGGGTGATCCCCATGCTGCCTCACCGGCTGTCTAATGGGATATGTTCTTTGAATGAAGGCGTGGACCGCCTTGCGTTGAGCTGTATTATGACGATTGACAGGCAGGGAAATGTGATCGATCATGAGATTGCTGAAACGGTGATCCGCGTAGATAAAAGGATGTCCTATACGGGAGTTAAGCAGATCCTTTCCGATCCTGACGGCGAGGAGGCAAAGGAGCAGGAAACTCTGGTACCTATGCTGAGACAGATGGCAGTGCTTTCGGAAATTTTGAGGAAAAAACGTCATAAAAGAGGAGCCATTGACTTTGATTTTCCGGAGGCAAAGATCCGGTTGGATGAGCAGGGAAAACCGATAGAGATCCAGCCCTATGACCGGAATGCGGCCACAAAGATGATCGAGGACTTTATGCTTCTTGCCAATGAGACAGTGGCGGAGGATTACTATTGGCAGGAGCTGCCGTTTGTATATCGGACCCACGAGGCTCCTGATGAGGAAAAAATCCGGAAATTTGCCATATTTATCAATAATTTCGGTTATTCCATGCATGTGGGGCAAGGGGAGGTCCATCCGAAAGAGATGCAGAAACTTTTGGAGAGGCTGGAAGGAAAACCGGAGGAGGATCTGATCAGCCGGCTTGCCCTAAGATCTATGAGACAGGCAAGATATTCACCGGAAAATACCGGACATTTCGGTCTGGCAGCGCCCTATTACACGCATTTTACTTCACCGATCCGCCGTTATCCGGATCTTCAGATCCACCGGATCATTAAGGATAACTTGAGAGGGCGGATGAACGACAAGAAAATAGAACATTACGAGTCGATCCTTCCGGAAGTGGCGAAACACTCCAGCGAAACGGAGAGAAAGGCAGAGGAGGCGGAGCGGGAGACTGTGAAGCTGAAAAAGGCGGAATATATGCAGGCCCATATTGGAGAGATATACGAGGGCATTATTTCGGGAATGACAAAATGGGGCATGTATGTGGAGCTTGAGAATACAATAGAAGGACTGGTCCATGTAGCCTCCATGCGTGACGACCATTATGAGTATTATGAAGAGCGCAGTGAGATGGCGGGGCTTCATACGGGCAGAACATATCGTTTGGGAGAAAAAGTATATGTCCGTGTGTCTGCGGCGGATCGTCTTACAAGAACAGTAGATTTTGAGATTGCAGAAAAAGGAGACTTTGAAAATGGCAAAGACCAGTGAAAAAATGATAGCCAATAATAAAAAAGCATATCATGATTATTTTATACTGGAAAAATATGAGGCTGGAATTTCTCTGGCTGGAACGGAAGTGAAATCTCTGCGTATGGGAAAATGCAGCATTAAAGAATCATTTATCCGTATCGAGAATGGAGAGGTTTATATTTACGGCATGCATATCAGCCCATATGAAAAAGGAAATATTTTCAACAAAGATCCCCTTCGCATAAGAAAGCTTCTTCTTCATAAATCCGAGATCAATAAAATGGCCGGGAAAATGAAGGAAAAAGGGATTGCAATTGTACCGCTAAAGGTATATTTTAAAGGTAGTCTTGTCAAAGTGGAGATCGGCCTTGCGAAGGGTAAAAAACTGTATGACAAGAGGCAGGATATCGCAAAAAAAGATCAGCAAAGAGAGGCAAGCAGAGAATTTAAAGTAAGGAATTTCGGATAAGGAGAAAAGGATATGGTTCCGACCAATAAAAAACAGCTAAGAGATCTGGTATCACAGACAACCATAGAAACTTACGAAGAGCTGACCCCACAGCTGGTTCAGCTGATCCAGGAGACTAACAGAAAAGAAGATCTGACAGAAGCGCAGAAACAGGACGAGATTTCTCTTCATATGATGGGGTATATCAAATCATGTACTAATGAGATTATTATAGAAGTTCTGGCGGAAATTCTTGGGCTGGAAGACGAGAAACAACCGGTACACATAGGAGGGAGATAAAATGGCTTACTGTGTAAAATGCGGAGCGAAAGTACAGGATGGAGCAAAGTTCTGCCCGGAATGCGGAGCAAGTATTCCGGAGGGGCAGGCGGAAAATAAAGATAGAGAGCAGTATACTTATACAAACCAGGATACCTGGAATTACAGTTACCAGGGCGGAGGATATCAAAAGGAACAGCAAAACGGATATCAGCACAGCGGCCCGGGCGGAAATCAGCAGTATTATCAATATAAGGAAGAAAAATTTGAAAAAGAAGATGTACAGAGAAATAAAGTGATGGGAGTGCTGTCTTATATCGGGATTCTGGTTCTTGTGCCCCTTCTGGCCGGAAATAAATCTTCGCCATATCTCCGTCATCATCTGAATCAGGGGATTGTGCTTTGGATCACCTCTCTGATCCTGAATCTGATCACCAATGGTTCCTTGCTGGGTTATCAGATATTTTATCATTATTCATGGGGACTTTCTCTTGTGGGCGGCGTGCTTTCTCTGGCCCTTTTTATCCTTGCGATTGCAGGGATCGTGAGTGCATGTAAAGGAACGAAAAATCCTTTGCCGGTGGTGGGAAGCATCCGCATATTCCAGTAAACATAATTTGTTATCAGTTTTAAGATATAAAAGGGAGAGAAAAAAGTGACAGCAGAAAGGGTAAAGCATATCGAACCTTCCAAAACAGTGGAGCTGACAGCACGCATTGCAGAGCTGAAACGGCAAGGGGAAAAAGTGATCGGCCTGAATGTGGGGGAGCCGGATTTTGTCACTCCGCCCCATATCTGTGCAGCGGCAAATCAGGCGCTGAAAGAGGGGTTCACGAAATACACGCCGGTAATGGGTATCCTGCCTCTTAGGGAGGCAATCTGCCGGAAACTGGAAAGGGAAAATCATGTCTGTTATACTCCGGATCAGATTACCATTGGAGCAGGGGCAAAGCAATGCATTTATGCTGCTCTGATGGCGGTCTGTAATCCCGGCGAGGAGATCATCATTCCATACCCGTGCTGGGTCAGCTATACTGAAATGGTAAAGATGGCCGGAGGAACTCCGGTTCTTGTGCCCTGCAGAGAAGATTTCAGCCTTGATGCGGAAGCGATCAGAAACGCTGTTACAGATAAGACAAGAGGAATCCTGATCAACACTCCCAATAATCCTACAGGAGCAGTCTATTCCGGAGAGGCGCTGAAGGAACTGGGACAGCTTGCGGTGCAAAAAGATTTCTATATCCTGGCGGATGAAGTGTATGAGGCCATGGTATATGACGGAGCAGAGCATGTGAGTATCGCTTCCCTGTCGGAATCAGAAGAGTGGAAAGACCATATTATTTTGATCAACAGTTTTTCCAAGACCTACGCAATGACAGGATGGCGTCTCGGGTATCTGGCGGCCTCTCTGGAAGTGATCGGGGCGGTCAATAAGCTTCAGAGCCAGATGGTGTCCTCCATCCATTCCCTTTCACAGAAAGCGGGAATTGCGGCATTGAACGGAAGCCAGGATTCAGTGGCTGATATGGTGGCGGAATATGAAAAAAGGCGCAGATATGTGTATAGCCGCCTTGAGAGCATGGAAGGAGTAAACTGTCGTCTGGGAGAGGGGGCTTTTTACCTTTTGCCTGATATACGCGCCTATTATGGAGCTTCCTATGGAGAATGGGAAATAAAGGATGATATTGTCATGGCGGAATACCTTCTGCAGGAGGCGCATATTGCTGTTGTTCCGGGGAGTGTGTTCTATGCGCCGGGACACCTGAGGATCACCTATGCGGCCTCGCAAGCAGAACTGAAACAGGCGATGGATCAGATGGAGGAAGCGCTGGAAAAACTGCACAGAAAAAGCTGAAATACAGAGCAGTCCTTCCTTGACATTATGCAGCCGGTTTACTATAATAAATAAGCGCCAACAGAAGACGTCTGCGGACCAGAAAGGCAGCAATCAGGGCTTGTACTGGTTTCGACGGGGGTTTGGAAGTTGGGGAAGCCATCCGTAGCGGGACACTACGTTAAAAGTTCCAATTAAATATAAACGCAGACAATAGAGAATTAGCGTACGCTGCCTAATTTCGGCGGCAGTCGGCCTTAGGTCATCCGCTGCTTAAGATCCCGGCTTCAATAAGGCGGAGCACTTCGTTTCCAAAGCTTTGAGGAAATGGAAGAATTTATGAAGCTACTGAAACCGGAAGCTTGTCATTAAGCGTCCGGCAGAGGGAATGAAAAAGTAATGACTGTGATGGGAGATGCCCTGATGGAAAGGCTTTCGGACGCGGGTTCGATTCCCGCCAGGTCCATCCTAAAGGGGGTGTCGGTTAATATCGGATTTTACCCCCTGGCATGCAAGGAAGGGACAATCCCAGAGGATTCGTTTTTTAAGAACCGGATCTTCTGTCGGATTGTCTCTTCTTTTTTTCTCGTATTTAGGGTACAAAAATCTCCCGATTTGAACAATCTGTTTCCTGACAGCCTCTTATACTTTTGATAATTGATTTTTGGGAGAAATCAGGAGAAGAGAGCACCTGTCTGCAAATATCATAAAATTGAAGGCAAAGTGGCGTGAAAAAACTATTTTTCATCCAGGCAAGGTTAATACGCGATTTTGATAAGAAATTTTTAATATATATCTGGCTGAGAAGACCATCGTCCAGCTCGTCTTGTACAACAAAACGGTAAATAAAGGAAATCCCTGTATTTTCCATGACCAGTTTCTTAACAGCGTTGATCGTGCCTATTTCTACATAAGAACGGAAATTGGTGATATCCTGATTATACTCGTGAAGGATTTTTATCAGATTGCGTTTGGAATTGGTTGCGCTTTCACGAAAAATCAGTCTGGAACTGTTCAGTTCTTCAAAATTTACGGTCTTTTCTGCCAAAGGATGCTTTGGCGAACAGACACAGATTGTTTCACATTCAAATAACTCCCGGCTTTCATATTCTGTGTGCGGGCAGTAGATATCAGATACGCAGAAATGTATGTTTCCGTTTTTTAACTGTTCTAAAAGGGTATCCGCTTCATCCAGATACATATAAACTTTTTTATCAGGGTATTTTCGGAGATATTCAGCAAGGATTAGTGGAACCAGAGATTCTCCGATTGTAACGATAGAACCGATTTTAATTTCTTCCGGTTCTTTTTCAGGAGTTTTCAGATACTCTGTGATTTGAACGGAGTCTGCCTTTACAGTCTGTGCGAAGCGGTGGAGAAGCTTGCCGTGCTCAGTCAGATGCAGTCTGCGTTTTTCATCATAATAGAACAGTTTTGTGGAGTATTGGTTTTCCAGATGTTTAATATGTTGAGTAACGGCCGGCTGCGTTATATTCAGGAGACTGGCTGTCTGGGTATAACTTCTGGTTTCGCAAAGGCTAAGAAAAGTATCTATTCTGACGTCTAACATAAAATCCCTCCCTGTGTAAATATTCAGATAAATTTAGGTATAACGACAAGTTATCGGCCTATAAGATAATATAATTTCATTTTACTAGTTATTAGTGATAGAATCAAGGTAAAGATATTCCGGATATCAAAAAAGAGGGAGGAGGATTGCAAATGAAAATTGGAGCAGTAACTATAGGACAGTCTCCTCGTGTCGATGTAACGCCAGATATTTTGCCTATTTTGGGTGATAAGATTGAGTTGCTTCAGGCGGGAGCGTTGGATGGATTGAGCCGGGAAGAGATAGAAGACATGGCGCCGGGTCCGGAGGACTACGTGCTGGTTTCCAGGCTGAATGATGGAAGTTTTGCAAAATTTGGGGAAAGTTTTATCCTGGAAAGAATGCAGAATTGTATATCTAAGCTGGAAGAACAGGGCGTTTCACTGATCATGATTTTCTGCGCAGGATCTTTCCCGGATGTTTTTCAATCGCGCGTGCCATTGGTATATCCGGCAAAAATTTTAAACGGGCTGGCAAAAGCTCTGAGTAAGGAGTCAAATATTATTGTGATCACTCCGGACGAACAGCAGATCCAGCAGGCCTACGAGCAGTGGGGGCCAATTATGAAAAAGGTAACGCCAATACCGGCAAATCCGTATGGAGACATCAATGAGGTGTACAAAGCGGCAGAATTGGCAAAGGATGCCACAGCGGATCTTATCGTGATGGATTGTATCGGTTTTACCAGAGAAGCGAGAAGAATTGTAGCAACAATCACCGGGAAACCTGTTCTGCTCTGCAGAACCACTATGGCACGTGTTGTAAGAGAAATGTTGGACGGTGAATTAACCGCAGATTAAACTAAAGGAGGAAGGAAAATGGAATACCCAATTGGAATTGAGATGTCACCAGATTATTTGTCTTATGAGGTAAGTAAAGCTGCCTATAAGCTTGTCAAAGAGGTTATGCTTGTCGAGCCGGGGGAAAATGTAGTTGTTACAGGAGATACGTCTACAGATAAAAGAGTACTTGACGCGATTATGAACGCGGCATATATCGTAGGAGCGAACCCCGTGCTGGTCTATGTTCCTACGAATGAGAAGGCGTATGCGGAACCGATAGCACCTCTTGGTAATGCGGTTGC